>NZ_JBBOXC010000002.1:0-312431 GCF_038007365.1 Bacillus sp. FSL R9-9492
CTGCAGCCATACAGCTGGGATAAAAATTCAACTTGAGTATGATTTGTTAAGTGGACAGTTCCTTCATATTCATACAGGTCCAGGTAAACAACATGATCGCACTTACGGCTCTCTGTGTGCTCCAACTGTGACAGCGAATGATTTATGTATCCGAGATTTAGGTTATTTTCATTTAAAAGACCTTCAATATATACAAGATAAAGAGGCCTACTATATCTCTCGTATCAAGTCAAATAGGGGCACGGCAACGATTCCTTCTTTTTGGGGCCACTCATGATTGTAATTTAATCGAAATATCACTTAAACACGCATTTTACAACAAATAAAAGGAATACATTTTGAAAGAAGATTAACCAAAATGTATTCCTTTATGCTAATACTTATCGAAAAATAGAGATATATAATAGACGCTTAAATGAATACAATCCAAATTAGGATTTTGTACATCGCCCAAGCTTCATCCTGTTTAATGGCTTGCTTCATGATTTTTTCTTTTTTTTGTAGAAATATATCCCTAAACAAATACCTATGACAACACAACCGATAATCGTTACTGTAATATACAGTGGGTCTTTATTTATTTCACTTGGGATTACCCTTTCTAAGATTGGGCCTATACACATTGAAAATGCTACAAAAATCGTAATCCACGATTTTGTATACAACGCAAACATAATAAAAATCAGAATACAAACAGCCGCAATACTATAATTTTGTAGTGTAGTTGCCACAAAATAATCAGTATCAATTTGTTTATTCATCCAAAAATAGAATCCTACCCAGACTCCGATAGCAATAAAATTAGCTAACATTACAAGAAATAGTGAACTTTTTGTAGATGGATATACTCTAGGAATTCCTTTGAATAGTGTAATTGCAAATACAGAAAGGGTCAGAAATAGGGGTAATGATCCAAATAACAATATGTTTTGTGAAATTTTGAAATGTCCTCTAATAGCTGGAGCAAAGCACATATAAGCGAGAATAACTAGAATTGCTGCAGGAATTAATACGAACAATCCTTCTTTATCTACAGGTAGTTCTTTTCCAATATTCTTCATATGTTGTTTTCGGCTTTTGCCAATAATAGTCTCTACACTTTTCCCCTTGTTTTCAGCTTCTATTAAATGGACTTCTAATTCTTCCACGATTCCATTTATATCTTCATCTTTTTTTCCTCGTTGCAATAAATACATTCTAAGTTCGACTAAAAATTGTTCAGACTTCGTTGATAACATGCTATTTTCCCCCTTTATTAATCACATTTTCAACAGATAGTTTTAAATCGATCCAACGCTCTTTAAAACTATCCAATTCTTTTTCACCTAATTCTGATAACAGGTAGTATTTTCGTTTTGGACCAGCCGTAGATTCCCTTAATACACTCGTAACTAATCCTTCTTTTTGCATACGTAATAATAATGGATATATCGTTCCTTCACTAAACGAATGAAAACCATAGCTATGCAATTTCTCCGTTAATTCGTAACCGTATATTTCCCCTTCTTGAATAATGGCTAAAATACATCCATCTAAAATACCTTTTAACATTTGCGTTGAGTCTGCCATTTCATCCCCCTTTTCATACATATTTTCTAGTAACTTGTAATACAAGGTAAATGATCACAATAATAACTTGCAATGCAAGTGTTATGAATATAAAAATAACACACAATAACTTGTAATGCAAGGTATATGGATTTACCTTTAAAATTACCACTCACAAAAACAGAACGATTTTAATAGTATCTATTTTTAACTTCTTCTTATGCTTTATCTTTTAACATAAATATTCCTTGATATATTTTTTTGTTAACAGAAGATGTCTTCCGTTAACTTATTAAACTTAATATAATAGATATTGTTTACGGAACACATTTAAAATCGATGATAAATTAAGTTTACGGAACACAATTGAAGAAAGAAGGATAACAATGGATTTTAAAACCTGGTTAAAAAATGAAGGGAAACGAGAGCAAACAATTCAAGTGTATGTTCGTTCAGTCCGTCAATTTATGGAATGGTTACAAATTTCACATGAACGAAATTGGAATCCTGATGAAATAAGTGCAAAAGTTATTCATGAATGGATTCATCATATGCAGACCATTGAAAAAGTGGCAAAGTCTACAATTAATAAAAGAATTGCCTCATTAAAAGTATACTGGTCGTATCTTATTGAACAAAGGATTGCAATATATGATCCCACCAAAAAAATAAAGATAAAACGTATTTCTAGGTTAGAAGACACTCCACGTTGGTTGAATGACATGGAACAAGTGAAATTACTTAACTTGATTCGACGAGAAGAAAATGAATGGAAACGAAAAAGAAATATGGCCATGGTTCGTTTAATGTTACAAGCGGGCCTTCGGATTAGTGAGGTAGTAAATTTAGAGATAGAGGATTATAGAAAAATTGGTAGTGTAGGAACTATTACAATTCGTGAAGGGAAAGGTGGTAAGCTTGATGTAGTAAAAGCAGTAAAAGATATTTGTCGCGCCCTCGATGAGTGGATTGAAGTTCGCGGACAATCTGTCGATAACACTACACTTTTTCTTTCCACTCATAAGAAAAAAATGACCAGACAAGCTATTCATAAACAAGTGAAACCACTTTTAGAGCAAGTTTCACCAAAAGGCGGAATGACAACACACAGTCTTAGACATACATATTGTAAAAGTCTTTTAGAAGTTAGTGGTGGTGATCTTGTGTTAGTTGCACAAATGGCCAGACATGAATCTATTGAAACAACACGTCGATATGTTACTCCATCTGCAGAAGAACAATGGAATATACTACAGAAGCTTAGTGAAGAAAGATAAAAATCTCGTAGAGATTATACATCATATTTTTAGACAAATGTAAATTTGAAATTGGGAGTTCCTATAACTAGAAAGGAGTTATGACATGCTTACTATTCAAGAAACAGCTTATCCAAGGTTAAAAAGTAATCCTACACCCAAAGAACTAGATAAGCTATTTTCTCCTTCATTAAAAGAATTAAATTGGACAAAAACACATTCTCGTAATCCATCTTCTCAGTTGAACTTTTTAATTTTGCTAAAAACTTTTCAGTGTTTAAACTATTTTGTTCCGATTACAGATGTTCCCCTTGTCATTATCAAGCATATTGCTAGAACATCTAATATTACTCTTTCTGGTAATGAAAAATGGGATTTTTATCATCGGACGGGAACCGGAAAACGTCAAATCACCATGATTCGGAACTATCGAAAAGCAAAATTATTTGATAATCAAGCCCGTCAAATTATGTTAACAGCAATGGAAAAAGCAGTGTTAGAGAAAGATGCGAAAAGTGATATTGTGAATATTGCGATTGACGAATTAGTCAAACATAGTTATGAATTACCTGCATTTCAGACGTTAGTAAAATCTGTAGACCATATCCATAGTATGGCTTATCGTACTTTATATAAACGAGTTGCAGATTCATTAAGCAATGAAGAAAAAGAAAAAACAGATAAACTATTTCAACAGATTGATGGGGCTACTTATTCTGATTGGTATGCGATAAAACGAGACCCAGGTCGTCCTACACTAGAACAAATCAAAACATGGATTGCACGAAAAAATTGGATTAGTGACCGACAGCTGGGAAGTAAATTTTTTCAAAATCTACTTATCCCACCTGCTAAAATAGAAAGATTAGCTGCAGAGGCAAAAACATTAGATGCGGCCCGTATGAAAGAACTTGAACAACATAAACGATATACACTAGCTATAGCTTTATTACATGTTCAATACGCCAAAACGATTGATGATATTGGAACAATGTATATCAAACGAATTGCCAAAGCTGAAAATAAAGCGGAAAGAGCTCTTTATGTTTTGAAAGAAAAACGAGAAAAACAAACAGACGAACTCATTACGACATTACGCGATACCATCACTACTTATCAACTAGAAGGTTCTTCTGAAACACGATTACAGTTATTAGAAACACTAATTGGTGGAAATCGTGGGCAACAAATTCTAGAGAACTGTGAAGAACACTTATCCTATACTGGAAATAACTATTATTCTTTTATGTGGAAATATTTAAAAAGTAATCGTTCTGAATTAATTAAGATGCTGGAGTCATTAAAGTTTAAATCAACTACACAAAATAAAGGGCTAGAACAAGCTATTTCTTTCCTATTAAAAAATAAACATAAAAAATCTGAATGGATTTCAACTATCTACACGCGTAAGAATGGAATGAATAAAAATGATTGGGAATCAGTTCCTCTTGTTGATTTAACCTGGATTCCTGAAGGCTGGTGGCGTTGGATTAGCTCTAACCGTAGAAAAAATGTATATCCAAACAAAATTAATAGACGACACTTTGAATCTTGTGTATTTTATCAAGTTAGAAATGAATTAAAATCCGGAGATTTATGTATTGAAGGTAGCGAACAATACGCTGATTATCGAGAGCAATTAATATCTTGGGATGAATGTCGCCAAAATCTACATACGTTTTGTGAACAAGCAGGCCTTCCAACAACAGCTGGGGAATTTAAAAAACAGGTGTATGATAAGCTTGAAGCACTTGCGAAAAAAGTAGATATTTCTTTTCCAAAGAATAAAGCTGTTACCATTCGAAATGGAGAACCTTTTATAACAAAATTAAAAAAGAAAAAAATATCTCCGTTATTAAAGGCTGTTAGAAAACGAATTGAAGAGAAAATGGTACCTATTAATGTTTTAGATTTATTGAGTGACACAGAGTATTGGTTAAATTGGACAAGATTTTTCGGTCCTATTTCTGGTTATGATGCCAAGATCGCTAAACCCTCTCAACGTTATCTAACAACCGCTTTTTGTTATGGTTGTAATTTAGGTCCTACTCAAGCAGCCCGTTCCCTTGGTACAGTGGATCGAAGACAGATTTCTTGGGTTAATGAACGACACGTTACTGAAGACAATATCCAGAAAGCCATTGAATGGTTAATTAATGCTTATAATAAATTTAATCTACCGAAATATTGGGGAACTGGAAATAGTGCGTCAGCTGATGGAACAAAGTGGGATCTCTATGAACAAAATTTATTATCTGAAAATCATATTCGTTACGGTGGGTATGGTGGAATTGGATATTACCATGTTTCAGATAATTATATCGCCTTATTCAGTCACTTTATACCTTGTGGTGTCTGGGAAGGTGTTTATATTTTGGATATTCTAATGAAAAATCAATCTGATATTCAACCTAATACACTGCATTCTGATACGCAAGGACAAAATGCACCGATATTTGGATTATCCTATTTATTAGGAATCCAACTTATGCCCCGGATTCGAAATTGGAAAAATTTAAAATTATTAAGGCCACATAACAACTCTAATTATCAGCATATTAATGAACTATTTACAACTTCGGTAAATTGGAACATAATTGAAGATCATTATGAGGATATGTTACGTGTCGTGATGTCAATTAAAATGGGACGTATTCATCCTTCTACTATTCTTAATAAACTCAGTGCATATAGCAAGAAAAACAAATTATATCAAGCATTCCGTGAATTAGGTTGTGCAATCCGTACATTATTTTTATTGAAATATTTATCGGACGAGGAATTAAGAAGTACAATTCAAGCGGCTACAAATAAAAGCGAATCTTTTAATGGATTTACAAAATGGTTATTCTTCGGAGGAGATGGAATTATTGCAGAAAATCATCGAGAAAGACAACGGAAAATTATAAAATACAATCATCTAATTGCAAATTGTGTCATTTTTTATAACGTCTTTCAACTTACTCGTATCCTGCATGAATACATCCAAGAAGGAAATGAATTAGACGAAGAAGTACTATCTGATTTGAGTCCATACCTTACCTTTCATATAAATCGATTCGGGAAATATGGATTGGACGATAATCGTCAACCACCCGATATCCAATTTGATATGGCCATTTCACCTAATGGATTAAAAGCTGCAAATTAAACAAAAATAGCCACAGTCTATTTATAAATAGATTGTGGCTATTTTATTAAGTGGCCCCAAAAAGAAGTAATCGTTGCCGTGCCCCTGATAGAGATGTGACGCTACCCCTACATGATTTTTCATCTTCATTCAGCCCTTTTATTTTCAGAACGAATATATAAATATCGTAACATCAAAGATATTTATGTCGCAAAAGTTAAATGTAGACTAGTTCGTTGTGTTGTTATTTTTTATAATAATTACGGTACGTGAAATTATTTTATTGATCTTTAAAAAAGCCCCTTTTAAGGAGCCACTTATTTCACAAGGTACTGTTTTACTTCTTTTATTAATAGTTCCGCACCTTCTGGACTTAATGTTATCTTACCATTTGCTAATGCTATGTTACGATTTGACACCTCTCCTGTTAATGCACAAACACGACCCGGCTGATACTTCTGTAAAACAATATCTTCACCTTCTACAAAGATCTCTAATGGTGATTTTTCTTTAATACCTAGCGTATTTCTAAGTTCCTTTGGAATTACCACACGCCCTAATTCATCTATTTTTCTAGTTACTCCGGTTGCTTTCATCTAATATCTTTCCCCATTTCATTATCAATTGTACCCAAGTTATTCTTTACTATTGTAACAAGCTTTTCCCATACATGAAAATTTATTTGCATTTACAAAAGAACAAGTAAAATAAATAGAGGATTTTTGGCACGATAACAAGATAAGTAATTGAAATGAAGCAATTCGTCAGCTCGTAGAGAAAGCGTTAAGTCTTAAATAATGACTATCCTTTTTATTCCCCCTAAAAACCCAAAAAAACACATGAAAATTCCTTATCTGCCTTTTCATATGTTTTTAAAATGAACAAGACCTATTGCATTAACTTGTCCATCGAAACACAAAATAAACAAATCTGAAGAGTCGTTTTTAAATTAAACCTCATTTTTTTAATACATACTTTAATCCTCTCATTTTCCGTTACTAGTGTAACCAAATATATTACTCTATTAGGCTTTGAATTATTGGTAAGAAATGCTAAAGTTAAATAAGTTAAAAAAATATACAAAGTGAGGCGATATTTTTGAAAAAGCTCAGTTTATTACTAACGGCATTTCTAATGATTGCTGCATTATTTATCCCTAATCTTGCAAGTGCTAAATCTTTCCCTGATGGTACATTTGGTGCAGACGTAAAAGTAACAAGTGAGCAGTCTGCTGCATTCTTAGCTCGCGTATTAGAACCAAGCTTCCGTCCTCCCCTTCCTCAACCAGAGGGCAATTTAGAAGTTCATTATATTGATGTAGGACAAGGTGATGCAACGTTTATAAAATCTCCAAGTGGAGAAACAATCCTCATTGACGGAGGAAACAATGGCAAAGGTAAGGTAGTGGCAAATTATCTAAAAGGACTAGGATTCCAAACCATTGATTATATGATTGCTACACACCCTGATGCTGATCATGTAGGTGGATTAGATGAAGTCCTAAATTCTATGAACGTAAAAAATGTGTATGCACCTAAAGTAAGCCATACTACCCAAACATTTAAAGACTTTTTAACTGCGGTAGCCAACAAAGGATTAACAATTAAAGAAGCAAAATCTGGTTTAAATTTACCAATCAATGGTTTAGATTCACAATTCTTAGCCCCTGTTAAAGAATATGGTGATGACTTAAACGAATGGAGCTCTGTATTAAAAGTAACGCACGGCAGCAAATCATTCTTATTTACTGGTGATGCTGAAGCAAAAAGCGAAAAAGATATGATTGCAGCACATGGTTCAAACCTAAAATCTGATGTATTAAAACCAGGTCACCATGGAAGCAAGACTTCTTCTTCTCAGCCATTTTTAGATGCAGTTAAACCAAATATCGCTGTTATCAGTGCAGGTGCAGGTAACAGATATGGACATCCTACACAAGAAACGTTAGCCAAGTTATCTTCAATGTCTGTTAAGGTATATAGAACTGATTTAAATGGAACTGTAGTTATTAATAGTGATGGTTCAGATATTTCAGTAAGAACGGAGAGATAACGATGCAAAGAGGTATTATTGACCGTTTTGAAGGAGCATTAGCAGTTATTGAAATCAATAACATAACAATTGATGTACCCAGATCCAAACTTCCTTCTAATGTAAAAGAAGGGGACGTTCTTATAATTGAAAATGATACGTATACAATTGATAATCATGAAACAGATAAAAGAAGATGTGAAATTCAAAATTTAATGGATAAGCTATTTGAATAATAGATTTTCAAAGTCAGCTCAATATAAGCTGGCTTTTTCCATTGCTATTATAAACAAGATCCGCCACTTGCATCGATTAATTCCCCAATTATCCAGCGACTGTTTGATGAAGCAAGAAAAGCTACAATATCAGCTATATCTTTAGGCTCCATCTATTAAAGGTCGAAAAACTTGCAGCATATTTCTGTCCATCTTGATTTCCCAATGTTCCAGCATTCATTTCTGCATTAATTATGCCAGGAAGAATGGCGTTTACCGTAATACCGCGGTAACCAATTTTGTTGTGCTAAAGTATGAGTGCGTCTATTAATTGCCCCCTTAGATATACTGTAAGCAAAAACACTTGTCGAGGTGACACATGTAACAAACGATGAAATATTGATGATCCGTCCTCCATCTTTTAATCGTGGTAAAGCCTGTTGGATAATAAGAAATGGAGCCTTAACATTAATATTCATAATCTCATCAAAAGACTCTTCTGTGGATTCTTCTAATGTTAAAATCCGCCCGATTCCAGCATTATTTACAAGAATATCAACCGTAGTATCGCCTATATGTTTTTGAAGGGATTTCTCCATCATTGGATACAATTTATTGATACCGTTAAGAGTGCTTAAATCCGCACTAATTATGAATGCGGAACCACCATCTTTTTTAATTTTATGCACCACTTCTTCTGCTTCTTCTTTTTCCATAGTGAACTACGACCAACGCACCATCCTGTGCCAAATTTATCGCAATATTTCGCACTATCCCCCTACTTGCACCAGTTACTAACGCGACTTTTCCCTTTAATGTATTCATTTCTTCAGCCCCTTGTTTAAAACTCATCCTAGTTATATCACAAGATGACCTTTGAAATGTTGCGCTCTTATTTGGCATCCATAAAACAGCAAAAAAAACATCTCATAAGAGTCGGCCTTTTCACTTCACACATACATTGGCTTTACAGCCCTTTTCGAACGAGAAAGCCCATTGCCTTTAGGCATGGGATGAAAGTGAGGTTGGATAAGGAGTACCACTAAAAATCACAAGGTTTGTGGTACTTTAAGTATCCAAAGTGTTGGTATCTTTTATTTTTCATCCTTTTTGTTGCAGTTAATTGAACAAACTAACACAATGTAACTATGATAAATGATTATAGAAGAACTAAAACAACCGTATCATTCATTAACTATCATTTTGTGTTTTGTCCACGATACAGAAGAAAGATTTTTCTAAATACAAAAGTAGAAGAATGCTTCAAAATGTTGGTTCAAGAAATATGTAATGAACTGGATATTGTTATTATCGCAATGGAATGTGAAAAAGACCACGTTCACTTGTTTTTAAATACACTGCCAACACTTAGTCCCGCCGATACAATGGCAAAAATTAAAGGAGTGACATCAAAGTATTTGAGAGAAGAATTTCCCCATCTCATGCACCTGCCAAGTCTATGGACACGTTCCTATTTTGTTTCTACTGCTGGAAATGTATCAAGTGAGACAATAAAACATTATGTTGAAAATCAAAAAACAAGGGGGTGAAACTTATGTCTCAAACCATAACAGTTAAAGTTAAATTGCTTCCAACAAAAGAACAAATCTGTTTATTGGAACAAAGTAGCCACGAATATATCAAAGTCATTAATGAACTTGTATCTGAAATGGTTGAAGCAAAGAAAAGCACTAAGAAAAGTACAAAAGATGTTCTTGCTAACCTACTAAGTGCGGTTAAGAATCAAGCGATTAAAGATGCGAAAAATGTGTTTTCTACAAAGGTGAAAAAAAGTAAATACCAAATCGTTCCGATTTTAAAGAAACCCGTTTGCGTATGGAATAACCAAAATTATTCATTTGACTTCACACACATCTCAATTCCGTTTAGCACATTGTTTTAGCTCCTTTTATCAGAAAAAAACGATTCATCCTCCACCTTCACTCCGCGCTTAGAGGAGGGGATCTTCTCGTTCACAAAATAAAAAGAGGGACAAATGCCCCTCTTACAATTACATCTCACTATTTCACAAGGTTAAATAATACCTTTTAATATCAATCCTAAAACTGACATAACTATCGCACTAATAATGATTCGCAAAATCCAGGTTGTGTTTGTACTTATTTTTTCTAATTGCTTATTGATTGTAGCTATGTCTTTCTCATTAATAGTTGTACGCATCTCTAAATTACGAATATCTCTCATGATTTCTTTTTGTTCCGTTTTTAGACTGTCAATTTTAGCGTATACATCTTCCATATATTCACACCATCTGTTCATCTTAATAGAGAAATCTATATGTATATTATGAGACAACCCTCTTAACTGTGAATGCATTCCACATATTCACACGCCAAATCCTTTGGTAAAACCTAATTGAATTACTTACATCTTTCCGTGCTTACATATTAAAATTATTAGTAGGATAATCCGCAGTCTTGCAAGTTCTTTTTCACAATCTGGGCCTCTTCTCCTATCCATATTTAGCTACTCCACTGTATTTCCTAAAACACTCATATATTTATCTACATATAAATATATGAGTGTTTAAATCTTTGCTTATATGTGATTTAGATAAGTCGGAATTAGAAGAGGAATCCTTAGTGATTCCTTTTTCTATTTGATATGAAAAAAGAACGGATTTTTCTACTTTAATTACGTCTTCCAATCCTAGTATCTAGAACACTCTTTATATGCTGTTTCGAAATGGTTCTTATTTTCCTCTGAGTTATATCTCCATTTATATTTTGCCAATCCGAATTATTAAGGTCATACTCACAATCTAACATCCTCTTTTTCTCCAACGTTAAATTAGATGTACAGTGGTGCTTTATGTTTAAAAGCAAAAAATGATTCTATTTTGTTTATGGTTATTTGTTACTTTAAATGTTGTTGAATTTACTATTAGTTATAATCAAAGAGATTATAGACCTACTACAGGCAATGAGGTGTTAATCTCTAAAACATTGCGAATAACATTACTAGATGTCCCTGAAGGAATATTTTGTTATTTCAGGTGCAATTTTCATATATCAATTCACAAAAAAATCACCGAACGAAAATGCATCTTTGTAGGTGCTTTTTTTCGGTGAACTATTGATAAATGAAATCCACATAAATCTTCACTAAATGTGACTATAGTCCCTTATTATTTCTTGAAATAATATGACACTTCCAAATTCAACATTTATGACTACTTTCTAATGCTTCTCTTATTACTGATTGCTTTACAAAAAAAACTGAAGGAACATTATCAGAGAAGTTTTGGTATACATGTAAAACTACTATATTTCCAAAGAACGTGTATAAACTGTGACAAACAAAAGATATAGTGTTAAAGTACAAGTAAAATACACGATAGAAATACGCCTTATATTTACTTTCTAATTACGTATACTGGAAATCAGAAAATTCACTATCACCACAACAGATCCCTACTCACTAATAATAACAATACAAATGTTATTATTGCTAACAGTGAACGTACTACACGTAAATAAAAAATTATATAAAGATATTTTCGCTACCTACTTGACAGAGAGTTGTTCATCCATCAACAACAGCTCTTTTCTAATACGTATATTTATACTTTATTAGCTTTATTTTTTTCTATATGTCCATATAAAATATCTCCTAGCTGTTGTACTGTTATTTCTTCCTTCTCGTAACTCTCTGTAGTTTGTAATAGAAACTCTAAATCAATTATTTCTTTCAAGATTTTATAAATAGAAAAAAAAGCTTTATTTTCTACGTGTATATCCAAATCCATTAAAGCTGAAATAAGTTTTAAATTTTCTCTATCTGCTTCTATCATTTTAATTATGAGTTCTTTTAATACCTTTTCCTGCCACACTATAAACAACTCCTTCAGATATTAATCTAAATAACTACTTCAGAATAACCTTATTAAATTTACTGCCATTTACTTATTATCTTTCAATTTGCTAAAGAATATTATAATCAATACTCTTGATAACTTATTTCTTTTTATATTATCCCTCAATATATTAAATTACTACTATGTTCTTTTTTTTAAAGTATACATCCTCTTCTTGACTTAAGTATAACAAAGATAATCAAAAAATAATTAATTAGATTTTGAAAATGAAAAATAAAACTATTTATGGAAAATTAAAGACATAATTTATGAATAAAGAAAAGGGTTCTTCTGTAAATAATTACAGAAGAAAGCGATTGATAGCAGATTACCAGCGGATTCGAATTTAATGCCATAAGTCTCCAAACAATTGATCGATGAATTCTTCTGATTTTGAACAAACTGGACCCTTAAATTTATCATTTTCCGACAGAAGACTCCTTCCTCAAAAATGTGAAGGTGTGAAACACCAATTTTAGGTGGGAGATGAATGTCGGTAGGCGTAAGCCTACTTATTTTGTATACTATTAAGAAGAATGCTAGAAAGTGAGGCGCAATCAATGTTAATAAATAAAGCATATAAATTTCGTATTTACCCGAATAAAAGACAAGAAATCTTAATTGCGAAAACGATTGATTGTAGTCGATTTGTGTTCAATCGGTTCCTTACTATGTGGAACAATACTTACAAAGAAACAGGGAAAGGATTAACATATAATTCTTGCTCTGCCGAGCTCACTCAATTAAAAAAACAGAATGATACGATATGGTTAAAAGAAGTAGATAGTATTGCGCTTCAATCTACATTAAAAAATCTGGTAGATGCTTTTTCACGCTTTTTCAAGAAATAGAATGATCCTCCACGATTCAAGTCCAAACGAAATAAAATCCAATCTTACACAACGAAAGAAACAAATGAAAATATCGCTGTGATAGGTAATCGAATAAAACTACCTAAAATCGGACTTGTGAGGTTTGCAAAGAGCCGTGAGGTAACGGGACGTATTCTAAATGCTACCATTAGACGGAATCCAAGTGGTAAATACTTTGTATCTTTGCTAGTTGAGACAGAAGTAAAAGAATTATCGAAAACAGGATCTTCTGTTGGGATTGATATGGGATTAAAGGATTTTGCTATTCTTTCAAATGGCACTACATACAAAAACCCTAAATTCTTTCGTACATTAGAAAAAAAATTAGCGGAAGCACAACGCATCCTTTCCAGAAGAACGAAAGGTTCTTCGAACTGGAGTAAACAACGTGTGAAAGTGGCACGAGTCCATGAACATATTACTAATGCAAGAAAAGATTACTTGGATAAAATCTCTACCGAAATCATCAAAAACCACGATGTAATTGGTATTGAGGATCTACAAGTAAGCAATATGCTAAAAAACGGGAAACTTGCCAAAGCAATCAGTGAAGTATCTTGGTCATAATTTCAAAATATGTTGGAATACAAAGCAAAATGGTACAGGAAGCAAGTTGTAGTTGTCTCAAAAATATTTACTGCTAGTCAGCTATGTTCGAGTTGTGGTTACCAAAATAAAGATATTAAAAGTATAAATCTTCGTGAGTGTCATTTTCCTCCTCGTGGCACACATCACGATAGAGATATTAACACAGGACTAAATCTTAGAAACTACGGTGATAACCTAGTTAAGTTTCTATACTTAGAAATCTCCCGCTTCAAACATTCCGTTAGAACGTTAAGTAGTGAGTGGTTCAAATACAGTTTTGAAATACACTTATATCTCATTACATTACCAAGGATAATACTAATCTATCTTATTCAAAAAACATTTGAAATAAAAAAAGATGCTCGAAAGCATCTCACTGACTAAAAAATTATAATATTTTCAAATTAATATAAATCCAAGTATTTACCAATGTTATTTTTTAGAGCATTCTCATAAATCTCATATGCACATGAAATATCCTCAATAGCCATTCCCATGGGGTTTAGGATAATTAATTCATCCTTATGTTCTCTCCCTGCTTTTAATCCAGTAATAATATCCCCTAATTCAGCATGTAGCATCTCTTTAGAAAATTTACCTTCTAAAACCAATTGATTTATTACTTTTTTTTCTCTATTTGCTTGATCCCAATCATCTACAATTACCTTATCCGCTTGTATAAATAATTCACTTTCTAAATCCATAATAGATACATTACTAATAAATGTTCCTTTTTGAATCCACTCTGCTTTAATATATGGCTTATTCGCTACTGTACATGTAACTAATACTTCTGCTTTTTCAACAGCATCCTGAACTTTATCGGCAACCCGAAATGATATATTTTTATATTTTGACTGAAACTCTTTTATTAGTTCTTGTGCTTTATTTAGCTCCACATCGTATAGTACAACATTCTTAATACTTTTGAAATTTTCTAACATAGACATTACATGCATTTTAGCAATCAAGCCACAACCAACAATAGATAGATTTCTAAAGTCTTTATTGGCTAAATGTCTCGTAGCAACTACAGAAACAGCTGCTGTTCTCATTGCACTTATAGAACTTCCCTCTAAAATAGCAATCGGGAAATTTGTTTGAGGATCATTTAAAACAATTAATGCACTTGCCCGTTCCATGTTTCTCAAAGATGGATTATCATGCTTACTTCCAATCCATTTAATACCAGAGATAGACGGCTCACCTAAATGTGCAGGCATAGCGATAATCCTATCAGCAATATGTTCATCTTTTTTGTTAGTTTTTAAGTATGGTTTCAGTGGTTGACTAAAATCCTTACGAGAGTGTAGGATTAATGCACGTTCTACGCCCTTAATATAAATATCAGAACTATTTTCTTCTAACTTATGAACATCTGCTCTACTAAGATAAAGAATTTTCGGCTCAACAGCTTTATTAGTCATTCATATCACCCTTTATTGTATTTTCATATATTACTAATATTATAAGTACTAGTCAATCTGTAATACTTCTCTCCATTATGTTTAATTTTTGATATACAGTATCTATTTCCTTATGAATATCCTTCTCAACAGACATTAGCTCTTCCAATTTCAATTGAAGGGTAGGTATAATTTGTTGAGGATCTTTATTCTTTAAATTTGCCTGCATTATAATAAAAGAAATTTTCCGTGTAATGCTAAGGGAATATCCCAAATAATTAATCAACTTTTCCATATCAAGAGAAACTATATGGTGATATTTATTTAAGTAATATAGCATCCCTTCTCTACTATAAAGAAAACAAGTATTAAATCTACGAATTAAAAAATTCCAATTATCCTGTATACTTTCTTGTCTACTCATTGCATTTGAAAATACTTGATCTATCTCCATATATAGTTTAGAAATTGCTGTTGTCCCTGTATAATAACTAACACCGTCGAATTGAAAATGCCCCTGTAAATACTGAGATAATTTCAATAAAAACTCATATTTCAAACATTTTATCATTTCATCATTAAAATTATTAATTCGTGCAGTTTCTATATTTAACTTAATAACTTCGCCTGCTTGTTTAATCTTTTTAGACTGAATAGAATTATTAATTAAGTCAATAGGTATCGGACCATGATAACCAAAATATTGATCTTTAACATGAACATTTTCGTTCTCTACTCCTACTATGTTCAAATAATGATAATCATGAACTGGTGGAAAGGTTGGATACATAGTTGAAAGAACCTTAACATCTACGCATAATAAAAATGATTCAGTATTATTATGAAGAAACTCTCTTAATTTATGAGGAGCTACCTTAGATTTACTAGTGCCAATATAATTTTGCAACCATCCAAGAGTATTAGGCTGTTCCGCCTCAAGCTCAAAAGTAATATCTAAACTAGGATTACTATATACATATCCAAAATTTAAATGCTTTAAAATTAATGGCTCTAAACCAAATTGCTCCAATAACAAAGACATACTATTCCAATAACAATTGACACCTCTTCTCAAATAGCTATACCTTTCATTAAGCATCTCATAAAACTTCCTTTGCGTTTTCACTAAACTCAAAAAGAACATTTACAGGAGAGCATACTAATTTCCCTGGATGTCTTGATAATTCAGACGTCTTAATGTTCCTTACTGCAAACATTCGCTGTAACCACCGATCATTTCCATCGTATTTTGGAGTAAAACCTGTCCGAGCATGAATAGCTTTTTTATTATCCACAACTAATAATTCACCTGGTTTAAGAGCGACTTGTATACAGTTCTCTAACAATTGCTTTTTCAAATATTCTAGCGCCCACTTAGCCATAGGTGTTTGAGGTTCCATTAGATAAAAATCCATGCAAATATCCGGATCTAATAAAGGTCCACTTAACACAGGTATAGTAGTATGATAACTGTCTTCATCCCCATTTTCTAAAAATGATGATGGTGCATTAATTTTATATAAAGGTTTTCTTAATATCTCTATTACATCATTAGATAAGTTAAATAAAACTTTTCGGATTGAGGAAGTAATTGTCTTTGCCTTAGCTTCTTTATCAGATTTTACACAGTATAAAGCTAAAAAGTCAGGTTTATATGGATGAAACCCATCTTCAGTATGGAACTCTAAGATATCAGATCCTGTATTCTCTTGCTTTTTTTCTTGTCCTTTTACCGGGCAAATATTTTGAACTAATAACCCCTGTTTTTCATCTTCATATGCAAGTGGTTCCCCTAAACAAAGCATAAATAAAAATAAGATATACTCACTAATGGCCGTTTGTTTATCTTCACTTAACTGACCCTTTACTGGTGTATTCGGAAGAATTGGATCTGTTGGTAAATTAGAGAATTTTAAAGTCCCAAATAAATTAGAAAACCTTTTAAATGTAACTAATTCCTTTAAAATACGTATAGGTAACTTACTTTTAATAATATCTAATTCGTTTAATAATTTATCATCCATCTTGGTTATATCAAGTAATGGAAGCTCATTAATTAAATGCTTTAATTGTTTCTTCTCCTCCTCGGTTAAATATACTTCCCAATTACTGGA
The DNA here is from genome assembly GCF_038007365.1 of Bacillus sp. FSL R9-9492. Lineage (NCBI taxonomy): Bacteria > Bacillati > Bacillota > Bacilli > Caryophanales > Bacillaceae > Bacillus > Bacillus sp. FSL R9-9492. Next base: position 17,038 of record NZ_JBBOXC010000002.1, read on the forward strand.
ATAATTAATCATAAAACTCCTCTCCTTCCTTTCCTATGCCGATCCTTAATTCCCGAGCCTTTTGTTGAAAAAAACTATTAATAGAATATGGTTTAAATTCATCTATAAAGTTCCCAAAATTCGAAAAACTAAGGCTGTTACTTGCAGTTTTAGCAATACAAAAAATATTTCCTTTTGTAATTTTCCATTTGATAGTCCCATTTAAACTTTTATTAAAAGCTCTTATACTTTCATCTAAGCAGGACTTAAGAGGACTAAACCATCCTCCACCTACTACTAGATTAGTCCATTCTCTATCAATATAGGACTTTACTCTTAGTTCATCTCTAGTTAATACCATTTCTTCTAATAATAAATGAGATTGATGTATTAACATTGCTGCTGGAGCTTCTCGAATTTCTGGATTCTTAACACCAAAACAACTATCTTCTAAACCTGCATATCTTCCAATTTTATAATCCGATAAGAGATCATTTAATAAAATCACTATCTCCTTTAAACTCCTCTTATCATTATTAATCTTAAACGGAATACCATTTTTGAACGTTATATCTAGGTATAGAATTTCTTTTTCTTCTATTTTATTTGTCCACTCAAATACGTTATCTCTAATTTCTAACTCAGTATACTCTAAAGTATCATTCTCTATAACTCTGCACCATAAGTTCTCGTCAATAGAATATTTAGATTTGGTAGGGAAATCGATACCTAATTCTTTCTTCAATATTCTCGCTTTATCTTCACGTGTAGTATATTCTCCTATAGCCGGACAAAATATATTAACATTTGGATAATTGGCCATTATAGAAAGGTTAAATCTCATAGCAGAATTCTGATATGGTGTTGAATTATGAACAATTAGTGATCCTCCAATATCTTTAGCATACTCACATGCCAATTTAGCAAGTAACGGACGTGTGTAGCTAGAAGAAATAGGGAAATGGTTGTTATATAAAGCTTTGGCCATTATCCCATGTGATATATAGCTATTACACAAATCTTCTGAAGCATCAATAATATGAAGTTTCAATTCTAATTTTTGAGATAATTCCATAATTTCATCAGAAATGTTTTGTCCAACATCAATTAAAACGGCATGTATATCCATATCGTATTTTTTCAATTCATAAGCTGTATAAAAACTATCTAGTCCACCAGAAAACAAGAGTACAGCTTTTTCATTTTTAAAAGGCAATAGTTCTTGGAATTGACCATATATTTTACTCATATAAATTAGTCCCTATTTCATTTTTTGCGATTAATTTATTGTTAAAATATCTTATATTACGAGGAATATTCAATCCCCTTCCAAATTCTATAATCCATTTAGCAAATACTGTGGTGACAATTTCTGAATTTCTATAAAAGTCGAAGTTAACACTGAACCATTCTTTGATTACATCTGGAACTGCATCTTTTGGAGAATTTAAGATACGTATCTCAAGGTCTGTAATATCATCTAATAACATACTTAGATTTTCTTTGATTTTCATAATATCCAACTCAATTTTAAAATCTTTAAATGTAATTGCTCTAGCCTTTAAAAGGTACTCAAATAAAATATAATTTGTTAGACAGTCAAAACTTTTTTTAGGATCATCAGCATAGCTATAACGAAATAGTCTTTCCACAAGAAATATCTCTTTTGCTAGTTTATCAATATAAGAGTCCTTATTTAATAAATACAAATATGCTGATATATCTACTCTAACTTCTTCAAATGAACTTCCTAGCAGTGAACTTTTTTCTTTAAAGAATACATTTAAAGGTAATACTCCTTTGTAATGATAGTAATCATGTAAGTACGAAAGTAGCATTCTTGCCGTATAAATATCATTAAGATTAGCTTTAAATATTGATAGAGGTGTTTTTAAGACCTCTTCACTAATAGGTTTAGTAATCTGATGGAACACTTGTAAGTACTTGTTTATAAAGAACAAAGAAAATTTATCTTGTTCTATGCTACTATTTGTTACAATTGCTTCTGGGAAAAAGCTAAATACATTAGCTTCTAAAATACCCTTCGTTCCCAAGATTAATTCTACGCCCATAAAAGTATCAAATGGTAACTCTTCTCTTAAATGTGTGATAGCTTCTGGTTCATTCCGATAATAAAAGCATGCTTCAAAATTAATAATTTTATTTTTTTTCACAGGGAAAAAGAACATACCAAATTCTTTATTCTCAATTTTATTGTATTTCCCAAAAGTAAAATCAAATTTGGGTGTATTATTAATACCAGATTCTTTCCATGCAATCAAATCTTTTATAATTGCTTTTACTAAGCCTTCATCAAAATGGATCTTTAACTTTTCTAAAATGAGTATAATACGTTCAATAATTTCTTCACAATATGAATCTTCTTTATTAATTTGACCTAAATAATTTTGATGTACTCTTAATTTTTCAACTTCTAAAACTAACTCTTCTGCACTGTTATACCATAACAAATTTTTCAAATTATCCATATCACTTGAAATTAACATAAACTACCTCCTATTTAATAATTGTGTTATCGAACTAATTGAATTGAAGTTTTCAAATGAAATTTCAGACTCCATGAATTGAACCTGTTGTACATTTTCTAAATAAGTAATTAACTCCATAATTTTTAAAGAATTAAGTATACCTGTCCCTATTAAATCTAGATCATGTGGGATACTTTCAATACTTCCATCCTGTAATAATTCTCTTTTTATATAATCTTCTAATTCCGTTTCCAGCATGCACTTTATCCCTCCGTATATCCCATTAGTTTCTTTCGATCAATTTTGCCAGTACTAGTTTTAGGTAATTTATGCTCTGTAAAAATAAACTTACTAGGAATTGCATAAGCATCTAAAAACTCAGAGCAATACTCTCTAATATCTAAGGAATTTAAAGTTGCTTTAGAATGAATATAACAAGTAAGACCATCATTGTTCATTACAATAAACACCTCATCTATAAGATTATGTTTAGAAATTACATTCCTGACTTCTGAAAGATAAACCCTTTTCCCTTGAATCTTAACCATGTCGTCCATACGGCCCATGTAATAATACAGACCATTTTCCTTTTTAACCAAATCACCAGTTGGAAAGTATTTTAAGTTATTTGAATCATTCATTTTAAAGGTCTCATTGTCTGTTTTATTCAAATACCCTTTTAACATCGTCGAAGAATGCACATATAACTCTCCAACTTCTCCTTCACCACATGGTAGCAAATCAGCATCTAAAACCTGTAATTGTACATGTTTTAATGGTCTGCCAATAGGAAGAATTTTTAATGCCTCTATGTCTTGAGGAAACAAATAAGATAATGCCTCATTAACCTCTGTATTACCATAAAAATTCACAACATTAGCATTTTCAAAACAATTTCTAACCAATTTCACATCGCCGAAAGGTAAAGCTTCACCCGCTAATCCCAAAAAACGAACAGAAGTATAATTTTTGATTTTTTCATTTAGAAGCAATTTAATTGATGAAGGAACCAAATGCAAAATGTTAATTTTTTCCTCTTCAATCAATTGATTAATATATCGCGGATTATTCCTCTTTTCACTTGAAGGAAGTACACAGCAACCACCTACAGCAAAAGGGATAAATAAAGAGAATATAGACATGTCAAAATATAAAGGCGCATGACATAAAAATTTATCCGCATTTGTGGCTCCAACAAACTCGCTTCCCCAGCTAATAAAGGCACGAAAACTTTCTCTTGCTAAAATTACCCCTTTTTTCATACCTGTCGAACCTGAAGTGAAAAATATAAAAGATTCAAGACTATCATCTATTCTACCAACATCAACATTTGATTCCATAGACTTAACATATGCTAGATCAAACAAATTTTGTTGAGGTTTACATAGATCCAATGAGAATAATAATAGGTCTTCTACAAAATTCAATTTAGAATCTATAGCATTTTTTTTGTTAACTATACAGCATTTTATTTGAGCGCTTTTAATACTATCTTCAAAGATTTTCACTTGTTCATCTGGATTTAGCGGCACACTTACAGCCCCTATTTTTAGAGCTGCTATATAAGTTATTACGTTGTGTATTGGATTTGTACTTAAAATTCCAATTCTTTCTCCAACGGTAATACCTTTTGACAATAGAGCATTGGCCAATTGACCAGATACATTATCAATTTCTTTATACAAATAATTTTCTGTATCTGTTTTATAAGCTATTTCATCTTTATATTTTTCAATCGTATTATTAAGCATTGTTTTAAGGCATACTTTCAAAGCATCTCCCCCTTTTAATACCTATATATATCCTCTCACGAAGTTTTAATTTTCAGAATAAAACCAATGTTAAATTCACATTAGTTTGTAATAAAATTAAAAAACATATTTGTTAAGTAACGTTAAACTAACCCCTCTTATACAAATACGATATGTAGAAATGTAAGGGCTTGTATTACAATTAAAGAAACTATTTTATGGAGTTGATTTTTATGTCAAATGAAAAAACAGTAGTAAGCTCTAATTCCCCATTTGAAGACTTTTTAGGATCTTCTAGGGCAATTAAAAAAGGAAATATCATTGTAGTTGCAGGCACAGCCCCCTTAAATACTAATGGAGAGACCACAACCTCTGATGTTTATGAACAAACAAAAAGTTGTATTAATGTAATCAAAAGTTCTTTAGAAAAAATGGGTTCTTCTTTAGAGGATGTTGTTAGAACAAAAATTTATATTACAGATATGAATAAGTGGCATGAAGCAGCTAAAGCCCATAAAGAATATTTTTCAAAAATCAAACCAGCTTGTACAGTTTTTGAAGTAAATAGATTTATAAAGGAAGAGTGGCTTGTAGAAGTTGAAGCTGACTGTCTGCTATAATACTATCCCACCTAAGCATAGACTTAAGGTGGGAGATTTTTATGGATTGTCCACGAAAAAATCAACTCAAGTTGGTTCACAAAATTCCCTTGCAGCAATCCCTTTGTTCCATTTGCAAATGTATTTGAATCTACTTTATATAAAATCTTTCAGTCGGATTATTAGTGTTTGAAAGTTTTCTCTTAGCTCTGTACACCTCTCATTTACAAGTCTTCCTCAAAATCACTATTCTACGTGATTTTGAATAGGATCTTCAGTTTAGAAAAGAAACTTTTATTAATAATCACTTTATAAATATATAAATTCAAACACATTATTTTGTATCAAATATATCCTTAAGTAAGGCATTTAATAATGTATAACTTATCATAGGTTTTTCCTTTGTCAGAAATTTAAATAAGGAAGCAACTTTAATTGTTTTCATACATTAATTAGCATTTATAACTCTTTTTGTCGAATTTGATGATAAGGATACACTTTTTTAATCATGGTAAAAATTCAAGATTTAACTAATCATTTTAGTTCGGCTGAAAACTTACCTTACCTCCATTTGATAATAAATTAAATCCAAAAAGGTTTAATAGTAACTTTCATCCCACTTTTATCACCGAATTATGACTTTCACAGTACTTGAAGTGGAAATTAAACTCGCTTAAAAAATCATAATATACATATATAATAATATAAATTTAAGTTCAAAAATATTACTATCATTCAAAAAAAATAGTCAAATTAGAAGGATATAATTCAACCTAAGGAGAATAGTATCTAAAAGGTTTAAAAATTCAAAAATTAATTTTATACATACGTAAGAGACATGTAGAATTCTTCTTATTTTAAATAAGCAATTCTAACACGCCTCTTTTTAATAAGTTATTACAGCCCTACAAGAAATTCGTTTCCTTTACCAATTAAGGTATAACCAACTCCTTTTCGGTGGACTATAAGATTAAAATTTTTCTGACTAGTATATAATTTTTTTCTGAGCTTATAAATATATTGTCTAACTGTTTCAGTAGTTGTATATTCATCCCAAATAGCAAGTAGGATATCTTCTGTTGTGACAAATTTGTCTCGCATGTTTATAAAGAACATGAGCATTTCATACTCTTTTCCAGCTAAAGGAAAAATTTCACCTGCATTATCTAGATAATGCATATCTACATTCACAAATATACCTGGATAAAGTTCAACAATATTTTTGTTGTGCTGCTTATTTCTATTCAATTGGACAATATGTTTATAAAAATGACTCACGCACTCCTGTATTTGTTGATGAGTATGAATTTCAAAAGACATTGTAGAATTTTTTTTCAAAAGTTCTAATCCTGCCTTATTAGTACTAATATCTTCATCAAATAATATTAATATTGGGATATTTTCTAACTCTTTTTTTATATTTCGAAATTGTTTTACCTCTTCAAAATCTAAGCTTTTTAATCTCCATATTATCCCATCAAAATGGTTTCTTTTATCTTTTAAAATATAATTTAGAGAAGTAATATCTCCCACATGTATAATTTCCCAATTGGGATAGTATGCAGATCTCCGAGCTAACTTTGGTAAAAATAATTCAGGACTAATAACGACAATTTTCATTTCCCATTCCTCCATAATATTTTTTATTTGGTAAAATTAGATATCAAGACTACCTGTGCGATAGAGTAGTCTTTGGAATGAGAAAGTGATACAAAAGCTTCCAACTTTTGTTTCTTAATCGTTTGTTCAGTCGTATTATAGAATTTAAAATACGGTTCGCCCGTCTTCTTCTTAAGTATAACAGCATCTGTAAAACAGAATCCATTACCAATCCCTGTACCTAATGCTTTAAAAAGGGCTTCCTTTGCAGAAAATCTTGCTGCAAAATGTTGGGATGGGTTACTTTTTTTTCTACAATATTCAATTTCTTCTGGAACAAAAATTTTATTTAAAAATTTGAGGTCATATTTTTTTATTGCAGATTGAATCTCAGTAATATCTTGAATATCAATCCCTATACCATATACATTAGGCACGGATAAGATTGAATTTCCCTGTTTCATGGTATACATCGACTCCCGAATAAAATTTTTTATTATTCTAGCTATTTTTCAACTCCATAATATAATTTGCAATGGTAGTAACACTTTCTAAATATGAAGGATCCAACTCTTCCATATCAAATTCAATTTCACATTTCTCTTCAAGAGCTAATAAAAGTTCAATTATACCTGTTGAATCAAGCCCTAGTTCTTCAAAAATATTTGCATCTACTTTCACATCTGCTACAGCAAGTTCTAATTGCTGTGCAAGAATTTCAGTAACTACATCCATTAAATTATTTAGCTTATTCATATACTTAACCCCCGATTATTTAATTTTATTATTAATTAATTCCCAGTAGTTCTTGAGCAACTTCCCGTTTATGAATATTTGTTGATCCTTCCATAAACTCTATCATTCTTCCATCCCTTAGCCATTTTTCTAATAATGGATGGTCAATAATAGCTTCCGATCCTACAACCTGATTAATTCGTCTGGTTACTTCATATACCAAATTATTTGCCATCCATTTTCCCATGGAAGAAGTACCTGCATTATAAATACCCCTATCAACTTCTTTAGCTGCCCGATAAACTAATCTCCTAGTTCTTTCAATTTTCCATTGAAGTTCATCGAGTATAATTTCTTCATTTAAATTCAACTTAATATTTTCTCTCACGTAATCTACCATGGCTCTCGATGTTCCAATTGCAATCGAAGATGTCGAAGGTCGCATTCTAAAAAACACTTTCATAGCTCCCCGTAATCCTCTTTGAAGAGGTGGTTTATTTAAACCAATAATTTGAGATTTATCTACTTCTAAATTGTTATAGACTGTATGACCTAACCTAGCTGCATGCATTCCTAAAGTCCGACCATAATCTCTATTTACAGTATCCGAATTTTTAAATTGATCTTCATATATTAAAAAACTTTGAATTGCAAACGTGTTATTTTTATGGCCCATCTTAGCAAAAGTAAGTGCCCATTGCGCTCTTTCTGCATTAGCTATATATTTTTTTTCTCCTTGTAATAGATACGTTCTATCATTTTTTTTGGTTGCAACCGTTTCAATAGCTGCTATATCTGATCCAGCATTAGGCTCCGTTAAATTGAAAGCCGTCCAAACCGGATTCCTCCCCATAAAGGAGTTGAAGAATTTATCCTGTTGTTCCTGAGTCCCTAGCTCTTTTAATATTGGTCCTAATAATTGTGGTCCAGGTAAAGATAACATCATCGCTGGATCTCCATATGCTAACTCCTCAGTCCATATCGCTAACTCCAAAGAGGAATCTCCATAATAGATTTGATTATCTCGTCCACTGATACCAGTATAACCATACTCCTTTGGGACACCTAAACGCCATAAAGGCTGGTAAAATGAATCTTGCTGAAGATAAGTGGGTGGTAATCCTCGACTCTTATCTGCTTCTAATGCAAATTCCCTTAATGATTCCCCGTATACTCTTAATTCAGTTCTAAGTGATTCAAACATATTAATTAGACCCCCTTCAACATTGAAATATGGTGTATTTTGAGAAAGTTTTTTATAATGAAAGGATCCTCTAATCCAAATGCCCCCAAAACAGGTAATATCTTATCTATAATTTGAGTACTATTTTCCAACATAAAATTAATCTGTTTAAAGAACTTACTATATTCTGCTTCATCTATACTAAATTTTGTTGATAGTTCCCTTAAAAACAGTATATTCCCTTCAATTTCACTACTTGCAATGACAAATGTATCATAAACCATTTGGTGTTTAGCTATTGGTACGCCAAAAGTTTTACGTTCTTTAATATAATCTTTACAAAATTGTAATATCAATTTACTGAATTTCAAAACAAAAGATGCTAAAATTATTTTATATCGAAGTCCATAAATCCATAGTTTCTTTTGTTGATGAGAGGGAACTTTTATAACGTTTTTATACTGTTCAACCTTTTTAAGGGACAACTCCTCCTCATCTAAACTGTAAACTTTCACACTATCTTCAAAACTCATTTTCCACCAGACATTGTTGTCTAGGTATAGAATAGAACCATCCTGATGCTTTCCGGCAAACAAATATAAATCTCGATTTTTCCATCCCAAGCTTACTTTGACTTCTTTTAATTCTTGTAATAATTTTTGTTCTTCTTTAAGTAGTTCATTATAAAGAGTATTTTCATCTATATTATCTATTATGCTATCTATTCTTGTTGAAAAAGATGGAGATTTCAGTGTTTTCATGTATAAACTACCTCCTATTAACTTTCAAATGTTTGTACTACTGGCAGATCATATTCTGTTTTCTTACGAATGACTATATACTTATCATCTTTCACCAATACTTCAGTAGGAAGGTGATGACTTAAAAATAATACAGGACTTGCAGTCAATCCATATGCTCCAGCATTCAAAATGCCAATATAATCACCGGGCTGGGATTTAGGAAGGCTTATTTTCTTTGCAATTAAATCGTTTGGGGTACATAAAGGGCCAGAAATATAATATTCGGTATTAGGTTCATCACTCCATTTATTAAGAACCTTGATTGGGAAATTTTTCTTTAGAGCATTCCCCATTCCACCAGCGGCCATATGGTGATGTGTTCCTCCATCCACCGTTAAAAAATCGCAATTTTTAGATTTTTTTTCATATAATACTTTTGTAACATAAATCCCACTTTCACCTACAACATATCTACCTGACTCTAAAAATATCGGGATTTCTTCACCAAAGCTACTATAAAACTCCTGAATCATAGCATGTAATCTATCAGAAATATCATCCAAATCAAGCGTGCTTTCATTAGAAAAATACGGTATTCCCATTCCACCACCGATATCTATATAATCTAATTTAACATGAAATTGTTCTTGAACTTTCTTTGCCAAATTTAAAATATATGCTGTATTTTCTATGAACACATCACTAGATAGAATGCGTGTGCCATTATATACATGTATCCCTACAATCTTGAGATTTGATAATCTTTCTTCTAACTCAAATATATTTTCCAGCTGTTCTTCATCCATACCAAATTGCCTTGGTTTTCCACCCATAGTTAATTTTGAACCCTTTGCTGATACACTTGGATTAATTCTAATACCAACTCTAACGGTTACTTCTTTTTCTTGAGCTATATTATTTACTTTTTGCATCTCTTGTAGTGACTCTACAATAAAATATTTAACTCCGTACTCAAATACTTTTCTAATTTCTTCTTCAGTTTTTCCTGGTCCCAAATATAAAACTCGTTCAGGAGAAACTCCTATTTTTTTTATTATCTCTAATTCCTTTAGTGAACAAATCTCTAAATTGGCCCCTAAGTCATAAATTAACTTTACAATAGATGGATTAGGGTTTGCTTTTAGGGAATAAAATAGTTGAATTGCCTTGTGAAGGTTCAAGAGCTTGTATACTTGCTCTTGAATAACACTAGCATCATATACATAAGCTGGTGTACCTATCTTTTTTACCACTTCTAAAAGGTTATTTTTTTCAATATTCAGTTTGTTTGTGGTAATCATTTATATTAAACTCCCTTCTTCAACTGCAATAATTTTTCTGCATTTTTATAAAAAATCTGATCCCATTCTTCTTCTGTGATATGAACTCCTTGTTCTTCTAAGCGCTTTTTTATATTCTTAAAGCGATTAATGCTTTCCTCCATTGTACACATTGGATAATCCGTACCCCAAATTAACTTATTAATAACCCCCTGTTCTTTTGCCATCTTAAAAATATTACACATTTCATCAATTGGTTGATAAAAAGATACAATTGATAAATCAGTATATACATTTTTATAATTTTTAAGAAGAGATAATGTATCGTTAATCCACGGCCATCCCATATGAGCTATTATAATATTAAGATTTGGAAATTTAATTAGTACATCATTTAGTAGCATAGGGTGACAATAACGTAAACTTGCTTGTTTTATCGGAGTAAACCCCATATGAACTAAAACTGGTAGGCTACGCTCCTCTGCATCTTCATACAGAGGATACCAGCCCGGATCATTAGGTGAAATGCCCAAGTATCCAAAAGCTAATTTATATCCATGTAGGTTATAATTAGTTAACTCTTGTTCTAGACTCTTTTTACACAAGGATTTTTCATAAGCATCAAAGGAAGCAAAACCTACAAAATATTTTGGATATTTTGCGCACAATTTTGAAACATACTCATTTGTAACATGTACTCCTAATGTGCGTTTAGCATTAAAAGCAAGTAATACCGCTTTTTTTACTCCTACTCCTTCCATTTCTTTGATTAAATTTTCTATTCTTACTTCCATATTTGTATGAGATTTATTACATGAATCCATCATTTGTTGGGCAAACTCTTCAGTGTACTCACTTTTTAATTCTCCAACATGAACATGAAAATCAATCAAACAATCACCCCCTTTCCAAAAATATTTATTAATTATGTTCTAAAAATCCCTTTAAAAATTCCCCTGTAAGCGAACGGGGTACATTACATATTTCCTCAGGAGTCCCTGCAGCTACTACCTGTCCTCCATTTTTCCCTCCATTAGGCCCCATATCAATAATATAGTCTGCTGTTTTAATAACTTCTAAATTATGTTCTACTATCAAGACTGATGATCCCTTTTCTACTAGTTGATGTATAACTTTTAAAAGTCGGTTTATATCTTCTAAATGTAGACCTGTAGTAGGTTCATCAAGGATATATAAGGTTTTACTAGTAGATGTCCTTGATAATTCTGTAGCTAGTTTAATACGTTGTGCTTCTCCACCTGACAAAGTTGTTGCTGGTTGTCCAATTTTCATATAACCTAAACCAACTTTATTTAAGCTGTTTATATATTTTATTATTTTAGGATGATCTTTAAAAAATTCTGTTGCATCTGCTACAGTCATATTTAAAATATCGGAAATATTATTATTTCGATATTGAACATTTAAGGTTTCTTGATTATATCGATGCCCTTGGCAATCATCACAAACAACATAAACATCAGGTAAATAGTGCATTTCAATCTTAACTACCCCATCGCCCTTACAAGTATCGCATCTTCCTCCAGGTACATTAAAACTAAATGCCTTTTTAGTTAATCCCCTTACTTTAGCATCTGGTGTCTTTGCAAATAAATCTCTAATTTCATCAAACATACCTGTATACGTCGCTGGATTAGATCTAGGTGATCTTCCTATCGGTGATTGATCAATATTAATTACTCTATCAATGTGTTCTAAACCACTTATCTCATCAAAATCACCTGGCAGCAATTTATATGCTCTGTGAATTTTTCTAGCTAAATGCTTATATAATATTTCATGGATTAGGGTACTTTTCCCTGAACCTGAAACACCAGTAATACAAGTCAGTAGCCCTAAGGGAATATCGACGTCAATATCTTTCAAATTATTTTCTTTAGCACCTCTAATAGATAAATATTTCCCATTTTCTTTTTTTCTTTCTTTAGGAATCTTTATTTCTTTAGCACCAGATAAATATTGACTAGTTAACGAACCATTTCCTTTTTTAAACGCTTCAGGAGTGTCGGCTGCTACAATTTCTCCACCTTGATTCCCTGCTCCAGGTCCTAGTTCAACTATATAATCCGCTGCTAATATTGTATCTGTATCATGTTCTACAACTATTACCATGTTACCTAATTCTCTTAACTTTTTTAGAGTATTTATTAAACGAATGTTATCTCTTTGATGCAATCCAATGCTGGGTTCATCTAAAACGTATATCACTCCAGATAAAGCCGACCCTATTTGAGTAGCTAATCTAATACGCTGAGCTTCTCCACCAGATAGTGTTTTCGCTTCCCTATCTAAGGTTAAATATTCTAAGCCTACATCCAATAAAAACTGTAATCTACTATTAATTTCCTTAAGTAACCTTTCGGAAATTTCTATTTGTTTTTCAGTAAGAATTTGATTGATATGCTTAAAAAAATTAGCTACATTATCAATAGACATGCTAGATAATTGTGCAATATTTGTATCACCAATATATACAGCTAAACTTGTTTGTTTTAATCTCTTACCACTACAAGATTGACATGTAATGCTAGACATTACTTCTTCTAATTTTTCCTTCACACTGTCCGAATTACTAGCATTGTATCTACGATTTATATTAGGAATTACTCCCTCAAAAGGCGCTGAATGTGTTCGTTGTTTACGCTCTGACTCATATTGAAATAGGATTTCCTCTGTTCCACTTCCATAAAGAAGAATATTCTTATGTTGATCAGAAAGGTTTTTAAATGGCGTTTCTTTAGAAATACCATAATGATTACACACTATATCAATTATATTGTGATACCATTTTGCAGTACTCGTAGCCCAATTTTCAAATACGCCTTCATTTATAGACTTATTCCAATCTGTTATTAACAGCCTTGGATTCACTTGTAAAGTAGCCCCTAACCCATGACATTGTTCACACGCGCCATATGGACTATTAAACGAGAAATTCCTAGGTGTTAGCTCATCAATAGAATAACCACATTCGGAACATGCTTGTAAGCTATTAAAAAAGTATCTGTTTGTTTTTCCATTTTGTTCCAACGTCTCTATTAATACTTGTCCTTTTGCTTCTAACGCAGCTTTTTTGATCGAATCTGTAACCCTTCTTTTATTAGCATGTGAAAAAGTGACCTTATCAATAAGAGCCTCTATTGTATGTTGTTTATTTTTATCTAAAACGATGGGACTAGTAATCTTTAATAATTCGCCATCAACCCTAATTCGAATAAATCTCTTCTGAATAGCTCTCTCAATTACACTCTTGAACTCTCCCTTTTTTCCCTTAATGAGAGGGGCATATATATACAACTCTGTCCCATCTTTTAAATCTTTAAGCTGATTCATCATTTGATCTATTGATTGGGGTTGTATAGGAATATTATGTTCTGGGCAATAAGGAATACCAATAGAAGCAAACAATATTCTCATGTAATCATATATCTCAGTTATCGTTCCAACTGTAGATCGAGGATTCTTATGTATAACTTTTTGCTCAATAGATACTGATGGTGTAAGGCCTTCAATAGAATCTACATCTGGTTTTTCCATTTGTCCTAAAAACTGCCTCGCATACGATGATAAAGAGTCAACATACCTACGATGTCCCTCTGCAAAGATTGTATCAAATGCTAAGGATGATTTTCCTGAGCCACTTAAACCTGAAAACACAGTAAGGCTATTAAAGTCTAAATCTATATCTACACTCTTCAGATTATTAGCCCTTGCTCCCCGAACTTTGATTACCCGGTCAGACATACCTTAATCCTCCTTGTTCCCACTTAACGCTCCTCAGGGATACCTAATAAATTTTTCAAAGAAACAGGTTCTTTTTTTACAATTGTTTTAGGTACAATATTGTTATCTTTGTTATATTGTATTTGAATTTCTCTCCTACGCTCGGTCTCCTCAATAGCACCTTCAATATTATCTTTTATACTATCGGCAAACAGAAGTGCTCTTCCATTAATATTTCTAGCAGCACGACCAATTAGTTGTAATAATGCACTTTTAGATCGAAGGAATCCCCTTTGATCTGCTCCAATTACAGCTACTAGCGATACCTCTGGTAAATCTAACCCTTCTCTTAAAAGATTAATTCCTACAAGCACATCAAAATTACCCATTCTAAAATCTCTAATAATTTCTGATCTCTCTATATTCTCCACTTCAGAATGCAAGTATTCTGCTTTTATTTGTAAGTTATTAATTTCTTTCGTTATTTCTTCTGCTTGTTTTTTGGTTAACGCAATAACTAATACCTTTTCATTTCGACTAATAGTATTTTTTATTTCATTTATTAAAGTCTCAAAGTAATTTTCGCTACTCTTCACTTCAATAACTGGATCGATAAGCCCAGTAGGGCGTATTACTTGTTCCACAAAAACCTCTTTAGAATCTACTTCATGTTTTCCAGGAGTTGCCGACATAGACACCATACATTTCGTATTGTTCATAAATTCTTCAAACTTAGGTGGTCTATTGTCTAGTGATGAAGGTAAACGATATCCATAGTCAATTAAATTTTTCTTTCTAGACTGATCTCCAGCATACATAGCGTGAAACTGCGGTAATGTTACATGAGATTCATCAACTACTGTTAAATATCCATCTTCAAAATAATCCGTCAAGTTAAAACATCTCGACCCTTTTTCTCTATTTTGCATATATAAAGAATAATTTTCGATTCCCATACAATGACCTGTATTCTTTAACAATTCCAGATCATATAATGTACGTTGTTCCAACCTTTCTGCCTCATGAAATTTACCTAAACCTCTTAAAAACTTTAACTGCTCAACTAAATCCTTTTCAATTAAAGGTAGAGCTGTTTCAATTTGTTTTGTTGTAGTAATAAAACTTGTAGCAGCAAAGATATGAACTTCCTCTAGACTATCCACTATCTCTTCAGTAACAGGATGAATAGTAAGGATCTCCTCTAGTTCATCTCCAAAAAATTGTAACCTGATAGCTTCCTGTTTACCCATCGGATAGATATCAATTGATCCCCCACGGATTCTAAATGTTCCAGGCTCAAACTCTATATCATTTCTTTTGTACTGATTATCAATTAGATGCTTAATAACTTGCTCATATGTGTAAACAAAATACCCATCTGGTTTTACAGATAAAACGAAAGAAGTACTATTAAAGTCCTCGGGGGCACTCATTGGATACAAACATGAAATACTGGCTACTACAATGACATCTGTTCGTTTTAATAGACTGGCCATAACAGAATGCCTCATTCTTTCAATTTCACTGTTAATTTTAGAGTCCTTTTCTATAAAGAGATCTTTATGTGGAACATAAGCCTCTGGTTGATAATAATCATAATAACTTACAAAATACTCTACTGCGTTATTAGGGAATAATTCCTTTAATTCGCTCCATAGTTGAGCCACTAATGTTTTATTATGAGCGATAATTAAAGTTTGACGATTAAGTTGATGAATTACATTAGCAATAGTAAATGTCTTTCCGGTACCTGTAGCCCCTTTTAATAACAACCTACTTTTGCCATTCTTTACTCCCGTTACTAGCTTTTCAATGGCTTGTGGCTGATCACCCATAGGTTCCATAGATGATTGGATCTGAAAATCTATCGATTTTCTCATATTGTATCTCCTTTTATTTCTCCTCTAAGTAACATTTAAATTTCCTAATTTATTCTTCAAAATTTTCACCATATCTTCACATTGATTGATAGTTTCACCAAATATAATTGTATATAGCCTCCCTTTCTTATTAATTCCCAAATTCAACGTAGAAAAGCCATTAATAATTACACCATGCTCTTTTTCCTTGGTATATAAAATATCTTTTAGCTCCTCTTTAATTATTTTGAAAGGTACTGTTTTTTCCAAGACAACCTCAAAAGGTATAGCCATAAAGAACGCATGGGGATTGAAAAATCTTTCAATAATATTATTTTGGTATGTTGCCATGTTGAATCTAGCATTTATTTCGACACAAGGGTACAAAAATCCTTTCCTATCAATCATTGCATCAACACCAACTACACCATAAAATCCATCTCTCGCTAATATTTTCCCAATAATTTCATAACTTTCTAGAAGTTCTTTTTCCTGAACTTTTGTTAATTGAACTGGTAATTTATGCCCCAAATGTACACCTTTATGTACCAACGCTTCTCGAACTGATGTAAATTTGACATTCCCTTTTTTATCTATGATGAATTGATAGTTAAGGTCTCTTTCTTTTTCAATCCAATTTTCTAAAATCATTTCTATATTTTCATGTCCCTTTTTTACGGACATCCTTTTTAATAAGTTTAAAATATTTTCAAATTTACTATCTGAATCAATTAGAACCATTCCTTTTCCAGATACTCCCATAGAATCTTTTAAAACTAATGGATTTTCTAAATTTCTTTTTCTAATTTCATGATAATTAAACTCAAGTTCTGAGATAGTATGACTCACTTTTCCTGCTACTTGGCGAAGATCAAATTCATCTGCTAACTTCCAGCTATAAATCTTGCTATTAACCTCACGACATATAGTTGATGCAGGAGTACATAAAGAAATTGAAGTTTGTTGAGATACCTTTTCCTCAATGTTTGATGTACCATATGGTAGTAATGAATACGAATTATCTCTATTAATATTTTGGAGCCTATTAATATTTTTAGTGCTAGATAAAATTGTTTCCGAAATATTATCTGCCGAGTTATCAGAATAGAAATTCAATACATTCGGAACAAATCCTCGAGTTTCTTCTATATATTGTACATAATCCTCATCAATGTCTTCTTTAAGACAAACAATGTCTTCTTTTCCAGCAAGAAATAATGCCATTTCACCTATTTTATTAACCAATGGTTGCGCTTTCGAAATATTACTACCCGGTATTGTAATGATGTTTTCTTTTTTCCAATGCTGTTCTACTTCAACATTACCCAACCATATAAAATTTTTTCCCGATTCACTAAGACTGTTCTTTAGTTCCTTATAGAAAGACATAGTTTCCTCCTAGACTAAATTTTGCAGTTCATTTTTTAAAACCTTTCCATTATTATTACGGGGAATAGCGGATACAAATTTAACAATTTGTGGTATTTTGTAACTAACTAATCTTTCCTCACAAAATTTCACCACAGTTTCCCTTTTTAAATAATCATTAGCAACTACAACTGCTGCTAAAATTTCCGTTCTTTTTTCTAGATTTTTTTTCCCAAATACAGATACATCATATATTTCGGGATGTTGTCGTAGGACATCCTCTACTTCAACTGGATCTACTTTTTTACCTGCTACATCTACAACATCACTTTTTCTTCCTCTTATATATACTTTTCCATCTAGCTCCATTTCACCTAAATCCCCAGTCAAATAATAATTTTGAGATAACCTTTTTTCTAACTCGCCTGGAAGATTATAATATCCCTTCGCCCTTGACTCCGTATATAACGCTACTTCTCCTACTTCTCCTTTTTGTAACTCTTCACCATCATTACCCAAAATTTTCACTTTAACATTATGGAGTGGATATCCTACACTGTTATAGTCATCCGTTTGATTTAAGATTGATAGTCCAGTTTCAGCTACGCCATATAAGTCTGAAATATTAATACTAAACAGCCTTTTGAATTTTCTTTTTATACTTTCATGAAGAATTGTACCTGAAGATACACACATTCTTACATTTTTAAATTGCTTTGTATTTTTTATTCTAGTCATTAAATCATACAAAACTGGAAAAGCCACAAATATAGTAGGTTTCTTATCTAATATAATTTCAACTACTTTTCTTGGGGTTATATTATCATGGAGTAAAATTGTAGCACCAACTCTCAATGGAGCAAGTATTGAGGTATTAAAAGCTAAGCCGTGCGTTAAATATGCGGCACAATATACTATATCATTCGAATTTAAATTAACTGATTCTAACCAATTTGTAGATGCTGCGATTACATTTTTCTCTTCGTACATCATACATTTTGGAATACCTGTCGTTCCCGATGAATAACGGCATGATATTATATTTTCTAATCTCTCCGTCGCAATCTCATTAGACAAATATTTTTGTTGAAGAATAATTAGTGATATATTTCCATATTTATAAATATGTTTTATCTTTTCTACTAAAGGAAAATCATCTATTTCTTCCGTCCTAACAATAAATCCGCCAAGATGAACATGCTTTATTAAGTTGTCTAACTCATTCTCTCGCCATTTATGATCGACTAAATGAGCAACTTTCTTAGCTTTAATAAGTGCATAATAAGAAATGATGAAATCTGGATGATTTTTAATATAAATACCAATTGGATAAGAAAAACCACTTATATCTTGCTCTATTTTTTCACCAATACTATCAAATTCATTTACAAATTGTTTATAGCTTAATTTATAATCTTTATACATTAAAGCTTCTTTATCCGGAAACTTCTCTGCAGATTTATATATGTATTCCAATATCTCCACTTTCTAATCACCTCTGTCATATAATAATGTTATTGCATACATTCTAGATGAAGCGTCCCAATAGTACCTTTAGAACCAGCAAAGATTAGTAGAATATGCATCCCTTTTTTGATTTGTCCTTTTTGATGCATCTCTTTTAGACTATAATACGGATCTGAAGTAGTTAAGTTAGCAGTATTTCGATATTCACGTTGATAAAAATAAAAACCCTTACAATCTAATTTAATTTTATCTATAAAGTTCGAAGAGAAATTTTGTAAAATCACATGGTAGGGCATAATATTTAAATTTTCTTCTTTTATGTGCTTTAACTGCTCTTGAATATGTACAATTAGCTCATCTTCACAATTATTTTCTTCCCTAACATGCCATGAATGAAGATCCCATGAAACAATCTTAAATTGTCCAGTAGTTCTAGAAATTGTAAACGAAGCAGCTCCGTCGCCATAAGGAAATTGATTATGTTTAACACGCATTTGTGGAAGATTACATTTATCAGCACATACTATTTGAAATTCCTGCTTATTATCTTCTATAAACATTTTTGCAATATTTATAGCTGTTAAAGATACAACGGATCCCTGATCTTTGATAGCATAAGGTAGCGCTTGAGATAAATCCCCATGTCTTTTTATATTCATTGCTACAGTTATAGGTTGTGGGAGATTTAAAAATTCATGGCAGTAAACGAGATGTTTAATATTCTCCTTAGATTTTCCGTTTAAAGATTTTCTCACCACATCCCCTGACATTTCCGCAATATTATTATCACTAATTGGGATTGTATACATATATTTTTTAAAGGAATCTAGTCCAAAATCTCTGCTGTCTTGACTAGACTTCTTTTTATACGCTTCAAACATTCCATTAAAATCTGGATTAACCTCTGCTCCTTTTATATCGCACAAATAATCCTTTACAGTCTTATATTTATCTAGATAAAGTACTTCTAAGTTAGAAATATATAACTCCATTCTATAGTCTCTCCTAATTATTATTTTTTTCACTTTCCATTACTTCTTTAATTAAAGACATACCAAAATTAAATGCAGATAATCCTTTAAATAAGAATGCTAGCTTAGCTACATCAAATAACTCGTCCCAACTAGCGCCAGCTCTTCTTGAGGCAATTAAGTGCACCTTAGCCCCAGGTGCAGCTAGCATAAGTAACATACCAAATAACATTATTTGTACATATTTTTCTGGAATATACTTTGATTCCATGCTATTTTTTCTAAACATTTCATGTAATTCAAGCTCTTCTGGCCTAACTTGAAGAGTCACCTCATGCCTAGCCTCAGTTGGAGCTGGAATAAAACCAAATAGATTTTGATAAATTTGATTAATATCATTCATATTCATATATAACCCTCCAAATTTTTAATAATTAGAAATAGATGAGTTGTATTTTTTATTATATTGGTATTAAATATTAATAAAACTATTTTATAGTGTTTATTTTTGAATATAGATATTTTCATTAATTGACTTAATTGCTCTATGGAGCTGTTCTTCTTCAACATTTAAGGAAATCCTTATAAATCCTTCTCCATAACCTCCAAATCCTACACCTGGAGTCATCAAAACCCCCGCCTTTTCTAATAACATCTTACAAAATTCCATAGAACTATTATTATTTGGTACTTTCACCCAAATAAAGTACCCTGCTTTAGGCACCTGAATTTCCCAACCAAGAGGCTCTAATCCTCTTTTAAGGATATTCATACGCTCTAAATAACGCTCTTTGATTTCTTTAGGAACTTCGTTATAAGAATCTAGTGCAAATGAAGCTGCTTTTTGGATAGCTCCAAATACACCTGAATCTACAAATGCTTTCGTTTTGGCTATATTATCTATAACTTCTGCATTCCCAACCACCATTCCAATGCGCCAACCAGTCATACAAAATGTTTTTGAAAAGGAATGAAATTCCACCCCTATCTCCTTAGCTCCTTTTGCTTTTAAAAAACTAGGCGCTACATAATTACCAAAAGAAACTTCTGAGTATGCAGCATCATGTGCGACTATGATATTATTTTTCTTTGCAAACTCTACTGCTCGCTCAAAATCCTCAACACCTGCCACCGCACCAGTAGGATTATTAGGATAGTTTAAAAACATTAATTTTGCTTTTTTAGCTACCCTAGGAGAAACGTTAGAGAAATCCGGAAAAAAATTATTCTTTTCTAGTAAAGGTAGCTCCTCTACTTCCCCTCCAGCAAGAGCCACTCCACCTGCATATGCTGGATAACCAGGATTAGGAACTAATGCTATTTCTCCCGGATCTATATATGAAAGCGATATATGAGATAATCCTTCCTTTGAACCCACTAAAATCAATACTTCTTTCTCCGGATCTATATCCACACCAAACCGCCTTTTATACCACTCGGAAATTGTGATTTTTAACTGATCAATACCGCGAAATGGAGGATATCGATGCGTTTCATATTCAGATAAAACTTCTTTCATTTTTTCGACAATGTGACTTTGTGTTGGAAAATTAGGATCTCCCACACTTAGATCGATAACAGGATATCCTTCCTTTACTCTCTTTTGTTTCATATTCTCAAGATGTGCAAATAAATAACTAGGCAAATTAGATACTCTATTCGAAATTTTGAAATTCATCTAACTCCTCCGAATTTTTAGATTTTTTTATGTTATTTTAGTAAAATTATAATAGTATATTTTACCAAAATACATAAAATCTATGTTAATCCCACGTGATTTATATATTAATATTATTTTCTCATTAGAACACTACCATAAGCACCTCCAAGGCCCACACTTAACATTAAATAATATGAATCCTTTGGGATATCAAATTCATATAAGGAATCCTGAAGATTAAGTAATAAGTCACAACCGCTAACATGCCCTAATTTAGCTATATTGTTTGTATATATATTTTCAAACGGGATGTTTAAAGAACGTGAGGCTAACTCCCAAGTATCAAAATTCACATTATGCGGGATTATGAGTTTAATATCTTGTAAATTAATATTGGATTTTTTCTCTGTCAATTTAAGTATTTTCTTTATACCCAAAAAATATGACATTTGAAACCAACGGTATGATTGATCATCCCATTCCCCAAAACTTGATACTTTAGAGTCTACAAATTGATTAACACATATGATTTTATTACTATCACCCTGAGAAGATATTAAACATGCTGCTGCCCCATCGGAGAATACAGTCATGTCCTCAATTTTTCGCATTGAATCAGTATACATCTTCTCAGCAAATAGTAGCAAAATATATTTTTTGTTGGAATTTTCAAGTAATTTAGTCGCTATTTCAATAGCTGTTATTGGTGTTACACAATTCAAATCTGAAATTGTAAATGCTGGGATATCCCCTAAATCAAATTCTTTTTTTAACTTCTCTAAAAACACGTTACCATCAGGATGACTTTGCATGGCATGTCCATATATAATTCCCCCTAAATCATCAGGGATTATTTTGTTAGTTTCAAATAAATCTTTAACTGATTTTTTCACCATACTATATGACGTCTCTGTACCAGAATCCATAATATATCTTAACTTATGAAAATCCGTTATTCTCTCATATTCTTTATCACTTAGTCCAACTGATTCTTTAATATCATAAATATCTACTCTCTTTTCTGGTCTATACGTGGAAATCTTATGCAAATACATTAAATACACCTCTTTTAATAAAATTTAAACTTATAATAACTCAATAAATGTATTTTTTTAAGAATATTCAGTATTTTTAACATGTCATTAACTTTAGATTGATGTAGTTAAATATGGTATTTATTGTACCTTAGCTTTAATAATAAATACTATTAGGAGGAACTAGATGAGGATAGGCATTCAGGGAATCGGTATTTACGTTCCTAACAATCGCGTAAATTTAAAAGAATTAGCAAGTACCTTATATTTATCTGAAAATGAACTTGATGTACTAATGAATACTCATCACTTAAAAGAAGTAGCTGTTGAAACTGAAAAAAATGCTAATGAGATGTTAATTGCGGCTATAGAGAACCTTATGTTGCACAATAAAATTGATTCAACAGATGTTGGGTTAATTTTATTTACCCATACAATCTTGCAATTTTCACCTTTTCTATCTGAACCACTTCTAGCTATTAAAGATCAATTTGGCTTTCATAATGCACACAGTATGTCAGTAGCAAATCTGAATTGTGCAGGAATGGATTTTTTACTATCTCTCTCCCATACATGGCTACTAAATAATAATCACGCAAAAAGTGTCTTAATTTTAACAAGTGATAAAACATTTGTAGAAGACTTTAGGTATCTCAAGGAAAGTTCTGTAATGGGAGATGCTGCTTGTGCCGTCTTGGTTTCAAAAGGTTCACAGCAAAATCAAATCATCGCATCTAATATTAATGTAGATGCTACTATTTTTAATGGGGAAGCATCTGCTCCAGAGGAATTTGATTGGTTTCTAAAAAGTGTCTCAACAGGAATAATAAAAAATCTAAAGTCCCTTTTAAAAGACGCTAATTTCAATTCAGATGATATCACTCTAATTATTCCAAGTAATATAAACTTCCCAACTTGGAGTAACATAGGAAAAATTTTAAAAATACCTATTGAGAAATTCTATTTCCCTACTTTATCTAATACTGGACATGCACATAATTCTGATCCTATTCTTAATCTTCACCATGCAATATATTCAAAAAAAATTCATCCAGGAGATTATTATGTAACATTAACTGCTGGAATAGGTGGTACTTTTGGATGTACCTTATTCAAATGTTAATCAAGAGGTGTAATTCATGAACTCAAATATATTCATTTCGAACATAACAACTTATGTTCCCAATTCTCGCAAAATACAAAAAAATAATCTTATAAATCAAGAGAATATTATTAAGAAATTTGAATCTCAAAAACGGAAATTCCCATTATATTCTTTGAACAAAGAATACGGATTAGATAATAATTATGATGGAACAAATTTACAGTTTATTCTTCCAAATAATTCACTGCCAATATCTTTAAATGAAACTTCTTCTGATTTGGCATTAGAAGCAACAAAAAAATTAGTGGGTAAAACATCAAAAAGAGACCCCTTATACTTTGCATATTGTCATGATACAAACGAGCCTAGTATCTATTTAACTCCTGCTTTAAAAGTGAAAAAAAAACTGAAGTTAAAAGGTTCTATACCCTTCTCGATAAGTCACCAAGGTTCTGCTGCTTTTACTAGTTCTATATTTCTGTTAGATACTTTGCACAAGCAAAATTCAAAAAAGACATTTTCTATCATTACTACTACTGATCAAGTATGTCCACCCCACCCTAGAATTTTTTTCAACTCTTATCCTAAGGGAGATAGTTCTGCTTCCTGTATTTTTAGTAAAGACAATGGACAGTATCGCATTATTGACTACACTTTACATTCTTTTTCTTCAACTCCTACACCGCTAAGGTGGAGTATAACAGATTATAATTTATTTGAAGAAAAATTGATTTCTATTACAAGCAAATTATTAGATGAATTTATTAATACCCATGCCATAAAATGGATAATCGCACAAAATTTGAGTGAATATTTCATTGAAGCATTAGAAATGTATACTCAAAAAAACGAACTAAAACTCTTCAAAAGGACCATTGCTACTAGCAGTAATCTTCTGACTAGTGATTGTTTAGTTTCATTAGAGCAAGCTGAACAAACTGGCGTTTTAGATGCTAATGATAACATTTTATTACTACAAGTTGGTCCGCTTTCACATATTGGACTATTACTATTAAAAAAAGAGAGAGCTGATAATTTTGTCTATCTTAAATAATTTAGATTTAATTCCAATAGATTCTTTACGATTTCATGAAGATCACGACCCACATAGATTGAAACGTATTACAAATGACATTCATAGCCTAAAATATTTAAATAATCCTCCTATGGTAACTGTCTGTCATGATAATACCTATTTAATATTAGATGGATTACACAGGGCTAAATCTTTAATAGAGATGAATATCAATAACATTATAGTACAAAAAGTAGACTTGGATCATCCTAAACTTAAAATTCTATCATGGACACATGTCATACCTGATTATATAGAAATCATTAATAATAATTATTATGCTAAAGAGGTTCCGATGTTTACTTTATTTCGTTCTAATCAAACTACAGTATTTCTAGGACCAAAATCTTTAAAATTACGTTTAGAAATACTTCACAAAATATCTTCAAGTTATTTAAATAAAGATGAAATTGAAAGACTTCCAGAACCGCCAGACTTTTTAGAACCTGGTAAACAGTATCTTTCTTTTCAGCCTTTTACATTAGAAGAATTTAAGGAATTGAGAGACTATCATTATATTACCCCACCAGGAATGACTCGATTATTAATTCCAGATCGATTATTAAACCTAAAAATGCCCTTACATCTTTTAGATCAAAAAGATGACGAATCTTTCCAAAAGAAAATACTTTCTTATAAACATCGCCTAAGAAAATATACAGAAGATGTCTATATACTCGAATAGAATTACTTTTACATTTCTTAATTGAATAATACGCTAACGTTTTCTTAACAAATGATTTATGGTCCACATAGACAAAAGTATTATAAGCTCATGTTAATAACTATTGTAAAAAGTGAGGGATTTATATTGAAAGATTACCACCTTAATTTAAGTGATTTATTTAATAATCATGGTATTCTTGGTGAAAATGAACCTATTAGTGATAGTAGTTTTAGCTTAGGAATTTCATTTTATCCAGCAGAACATCTCCCTAAATACGGAGAAAAATTCCATTGGGAAAATACTTCATTTCTTTTTCCAACGAAGACTAGTGAGGGTTTCGATAATTTAACTTTAGATTATCAAACTATTCAAGTTCCTAAAGGGAAATTTACTGACCTCTATATACTTGGTTCTTCAAATAATGGTAACTTTTATGATGATGTTCAACTCCTATTTAATAACAAAACAGTTTATACATTTAAATTAGCATTAACAGAATTTGTTTCAGAAACCTCCTGGTTTGGGGATCCAATTATTTTAGAATGTCCTTTTACTAGAAACAAAAATCTTGATTTATTCAGCTTACAACCCAAGATATATTGTCATCAGGAACAACTGCCTTCTAATATTGCTTTCGATGAAATTAAATTAGGTAGCAATCCCTTTATCCATATATTCTCAATTACATTAAGAGGTGAAACAATTGAATAAATCCAAACTATTTACTCATCCCTATCATAATTGCTTAACTATGACGGTTACAGGAGTAATTCATGAAGAGGTAGAAATTGAAGGCCTGTGGTTTCTTAGTCAACTCTATACTATTAAACGTCCAGATAACTCGGTAAGGTTTATACCTAGAATGAGTTTTTTTAACGAAGAGATTTCTGAATTTTCTAACCTAGTACCTGAACATAAAACATTTTCCAACTTTAATGATTACAGGGAAAGTTTAGATTCTACCCTCGATAAGGGGATACAAGTAATTGCGCCAGTCGATACTTTCTTTCTCCCTTACTCATCTAGATACCAAGTTCAACATAATTTTCACTGGATGGAAATTTGGAAAAAAGAAGAGTCTAATTATAAATTAATCGATCATTACTATCATTTCGTAGGCGATCTGAGTGAAGAAGATCTTCAAAAAGCTGTCGAAGGATCTAAAGAACTGTTACAACCATCAAGTTATCAGTATTATTCTTTAAGTACTAAAAATTATAAGTCTTTTGCTAAGCAATCATATCAAAAATCTATAAATATAAACCTAACGAGCCTTCTTTCTACTGACCAAGTTGGTTTGCCCGTGTCATATAAGATTTTTGATGAATCCTATATCTTCTCACAAGGATTAGACGTCTTTAAAGATATTTATCATAAGTTAAATTCAATCAATCAAGATATGGACGAAGAATTACGTCAAGTAACTCTCGAGGAGCTCTATGAAGACTTTAATGAATTGGGAAATTCTCGATATGTATTTGGAGAATTTCTCGAGAAATATGATACCTCAAAAGAAACAACTACTTTGGTACAAATCCTTACAGATTTAGCACAAGAATACAAGATTTGTGCTAACCTAGCACTTCGTAATGTTGTACGTAATGATCACTTCTCACAAAAGGTTTTTGATAGGGTATCTCAATTGAAAGAAAAAGAAGAACAATATATTAAACAGCTTATAAAATTATCCAGTAGTATTAATTAGTACTATATATTTGATTACTTAGTTCTCTATCCCTCTTCATTAAAACT
This sequence comes from Bacillus sp. FSL R9-9492, assembly GCF_038007365.1. Taxonomy (NCBI): domain Bacteria; kingdom Bacillati; phylum Bacillota; class Bacilli; order Caryophanales; family Bacillaceae; genus Bacillus; species Bacillus sp. FSL R9-9492. The sequence goes on from NZ_JBBOXC010000002.1 coordinate 44,098, forward strand.
ATCTAATATGACTAAGCTGTAAAAGGAGTATAAAATGAAGAAATTAAAAATAGCACATATGGATAATCAGCTCGCAGATTGTATTACAGTATATTGTATGGCTGCCTTAAAAGGTTTGGGTAAAGTTAATTTTCAAGAAGTAACAGGATCTTTTTGGCGTTTTAATTATAAAAAAGATCCCCTGATTTTCTTCTCATTAAGTCTATTTAATTCACCATTTGAAAGAAATAGACTTCTTAATGATTATTTTAATATTCAACTTACGGCTATAGAGGAACCTATAGTAGACTATCATCAAATAATTATTTCCTCTCTTAGTAAAACTAGATTACCAATGGTTTTTATTGATAGGTTTGACTTGCCACATGATAATATATGCTTTCAAAAGTTTCATGAAAATCACTATTTACTTATTAGAGGATATGATCCTATTAATCAGGAGTATCATATTGTAGATTTTTTCACTACACCTTCCTTTACTAAAGTTAATCGTAATATTATTGAAGAATCTATAAAAAAGGCATTCCATATAGAACACCCTATGATTATTGCTAGCATCGAAAAAATTGAACATACTTTTAACCAAAATACACTAACTGAATTAATTCAATCAAACTACAAACATATGACACAAAAAAATTCTAACTCTTCTGGCTTATTAGGAGTTGAAAGTTTATATACGGATTTGGAGAAAAGAGATGACTATTTGCAAGATTATATAAAGGTAATAAATCTTTTTTCTAAACTAAAGCATATGGGATCTTATAGAGCTCAACATGCAGATTTTATTAATACTTATTTTGGACATCCTGTATTAGAAAATGCATTCCACGAATTAGATCACAAATGGAAATTGGTTGCAAATTATATATTAAAAGCCCATCTGACTAAAAACGATACACTAATTAGTCGTTCATTAAATACTTTGCAAGAAATCATCCAAATAAAAAAAGAAATATTACCCTTATATGAACAACTAACTAAAGGAGAGTAATTATAAATGAAGGATCTTATTATCATTGGAGCTGGCCCCTGTGGTCTTGCTGCAGCTGTAGAAGCTCATAAATCTAAACTTGATTACCTAGTTATTGAAAAAGGCTGTATTGTAAATACTATTTCTAAATTCCCTACATATGTTACGCTTTTTGGACCTCCTGAAGATTTTGAAATAGATTCTATTCCTTTCTCTTTAAAGTATGGTCCCCCAACAAAACAAGACTCGATGAGATATTACTATAAGGTTTCCAAATATTTTAATTTGAATATTAAACAATATGAAGAGGTTTTAGATGTCTCTTCAGTTAATAAAATGACTCAAACGTCTTATGAAATCCGTACGGATAAAGGAATCTATCATACAAAAAATGTTGTTTTTGCCACAGGCTTCTTTGATAATCCTAGAAATTTAAATATCCCTGGAGAAGACTTGAACAAAGTAAAAAACTATTTTACAGAATCTCATCCATATTCTAATCAAAATGTTGTTGTTGTTGGAACAGGACACTCTGGTTTGGAGGCCATAATGGATTTACTAACTGTGGATGCAAAGGTTACTCTTGTCCACAGAGGATCGAATCTCAGTTATACACCAAAAAGGTGGATGTTGGCATCTGTACGAAAGGCTATAGATGAAGGAAAAGTTACTGCCTATTTTAATTCTAACATACAAGAGGTTACAGAAAATACTGTAACTATCAATACTCCAGATGGCGTAAAACATATTAAAAATGATTTTGTGTTAAAGCTCATTGGATTCCAACCTAACTATGTTCCACTCCAATCACTTGGGGTTGAGTTCGACGAAGTTACAAATATACCAAAATACAACAAAGACTCTTTAGAAACAAATATCCAAGGTATATATTGTTGTGGTGTGGTCGCTGGAGGATCCGATGTTAATACTATCACTATTTCAGACGGACGCTTTCATGGCGAAAAAATAATTCAGAGTATCTTAAATAAAAATAAATTATATATTTAAAATTAGGGAGAAGATTTTATGCGAGATTCTATTATTGAGTTGCTTCAAAAACAAATTCACATTGATAGTAATACAGACGATGATCAAGACTTATTATTCGTTGGTTTCAACTCTATTGCATTTATGCATTTTATTGTAGACTTAGAAGTTTATTTTGAATTTGAAGTATTTGATGAAGAATTAACACTAGATAATTTTACTACTATTAATAAAATAATAACTTTTGTACAAAATAAAAAAGGAGTTGTTTTGAAATGAATGAGCTAATTATTGATAATTTCACAAAAAATGAAGAAGAATTCCAACAATTCCAGTACCTGCTTCGTTTTTTAAATAATAATATTATCTCTTGTAAAATTGATCATGATAAAATTAAGATTGATCATACTGAAAAAATTACTATTCATCTAGAAAAACTAGTCCACAAGTTAACAGAAAGAATTTCAGGAGGAAGGAATCTTCCTTTTAAAAGTCAAATTATTCATGAGCATTCGGTACAACCACCTTATATAAATGACATATTTACACAACTTATAGATCAAAATATTATTGTGAAAAATCATGAGGGAATCTTCACATTCCGTCCCCCTTTCTCAGACTTAATCCTTTTTTTAGACCAATTAATTGTTGATTATGTTGCAAAACCACTAGGTGCTGTAAATGAATATTATCCTACATTAATTTCAATGGATACTTTAAATAAAACCAATCACTTCACTTCTTTCCCGCATCATGTACTATTTACTCAACATTTAGAAGAAGAGTTAACGAATATAGATAAGTTCACAAAAAATGTAAGAGCGAACGATGGTTTGAATGCAGATATGATTAAACCTAATGACGTCAGAACAACTAGCCTTGTTAAAAATCCAGCTGTTTGCTACCATTGTTATCAAAGTTTAGAAAATAAAGAAGTCCCTAATGAGGGGAGTACAATAACATCTGTTGGAAGATGTAGCCGATATGAATCAAATAATCATTCAGATTTTGGCAGATTACTTGATTTTTCAATGAGAGAAATTATCTTTATCGGTAGTGACGAACACGTAAAATCAATGCGTGAAAAATCAATTATATTATTGAAAGAATTTCTTAACATATGGGAAATTGATTCTTTCCTTGAAAATGCTAATGATCCATTTTTTACAAATGATTATAAAGTTAAATCTTTTTTCCAAAGAGATCTGGATATGAAGTATGAGTTAAAATTCAAGATTCCTTATCTAAATAGTTCTATTTCAGTAAGTTCATCTAATTACCATGGTAATGTTTTTGGACAAGCTTTTTCAATTAAAAATAATAATGAATTTGCCTCTACGAGTTGTATGGCATTTGGTTTAGAGAGATGGATATTTGCATTCTTGGCTCAGTATGGTTTAGATACCCAACTATGGCCCGAAAAAATTAAAGAATTATTTTCAAAGTATTTAAAGGGATAATAATGCATTTTAAATATTTATCATTACAACCTTATCATTCTCAATATAAAAATGAGCATTAATATATTTTTACAAACATAACAAATACCAATCTAAGTTTAGATTGGTATTTGTTATGTTTGTACTTAACTAAAAAATTTCCTCCTTAATAATTATCTATCTAGCTATTCCTTCTCTTTTCCAAAAACTTCCTTACACTTGCCTCTTGTCCCACATCCCATGGCGTAAAAAATACTCTGTTTCTACACGATTCAGGCAGAAAAGGAGTGTCTATTTCCCCCGCTTTTTTATTTCCTTTATAATAGTTCAACAAATATTCTGGCACACTCGGTAAATATCCACTTTCAATTTCCTTAAATGTTGTTTGTACAGCTTCAACAATACTTCTTGATTTTGGAATTAAAGAAAGATACACTACCAAATTTGCTAATATTAATATTGAGTCGTATTCTTCATCGCCTAGATTATTATATAATTGTTGCGCACTTGCAATAGACTGCATAACATCAGGTTTTGCAAGTCCTACATCTTCAGCTGCAAAAATAGACAGCCTTCTAAATATTTGGCTACCTGGAACTCCAACGCGTATCATACGACATAGATAGTAGAGTGAAGCATTCTCATCACTCCCACGTAGAGATTTAATAAAAGCTGACATTAACTTTGAAGGATCATCCCCTTGAGTAATTCCTAAAACTGATTGTACATCCTCTAAGGTTATAATATTCTCTTCTATATTAAATAATAAATCTAAGGTCGTTATAAACTTTCTAACATCATTCTCATACGCACCCATTATTAATTCTTCTGCTTCAGGCTCAATCTCAATATTATTAAAAATTTTTTTTATTTTCTGGATTAATAACTTCACTTCTGTTCTGTTTGGAGGATATACTTTTGTTAAAAACATTCTGGACCGAATAGCATCCGCGATTGTTTTATATGGATTTTCAGTTGTTGTACCAATACAAATAACTTTCCCTTCTTCCATATACGATAATAAAATACTTTGCAACCTTTTATTTAAATAGTGAATCTCATCTAATATCAGCACAAAAGAACTGGAGTGCTTTTCGATTACTTCTCGAATATCACCAGTTGAATTTACTGTTGCATTCATCTCTTCAAAAGTCAGATCCGATGATTTTGCTAAAATCTTTGCTAAACTCGATTTACCTGTACCTGGGGGACCATATAGTAAGATAGATTTAAGATTTTTATTCTCTAGCATTTTCATAATAGGATGATTTTTCTTTTTTAAATGCGACTGTCCTAGGACCTCTTCCATACTTTTAGGTCTAAGGAATTCTGTTAATATTTTTACCATTACTTTTTCCCCCACTCTAACTCTCTCACATTTTTTCTAAAACTACCCCTGCAATCCCATGATCAATGCTTGCAGATACAAGCAATATATCATCTCCTGGTTTTAATTTCTTATTAGACTCTAAATCTAGTAGTGATAAAAAAACATCACTACTTAATAGATTTATCTCTTGAGATTTTATTCGATTCCAAGAATTTAATCCTTTGTTAAATCCTATCTCTTTAAACATATTATCTAATCTATTGGATACGTTCTGATATACTATCCATTTAATTGAATGTTCTTTATTATTAATATCATCCAATAATTCTCTATATTTTGCAACTAGTAAATCCTCAGCAGTTAAATAATCATTGATACTCCAATGCGCAGGACTTATATTATGGCAGGTAGGATATACTTTAAAATATTTAATTTTGTAATCACCATTCTGGTTATTTAATAGCAAAGAAATTGCCACATCCCCTTTTGTATAGCCATTAAAAGCAGAACGTGAAAAAGGAGCATGCATCGAATCTACAATAGTAGCCAGAAAATTTTTATACCCATTGTTCAATAGAGCTTTCGCTATGTCCATAGCCATAATACTACTTAAGCTGCCTGCTTGCCCAATTGAAAATGGCAAAGCTTTTTTTAATTTTAATTCCTTCTTAGCCTTAAGTACAGGTAACATACTATGACTTTGTTCTAACGTTTCATGACAGTAACATAATACATCTATTTCATCAGCGGGTATATTAGATTCACTTATTAATTTTAGTAAAATATCTGAATGAGGAGCATTGAATGTAGGTACTTTGATTGTTTTTGAAAGAAACTCTTCTTGTTTTTTTGAATCATGAATTGACGGTATGTTATGAATATTATCCTCGAACAGCCAATCCAAAGCGCTGTCTACGTTCGTTTGCTTTTTATTAAAATCTTGCAAATAGTCTGCCTTATTAGCATATAAGGGATTTTCAACATTTAAAATTGATAAAAAAAAACTATTCACACTATGACCTCCTTATAGATACTGGTGTAAAGCACAACCATATGTACCTCCTAGCCCCACTGTAATAGTTAGATAATAAGAACCTGGTTTTATTTTTTTTTCTATATCAATCATTTGTAAATTAAATAGAATATCTGAACAGTATAAATGTCCTACCTTATCTATAGTGTCCGTATAGAATTTTTCTATAGGAAAATCAAGTATTTCTGATACTTTTAGCCACGTCTTATAGTTAGCATTGCTCCCAATTATAAGGCTGATCTGTTCTAATGTAAGATTTGCCTCTTTTAATACTTCCCTCACTATTTGTCTAATAGCAAAATAGTACGTTGTATTAAACCATTCTAACTGATTTGGGGTAGAATTCACGCCATTATACGTTACCGCATCAACATTATTTTTTATAATTTGAATTGTATGGTGGTTCCCTTTAAGATTTTTACTCAAATAACAACAACTAGCACTATCACCTAATAATGAATCAGGGATACGTCGTAGGCTTGGATGAAAGGCTTTATCTCCACTTACTAATAATATCCCTTCCATTTCTTCATTGGAATTAAGTAATTGTTGTGCTAGTAATAAAGAAGTATGAATAGAAGCGCAATTTTGTTGAGCAACAGAAAATGTGGGTATGTCCAATAAATCATAATCATGCATCAGTTTACGAAATATATTTTGCTCATGCCAATATATCTGAGAAGTCCTAGTCAATATTATTCTATCTATCGCTTTACCCTCTTTTTGTAATTTACATATTGTTGGAGTACAAGCCTTGTAAAGCATCTCCTCCAAACTTAATTTTTCCTCTATTGGTACACATTTAAAACCTAAATTGCTGTCAAATCTATCAATATCGCTTTTACTAAACGGATAATCAACAGCATTTATCATTCTTGCAACTTCAGGAATATCAATTTTCTTACTAGGTATATAACTAGATATATGTGATAAGGCAATAGGATTCATAGTCTTACAACCTACCATTCATCATTTTATTTTTGATATCCATTTTCAATATATTGGTTGAACCCTCCATAAACTCTATCATTCTTGCATCTCTTAACCACTTTTCCAAAAGAGGATGCTCTATCAATCCGTAGTCCCCCATTAATTTTGAGCATTCTCTAACTACCTTTACTACTACACCATTCATATACTGCTTTGCCATTGATGAATAATATGAGTTAAAATTACCAGCATCACATGTAATAGCTGCCTGCAATGTTAATACTCTTCCTCTTTCAACTTCCCATTTCAACCTGTCTAAAATAAATTTATTATATTCATGATTCACGCATGTTTGTACATAATCTATAATAGCTTTACTTAATCCAATAGCAATTGCAGCTGTTGCCGGTCTCATGTGTAAAAATGTTTCCATCGCTCCTCTTATCCCTCTTTTTAACGAACTCTTGTCATGTCCCAAAATATCTTGCTCCGTTACTAGAAAATCAATAAACTCAATCTTTCCTAAACGAGCCGATTTTAATCCGAGTGTATTATCGACACTCTGTTTAATATTGGATAAATTATTATTTTTATTAATTAAAAAAGCATCTAAAAAAATACTTTTATTTTTTGGTAAATCTTTCTTTGTCTTTTTAGCAAAAACAACCATATAATCTGCAATAGCCCCATTTCCTACATATCTTTTTTGACCATTTAATAAATAAGTATTGTTTTCTCCTTTTTCTGCAGTCATTAGCATATTGGCTACATCAGACCCCGCGGTTGGCTCTGTTAATGCAAAAGCTGACCAAGAATTATTATTGATGAAATATTCAAAAAAATTATCCCTTTGTTCTTGCGTTCCTATTTTATCCACTATTGTTCCCGAAAGATTCGGACCTGGAAGGGATAAATATAAACTTGGATCTCCATAAGCTATTTCTTCTACAAAGATGACATTCTCTAATGCCGTTGTACCGAATACTTTATTTCCATCCTTTAAAGTAATTCCATCCCAATATCTAGAAGGTGTTTTAAAAAAATGAAGAGGCTTGAAATAGGAATCCTCAACAAAAGTATTAACAGGTTTACCAGCCCTATCACTTTCTAAAGCCAGATCTCTTACAACTGTAGCATATGGGTTTAACCATTTTTTAAATAAGTCTATTTTCATCCTTAAGCCCCCCTTTAAACTGATTTAGTATATGTTGAACCATAGAAATTTTATATTTTTTATATTTCGAGATGCTAGTATAATCAAATAACTCAGTAATATTAGTTCTATATAAATCTATTATTATTGGATACTCATTAATTCCTGTAATAGCAGCTTTTTCATTAACAATGGTGACACCAAGCATTTGCCTACTCTTTAAGTAAAATTTAATATATAGACTATTATGTATTTTAGGAATTTCTATTCCCAAAATAAGTTCATCTGATTTTAAATATAATTTATTTTGTCCCTTTACTAACTCTTTTATAGGTACCTTCTTCAAGTTATTTTTAGATCTTATCCAAACTAAAGCATTAGTAAGGTACCATCCCCCCCAATAATCTCCTGACAAATTAGCATCACAAATTGTTCCACCAATTGTTGCTCTATTCCGGACTTGTAAATCTCCTATAGTGCCCGCTGCTTGATAAAAAGCTGGAAGAGATTCTACTACTATGTGATTATTTAAAATATCGGTATGTGTAAGACACGCCCCTAAAAACACGCCATTTTCTTCTACTCTAATTTCTTTAAGTTCCGGAATTCTTGTTATATCTAAAACTGTATCTGGGAAGAGAGTTCCTTTTACTATTTGGTTTGTTACAACTTGTCCACCGCTTAATATTACTTTTTTTCCCTTTTTTACAGTTAATGCTTTTATTGCATCCTCAAGACTTTTAGGTGCCATGTATTCCACCATTGTTAGCCTCCTGTATTAATGACCAAATTTTATCTGATGTTGCAGGCATATCAATATGCTCTATACCAAATATAGATATTGCATCTACGATTGCATTTATTATAGCCGGTGGACTTCCTATTGTACCTGCTTCACCTACTCCTTTAACTTTTAAAGGGTTTACGGGAGATGGGGTGATTGTCTTTTCTAGTGTGATTTTAGGAATATCCATCGCTCTTGGTAATTGGTATGTTCGAAAAGATTGTGAAAAAGGGACTTCATTATCTTCGTCATTACATACTTCTTCTAATAGTGCTTGTCCCATCCCCTGGACTATACCTCCTTTAATCTGCCCTTCAACAAGCTCTTCATGAAGTATATGTCCACAGTCATCCACTGCAAAATACTCTAATATTTTGGGTTCACCAGTTAAAATATTAATTTCGACAATGCATAAATGCGAACCAAAAGGAAATGTAAGGCTAGAGGGTTCAAAAAATACCGTTGCCTCTAAACCTGGATCAACACCTTCTGGAAGATCATGGGCTAAGTATAATTTTTGTGTCACTTCTTCAATCCTCATAGTCTGTTTTTCATTAATGAAGAATAATCCTTTTTCAAATTGAATGGAACGAATATCTTTGTCCCAAATCGCAGATAAGTATATCTTTGATTTATTAATAATTTGCTGACACGCCTTGTATATAGCACTTCCACCAACAGCAGCACTCCTACTACCATAAGTCCCTCCCCCCCAAGGTACATTGCTTGTCTCACCGGTAATTACCTCAATATCTTCAAAATTTATTCCTAGTTCTTGTGATACTATTAATGACCATGCAGTTTCATGTCCTTGACCAGCCGGGCATGATCCAGAAATAACAGTTACAGTACCTAAAGGATGAATCCTAACAACAGCAGATTCAAAACCACTCGTCATCAAACCGATTGCCTTATGTTCCTTAGATGGACCAGTTCCACAAAATTCTACATAACTCGAAAGGCCTATACCTAACTGATAGTTACTTTTATTTTCCCTTCTCATTAACTGCTCTTTTTTCCATTTTTCATATTCACTAATTTTTATTAATTTTATTAAAGATTTATGGTAGTCACCACTATCATAAGTCAATCCAGTAACTACACTTTTAGGAAATTCATAGGATTTGATGAAATTTCTCATTCTTATTTCTACAGGATTTATACCACATTTTAGAGCTATGATATCTATAATTCTTTCTAATAAATAGATTGCTTCAGGCCTTCCTGCTCCCCTATATGCATCTATGGCTACTTGATTAGTATAATATGCTTTTATATCAACATTTATATAAGGAATATTGTAGCACCCTGATAACATCTTTGAAGTATAGATAGGCATTCCCGGTGTAGCTACTTGCAAATATGCTCCCATATTTGCATGTAATAATAAATCTATTCCTAGGATTTTTCCTGCAGGATTATAGTAGACCTTTACATCATGTATTTGATCTCTACCATGGGTAGTCGTACAAAAATTTTCATTTCTTGTCTCTATAAACTTAAGAGGCCTTTTTATTTTCTTAGCAAAGTAAGCTAACAGAACTTCTTCCCTATAAACATTCATTTTTGAACCAAATGCCCCACCTACATCAGGACATTTCACATACAAACGATTTTCCGGATGTCCTAAAGCAATTGATAAAGATAATCGTAAAGCATGGGGAAGTTGAGTAGAAGTCCACATTGTTAGCGTATCCTGATACTCATCATAGTAAGTTACTACTCCCCTAGTCTCCATTGGTAGAGGTGCTACCCTTGGAATTATGATTCTCTGTTCAAAAGAATGTACTGCATTTTCAATCTCTTTCTTATTTCCAAATGTTTTTTTTATATTGTAAGCTACGTTTTCCTTAATATTTTCATGTACAGATACACCTTTGTTATCTATTGCTTCCAATAGATTTGTAATAGCTTTTAACTTTTTATATCTTACCTTAACTTTACTAGCTGCTAATAAAGCTATTTCTCTACTTACAGCAATTATTATGACAATAGGCTCTCCTACGAATCTTACCTTTTCTTTTGCTAACAAGGGATGTCCTGGATTTTTCAGGTTCTCTACAGGCCATACAATTGAAATCTCCCCCAGGTTAGGATCTAAATCCTCACTTGTAAATATACCAATTACCCCTTCTATGAGGGCATCTGTTTTATCAATTTCTTCAATAAACGCATGCGGGACTGTACTTCTGACAAAAGTAACATAATGCATATCAGGAAGGTTAATATCGCATACGTATCTCCCCTTACCAGTAATAAATCTATTATCTTCTTTCCGCAGAGGTTTAGTATTCAAATAACCACCTCATTCCCCCCATTTAATTTGTAAAAGTTAGAAAGTAAAACCACGTATTTTACTTTCTAACTTTTTCCAATTCTTCCAACACTTCTTTTGCGTGATTACTTGGATTAACATCCGTAAAAATTTTTTGGATAATACCTTTTTTATCTAAAATAAATGTGGTTCGATTAATTGATTTAATAACCTTATTAAGAAACTTTTTCTCTTCAAACACACCATATCGTTTAGCAACTTCAAAATTCTCATCACTTAATAACTGAAATGGTAATTTGTAATCATCACTAAATTTTTGATGAGATTCTAAATTATCTGCGCTAATTCCAAATAGCTCTACATCCTCGAGTTTTTGAAACTCACTATAATTATCCCTAAATGAACAAGCTTCTTTTGTACAACCAGGTGTTCCATTTTTAGGATAGAAAAACAAAACAATATATTTACCTAAATAATCATTTAAACGTAGCTCTTTCCCATTCGAAGTTAAAAGTTTAAAATCTAGAATTCTATTTTCCAGTATCATAATTAAACAGCCTCCCCATTAACTTTTGTATTTATATACTTTGTTATTTTTTCAAATGACCAAATTAATTTATTTTCTAGTAATACCTTTTCCATATCTAACTCAATATTAAATTCCTCCTCCATACTTACCAACCATTTAATAATAGTTAACGAATTTAAAGATAAAGCACTTATATCATCCTTAACTTCCATAATAGTTTCTTTATCTAATGCTCCTTCAGAAGCTTCAATTAAAGTTTTTACTATTCTCTCTTTAATTTGATCCATTTTATTACCTCCATGTATTTGTTTGATCATTATAGTAATTTATAATTTCTCCTAAAATGCTTATTGCAATTTCTTCAGGTGTTTGTGCAGCTATATTTATCCCAATTGGACAATGAATAGAATTGGTTTCCGTAGCATCAATTTCTGTCATTAAATTATTTAATCTATGTCTTGGTCCCATTACACCAATGTACTTAAACCCTAGATCAATAGCACTTTTTAAACATAAACAGTCAAACGAAAAATTATGACTCATAATAACAACTGGTGTATTCTTACTCATATTCGTTAAATAGGATTCAACATTCTCTATGTTATTAGAAAGTAAAGTAACTTCTTTGCATCTGTTAGTAAATCTTTTAATTAAGCTCTCCCTAAAATCATTTATTCTTAGTTCAAAATTTAATTTTTTTGCTATTTCCATAATAGGAAATACATCATTTCCTGCCCCCATAACAATTATTTCTTTTTGGGGATAAAACGCTTGAATAAATATGCCTACCTTATTGTTCTCATCATGATACAAACCTGTTTTAATTTCTACATTATTCAAAGTCTCTTTGATTTTGGGATCTAGTAAATCAGAATTATTCAGAACTTTCAAATCCGAATTTTCATATTTGATAAAACTCTCCCCTACTAGCCTAAAATCAATATGATTAATAATGGTACCAACTAGTACAGTCTCGTTTTTATTTAAACTATTATATATAGTATGAAGATGTGGTTGTAATTGCTTAGTATCTAAAATCAGAATATCCATGTCGCCTTTACAACCTTTATCAAAACCAAAAATAGGATCTGGTTGTGAAAGATTTAAATAACTGCCAATATCAAAACCTGTTTGATTATTCATTACGTCTAAGGATTTATCAATTATGTTATTTTCTATGCACCCCCCACTTAACTGGCTATATCCTATTCCTTTATCATTAATAACCATTTGAGCTCCCCGCTTACGGTACGTTGAACCCTTAGTATTTATAACTGTAGCTAATGCAGTTTTTCGTCCCTTTATTGTTTCACTTAATAATTTCTCTATGGTTTCCATCTATTAACCCCTTAAAAATTTTTCATTAGATAAATACATGAAATTATTTTATTAGAACAAAACATAAATAGTATTAAATGCATAATTCATTCTTTAACGGTCCCGTATTTATTTAAGTTTTAAAATACAAACTTCACTCTCGTTATCATACACATCCTGTAGCAAGAATATATTTAAGTTCTATACTATATATCTGTCAGCATCCTCACTTTCGGAAGAGTGTTATCTATTCTTTCCCTAAACTTTCTTTTATTGCTTTGATAATAGGAGTATAGCCAGTACATCTACAATAATTCCCTCTTAATAGCTCTGCGATTTCTTCATCCTTTAATTCTGTAAAATTTTTAGTAATAAAAGTACCAATCATCAAAAAACCTGGCGTGCAATATCCACATTGGAGAGCATATTGCTGTTGGAAACTTTTCTGTAATATACTATATCCCTGATCTGTCTCCAAACCTTCTACTGTAGTTATTTGTTTTTGGTTACACTGTGCTGCTAAGATAGCACATGATTTTACGGGTTCATCATCCAGTAGCACCGTGCAAGCACCACATGAAACACAATCACAGCCTATATGAGTACCTGTTAGTTTTAAATTATCTCTTAAAAAATGTACTAACGGTTGAATAGAAGAAACAGCAGTATTAATTTTTTCCCCATTCACCATTATTTCAATAGGGACTTTATTGGTCACATTCATACCCCTCTTTTAATTTTATAAATTTTAAATAGTCTTCTTGAGTATCAATATCTATTATTGGAAAATCATTTGAATTATCTATATTTTTAACCGATATCTTATTTTTATTTATTAAAGTGTTGAATCCCTTGTCACCTTCTAGTTCATCGACTTTTTTAAGTAATTTTGGTCCTAACAACACGGGATGTGCAGGGGTATTATTATAATTATTACGTATCGCATCGTATTGATACTTGAGATAGCATGTTTTCATCTCAAGTATCAATTTTTGAGAAATTATAGGCTGATCTCCTAAGAAAATAAAAACAGGTATGTCACCTTTAAAGCTACCTATACCTATTTTTATTGATGATGAGATTCCTTTTTTGTATTGATCATTTCGAACAATTTCAACTTTCTTTCTTATCTTTATTGAAATGCTCTTCTCTACTGTCTTGTCCATAAAACCTAACACTAAAATAATTTGATTGAATCCTGCTTGTACTACTTGTTTTATGACATGCTGTATCATAGTTTCATTATTTATTGATAAAAGTTGCTTAGGTTTTCCCATTCTACTTGATTCACCCGCAGCTAAAATTAATGCACCAAACCTCTTGGATTTATTAATTTTTTTCAAGACCTATTTCCATGTTCAATATATTGAACTAGATGTTCAATCGTATTACTATGTTCATCAAAAGTTTCTCGATAGTCTAACTCAATATTAAATTCATTCTCTAAATCAACCATTAATTTCATAAATTTGATAGAATCAATTTTTAATTTTCCATAGCCAATCCTATCCTCCATCTTTAATTTCTGTGTAGAAATATTATTATCTGATAATACGAGTTTTAACTTCGTTAAAATCTCTTCTCTACTCATTTTTCATACCCTCGATTCTCCTAGACTTAAAACAATTTTCAAAGCTTCTTGACTCTCGAACATTTTATAAGCTGTTTCAATGTTCCCAAAAGACATACGATGGGAAATAATAACACTAGGGTCTAGTTCCCCATCTTTGATTTTTTCTAAAAGTAACTCTCCATATTTTAAAGGGTCCCCAACCACAAATTTTAATGATAACTCTTTTGCAAAAGACTTCTCAGTATTAAATGGCATAGCCTTTGAATGATGCGCTCCTACACATACTACATTACCTTTAGGACGTACTAGATCTAAAGCTGTTTGAAGTGTATTATCTGTCCCTACGGCCTCAAGTATCACATCGGCACCTCTTTGATTTGTAAAATTATAAATTTGATTTAACTCATTCGGCTTGAGAGGTATCGCTCCTAATTTCTTAGCAATTAAATGTCTATTTTCATTAGGTTCAATTAAAAAGACTTTTGACTTTGTAAACATCTTTGAACACAAAATTGTCATTAGTCCTACAGGTCCACCACCGATAACTACTACGCAATCATCTTCTTTTATTTGTCCCTCCATAGCACAGGCGTATCCGGTAGATAATATATCACCAACAAAAATAGCCTTTTCGTCAGATACATTCTCTGGAACTTTTAATAAAAGCTTATCAGCGTATGGGACTCTAACTTTTTCAGCCTGTCCACCTGGGATATACTCTCCCACAACTTCGCCATAGCCAAATAATGAAACATGTTCACAATGGTAATGCATATCTTTTTGACAGTACCAACAATCTCCACACGCAACAATATCAGAGACGACAACTCTATCCCCTACTTGGATATTTTCAACTTCATTACCTACAGATTCTACAATTCCTGTAAATTCATGTCCCATTATTGTATTATGTATAAAGTCATTAAGTTCTCCTCTATACGGATGCATATCTGTACCACAAATAGAAGTTAAAGTAACTTTTATAACAGCATCTTTAGGATGTAAAATACTTGGAACTGGAACATCTTGAATCTGGATGAGTCTAGGTCCTCTTAACAGAGCTGCTTTCATCGCCATTCTCCTTATCCTTGAATACTTTTATTTCTTTTACTGACTTAGGTTGCATTTTTATATCTATATAGGTGTTATTAATAAATAACTTCCCATTTTGCTCTCTTGGAGAATGATTAATTAAAACGCAATTATTATGGTTATGATAATTTAAAATGTGTACATCAACAAAAGGCGATGAGAATTGGGCTGGTGCATCAATTCCTTCTGAATAAAGGATATTTTTGTAAATTTTATAAAAATTTTCTTTTTCCATATCGTAAGGCTTATTTAATAGCGACTCTATTGGGATATTAATATAGTAAACTTTCCCTTTTCCATATGAATTTCTTGTTATAATAGGCTTCTTCGATTCATTAAATCTTGCTAACACTTCTGCTTGATTTTCTTTTATAATTGGAATTTGATTATCTTTTAAATTTTCCCATTCGACGTAATATGAAGTCCCTTCATATTCAAAACTTCTAAAATCCTCATTGTTTAATGTATAATCTTCTAATTCTATTCCAAATAGGTCAGATATCCCATGTCCGTATAAGTAATTCCCTGTACTATAGATCAATATTCCACCTTGGTATACATATTTTTTCAAATTTTCTAAATCTTCATTTGTCAAATGTAGGTTTGAAGGGAATAGAATTGCTTTATACTGTTCTAGATTTTCCCTACAAAATTCTGTTGGGATTTGCGTCTTTTTTAGCAATAAAAACGCGTAGAATTGAGATATTGATTTTTGTGTAAAATCTAAATTCTTATCATTTTCTTCAAACTGCTCTTCTGTTAAAAAAATCCCTACCTTTTTTTCACTCAACTTTCCATCTCGTATCTTATTGGAAATTTTTACACATTCTTTCAAACTGTATACACTCTTTTTAGGCTTTCCAGAAGAGCTATAAAAACCAACAAACCTTTCTCCCGGTCTTAAATTAAAAGGCTCTTTAACAGTCTCAAAATCTTTCCAACACCATGAAATAATTCCTGTTGCTCCATGTAAAATACTACTTAATCCACTCGTCAACATATAATCAGCTCTTATATCATCGGAACAACCATACAAACCAAATTCATCAACTAAGGGCTTACCATATAATTTTGCTATTGAAACTAGAAATGATACATATAATGATGATTTCCATGAATTATTGGATTCAATATTGAATTTTGTCCATAGAGGAAATCCATGTATTGCAACCGCATCCAATTCATTAGAAATATTAGATAAAACAAAAGGATGTTCTCCTACTACTGATAAATGATCACTTGCCATAATTACACTACTTTGTGGATTCCCCTTTTTTAATGCAGTAATCATATCTCTTAACCATATATTTGCTTCTTCACTTTTCAGCGATAAAACCGCTTTTTCATTTGCATATATTATTTCATCACCTATGTCAAAATATAAAATATTTTTATACTCTCTTAGTTCCTTACCTATAAACTCTAGAAAACACTCTGCTCTAGTTTTAAGTTTAATATTTCCCCATACATCCGTTGAATTATCCCAAGGTAGTTTAAATATTTGTCCATTCATCCATATTGTTAAAATTGAAGGAATACAATACAAATTAGCCTCATCTGCTAATTTAATAAACTGATGTAACCGCTCTACAACAAGATAATCATAGACTCCTTCATGAGGTTCGAAATCTTTCCAAAACAAGAAAAACCTGACTACATTAAACCCTTCACGAGACATTTTTAACAAATCAGTTCTTACTTCATCTTCATCCCATTCATGCCAATATTGACAGCCACTTTTGGATGGATGATAGTTGAAACCTATATACATAACTTATATATTCTCCTTTAATGTGTGCTCTAAAACACAACAAACTCTATGAATATCACTTACATTCAGGTTAGGATGTAAAGGTAAAGTTAGTTCTCTATCTGAAATTTCTTCAGCTATAGGACAATCACCTATTTTTGTTCCTTGTGTCTGTCTATATAGTGTAAATAAATGACATGGGGGATAGTGTACACTTGTTTGAATTCCTTCCTCTTTTAACTTACTAATAACGAGATCCCTATTTATATTTCCAGGCAATATTATAGGAAAAATATGGTGACTACTTTTTGAGACACTTACGGATTCAAAAGGTATTGTCACATCCTTTATTTGTCTTAGATTTATCCTATATTCTGAAGCTAGTGCTTCTCTTATTTTTTGATTTTCTTTGTACTTATATATCTGTTGAATCCCTATCGCAGATGCTAAATCTGTAGTCCTATAATTCATACCTACTTCCTTAACATCGTATGTTGTAGGTCTCCCTTTATGTTTTTCCCATGAGCTAACGCTCATAGAATGGGATCTAAATAAGCGTGCTCTCTCATGTAAGTTAGAGTCGGAAGTAACAAGCATTCCACCCTCACCTGTAGTTATGTTTTTTGTTGAAAAGAAACTAAAGCATCCTATGTCTCCAATGGTTCCTAAAGATCCCTTAGGAGTCTTTACAAATGGTCCATGTGCTACGTCTTCAACGACCTTTATTCCATAACTATGTGCTATCTGCATAATTCTATCCATATCTGCACTATAACCACCATAATGCACCACAATTATAGCTTTTGTTTTTGAAGTTATTTTTCTCTCTATTACTTCCGGATCTAAATTAAAATCATAGTGGCTTGTAGAATCTATAAAAACTGGTGTAGCCCCCACCATCTTTACTGCATTAGCTGACGCCACAAATGTCATTGAAGGTACTAAAACTTCGTCACCTGGCCCAATATCTAAAATTTTCATAGCTGTATGTAGAGCAGCCGTCCCACTATTTACAGCTAATCCTGGCAAACTAATATTTAAGTTTTCAGAAAATAAAACCTCGAATTTTTTAGTCTCTTCCCCCATAGATATCCATTGAGATTTTAATACTTTAGTTATAGCCGATATTTCTTCTTTACCAATTGTTAAATCATATAAAGGTATTTTCCAATCCATAATTTATACAACCCTATCTTTTTCTATTAAATTTTCTTTACTTAAATTCAATAATTGATTTTTATTTTTTTGAAAGAAATCGGTAGCTAAGTCTAACCCTCTTTTTGTCCCAATATCCATCCATACACCTTCATGAATATATGATTTAACTATTTTTTGCGATTTAATTAATTTTTTTAAAAATTCAGGTGCACCTATTTCTTCATCTTTATTTAAATAAAATATTGATTCAGGGTTTAGCATATAAATCCCTGAAGAAATTAGTAGATCGTGAGACGGCTTTTCAAGGTAATCGGTAATCTCACCAATAGAATTTCTTTCTACCACACCAAAATCAACATTTAATGAATGGTTATATAACATGACCGTACCAATTGCATTGGAATCAATATGTTCTTTATAAAATTTTCCAAAGTCCAAATCTGTTAATATATCTGCATTCATTAATAAAAAAGGCTCATTCAAATTTTCTATTAATGTTAGTGGTCCAATTGTTCCCATTTCTTTATCTTCAACTGTATAGTCAATATTTAACCCTAACTCTTTTCCATCTCCAAAATAAGTTTGAATTAAACGAGCCTTATAATTTAAAGTTAGAGTCACATGTGTAAATCCATGGTATTGAAGTTGTCTCAAAATAACTTCTAAGATTGGTATTTCATTCAAAGGAATAAGTGGTTTAGGGATGATTTTAGTATATGGGTGTAATCTAATCCCTTTCCCCCCTGCCATTATTACTGCTCTCATATGTTTCTACCTCCCTTTCAATAATTTTCTCATATAACACTTGAATATTTTCTGTTACCTTTTCCCATGAATATTGATTGATAACCTTCTGATACCCATTTTCCCCATACAACTGAGCGAGATACTTATTTTCTAATAAAAACTGTATATTCGCTGAGATAGATTGTATTTCCGTATTTGTTATCAGCCCATTTTCCCCATGGTTAACGATATTCTTAACACCTGGAAAGTTAGCTGAAACTACTGGCTTCTTACACAGCCATGCTTCTAGGAATGTCAATGGGAATACATCTGCAGTAGAAGGTAAACATAGTAAATTACAAGCTTGTAATGCAGAAAGTTTTTCTCTTTCTGAAACTTGACCTAAATCTAATATTGCTTTATTATCTTTATACCTTTCGAATATCAATTTAGATCCTTTATAATGAGGTCCAATGAAAATAAATTTACTATTAGGATGTTTCTTTATTATGTCACTACTTGCTTTCAATAAAAGATGATAGCCTTTTGATTTTATTTTTCTTCCAAGAAATAAAATTATTTGATCATCCATTGAAATATTATATTTTTCCCGAAAATCAAATATTTCTTCATCACTTATTACAGGAGCCTGGGAAATCCTAACAATATTATTGAGATATTTTGATCCCAATTCTTGTATAAGATTCTTTTCTTCGTACTCTGTTAAAGTAACTATATTTTTTGCAAGTCGACATATATTAAGCCCTTTCCTTCGATTTTCCCATAAGCGAATATCTGTTGCAGGAGTTACTACAACTGGAGCTTTATAACTTAACTTTTGAACAACATCACAAAACTCTTCATCTACTAAATCCACTAAATGTATTAAATCTGGTTCCAATTTTTCTAAATAATCAATATAATCGTCAAGGGATGATGAACTAGGGATAAAAATCCTTGTTCCTAGTTCATCTCTTATTATTTTATATTTTTTATGCACATCGCTTTTTTGTACCAGTATTATATCTACCTCATTGTGTTTAGATAAAAATTTGGCAGTATAACTTGCCATGTTATCAGCACCTGATACCATTGGATAACTACTTCTAAACAACATCAATATTTTTTTTATATTCTTGTTTGTACCATTCATAAGTTCGGAACAATCCTTCTTCTAATGAGACTTTAGGCATATAGTTAATTATTCTTTTAAGTTCTTCTGTACTTGGGCATCTTCTCGCAGGTGAACCTGCTGGTGCTGGAAGATTTTCAATTTCCACATCATAATTAGCTATCTTAAATATTTTTTTGCATAAATCTTTAATTTCGATTTCTTCTTCTGAGTTACCAAC
The DNA here is from genome assembly GCF_038007365.1 of Bacillus sp. FSL R9-9492. Classification (NCBI taxonomy): domain Bacteria; kingdom Bacillati; phylum Bacillota; class Bacilli; order Caryophanales; family Bacillaceae; genus Bacillus; species Bacillus sp. FSL R9-9492. The sequence continues at coordinate 64,499 of NZ_JBBOXC010000002.1, forward strand.
ATGAACTATCTGACATTTTTCATCTTCTAGTAAAGCCACCTCATATGTTGCTTCCACTGCATCTGTAATAAAGCAAAACGCTCTTGTTTGTTCAGCACCATATAGTTTAAAAGGGGTTTCTTTACTGAAAATTCTTTCAATTAAAGCTGGAACTACATGGTCTTTTCCCATTCTTGGTCCATAAATATTATGATAGCGAACAATTTTCCCTGCAAAATTATATTTATTTGCGTAATGAATAGTTAATAATTCACCAGTAATCTTCGAACCCGCATAAGAATTTCTTGGTAAAGTTACATCACTAATTGCTACAGGTACGCCCTCGGATGTCGGGATTGGTATATCAAAACATTCTTTTGACCCATTATACGTTTCGCTAGATGAAGAAAAAACAAATGACTTAGGTGGATGCTTTGCACACCAATCTAAAACATTAATCGTGCTCAAAATATTGGTCCTTAATACTTTTTCAGGCATTTCATTCGCATATTTAACACCATTTATAGCAGCTAAATGAAATACATAGTCGAATGACTTATCCATTAATAGATCATCTAAAGGTTTAGTTAGATCACCTTGTATAAAGTTAAATTTAGATTCATGCTTTCTAAATTCATCATCTTCTTTAATTCTAAAAAAGTTATCAATAACCGTTACATTATGTTCTTGGGATAGTAAATACTTTACTAAATGAAAACCTATAAAACCTGCTCCACCAGTTACCAAAATTTTAGCCATTAAATCCCACTCCTAAGTAATCACATTTTTTATTTGTCACATTTTTGAGAACCTCTTTATAAATACCCCATACATCATAAATAATTTTCTGTTTCTTCTCATGAGTATCAATTATATTATCTGAATATAATTGATACTGCGGGTGATTATTTAAAATAATCACAATATCTGTTTCTTTCATTCCAGCTTCGAATGTAACAGCCTTTAGTCCAAATTCCTCTTCAATTTTTTGAGCATCAATCACAAAATCATGTAACATGATTTCTTTAACTTTCTTTCCTTTTAAAAGGTTAAGGAGCTCCCATATTGCACTTCCTCTTAAATCATCTGTTTCAGGCCGTCCCTTGTATGCCAACCCTGAAACAAAAATTTTAGTGGTATTCCAATCCAACCCTTTACTCTCCAAAATATCATTTATTTGTAACATAATACCTTTAAGCAAATTCTCATTTGTATCTCTTGCTACTTTTACTAAATGCGGCATATATCCTTTTTGTTTAGCAGAATAAATTAAGTGATAAGGGTCTTTAGTTAAACATGATCCCCCTACATAACCCGGAGTCGCAATATCTGGTCTAGGATAATTATGATTTGCAGCTTCTATCATCTCATGTATATCTATATTAAATTTTGTTGAAATATTGGACATCTCATTCCCAAAGCTATATAAAATATCTGTATGTGCATTGCACATTAACTTCAGCATCTCTGCTGTTTCAAACGATCGTACCCTGACTACTTCTACGCCTAGCTTCTCAAAAAGCCGTTTAGCTTGCTCAAAATGTTCATCATTGGATGTTCCAATAACCTGTGGTAAATTTAATAACTCTTCTAATGCTTTACCTTGAATTGTTCTTTCTGGTGCAAATACAACTTTAGGATTTTTAATTTTATTTTGAAGTATAGGTAAAACAAATTCCCTAGTGACACCAATTGGTAATGTACTTCGAATAACTATTAAAGTATCGGATGTCATTTTATCTTTTACAGCCTCAATAGCTTCCTTGAGATATCTTAAATCTGGCTTATTATCTTTTTGTGAGTACGGAGTACCTACACAAATAATTACACTCTTTAAATTATCCGGAATATATTGTTGAACTGTAAGTCTATTATTAATTTCCTCTTTTAATATACTTTCTATTCCAGGTTCAAATAGATGTATATCCCCTCTACTCAATTGATCCCTAACTTCTTTTTTCACCTCAATACCTACAACATTCTGTTTTTTAGCAAGAAATGCACTAGCTAGTGTAACACCAACATAACCTAATCCGATTATACAAATACTATCGTTTTGTTCTTTCTCTTCTACGTATCTCATTAGTATCTATCCCCTTCTATATATTTTTCCTTCCAACTTTTCGAAATTTCTTGTACAATTTTAATTTGGTGGGGTAACTTATATTCTGCTAATCTTCTTTCTAAAAATTCTTTAACACATTCAATAGTTAGATACTCACTTTGTGCTTGAACATAGGCAACAATTCTCTCTCCATATAATGTATCCACTTCTCCTAAAACTTTACAATCTGTAATATAAGGATGATTTACTAAAGCACGTTCAATTTCGGTTGGATTTATTTTTCTACCTCCAACATTTATAAATGTTTTTGCCCGTCCTTTTAAAAAAACCTCTCCATTTTTAACATATCCATAGTCTCCTGTTTCGAATGTTCTGTTAATAACAAACGAATGCTCACCAACTTCAGTTAAATATCCATTAAAAACCGTATGACTTTGCACTTTTAAACAACCATTATTACTTGTTTCTACTTTAACGTGAGGTAATATGTAACCCACCGCATTTAAACTTGATTTTCTAACAGGATGTGTCGCTGCTATGGCACCTGTTTCTGTACTTCCATATACTTGTTGAATAGGCAGACCGAACTTTTGGAAAAATTTCCTCTTAACTATCTTATCTAGAGGACCTCCTGATGAAATTATTAATCTTAGCGTTTCTAAATCTATTTTTGTTATTTTTTGGGCTTGAGTAAGTATGTTATAAAATACAGGTACTCCAAATAAAATTGTAGATTTTGATGCATGAACTGCATTAATGACTTTTCTGGGGGTAGGGTTTTTACATAGATACAGAGTAGCTTGACTAAAAATTGAAGTTAAACATGCACCTATTAAACCGTATGAGTGAGTTAATGGAACGGTTGAAATTATAGTATCGGTATTTTTAATATCAAACCAATCTCGATAGCTTTCCGCACCTCTCCATAAACTATGGTAAGGAATCTTGGCAATTTTAGTAATACCACTTGTTCCAGAAGTAAGCATATATAAGGATTTACTTTCTGCTTCATAGTTATTATTTGGTCTTTTCAATTGTTCACTATAAACTTCCGAGTAAGTGTAACAGCTACTGGTTGATATAGATTCATAGTTATAGGTATCTGGTATAATCCATACACTTGTTTCTGTAATTTTTTTAACTCTTTCTATTTCAGAAACTGTACATTTACTATCCAATGGTAGTAAACTATATTCTTGCTCTATAATTGTTAACAATATCATCAATGATCGTAAAGAATGATCTACTACTAAACCAATTTTTTCTCCCTTTTTGAAATGCTTAAAGTTATTACTAATAACGTTCATTTCCTTTATTACCTTTGTAGGAGAATATATAAATTCTTCATTGATAACTGCTGCTTCTTTTTTTAACGCTATTTGTTTTTTTAACAAAGTTTTAATATAACCCACATTTATCAAACCCTCTTAGTTATACGTAGTTAATGTAGTGGAATACAGAACCAATTCCATGAATTTCTAAAAACCTGCTATTTATACCTGCTTCTTCAATTAATCCATATGCGCCAGTTGTAGGAACTAACTTATCTACAATTTCTTGTTGACTCTCTATAAGAAATATTATTGATCTAACACATTCTTTCATGGTAATTAATTTCTTATCTAATTTCTTTGCTAGTTCTATTAATAATAATTTATTGGTTGTATACTCTGTAAAACTATCTGCTAATGTTTGGCCCACTAATTGATGTTTATGAATAGGTACATCAAAAGCAACGCGTTTTTTCGAGTAGTCAATACAAATTTCTAGTACTTGCTTTAAAGATAATAATTGTAATACTGGTATAAGGAAATAATTTATTCTTTGGTAAAGTATTGATTCATTATCTATTTCTAATTCCTTTAATATTCTCGCATATTTCAGATTGATCTCTATTACCACAATTTGATAATGAGTCAATTCAAGTCGCTGCGTAATGTAACTAGACTCTATTTCATAAATTAAATTCTGGTGTATAAATTTTACACTTTGTTCAAGATTAGCATTCTTTTCTACTATACTTATATACCGATGTCTATTTACACCTGTTGAAAATAAAAAATTAACATTCTCTATTTGAGTTAAATCATACCCAACTTCATGTACCATTTTAATAATCTGCTCAACATCAGTAGTATTTCTATTACAAAAATACTCAATCATTTGAACCATATTAGATTTATTTTTATTCATTATCATTGAACTCACCTCCTTGATTAAAACAGATTATGTTCTTTGAGCCATTCATCATTAAAAATTGTGTCTAAATATTTGGTCCCATTATCAGGACAAACTGCTAAAACTCCACCTGATTCTTCTAATTGATCGGCAATTTTGATAGCAGCATATACTACAGCTCCCGAAGATCCTCCTAATAATAAACCTTCTTTAGTAGCTAAATCCCTTGTTGTTTTAAAGGCATTATAGTCATTAACCTTTTCATGATTATCTACATGTACTGTATTAAATATTTTAGGCTTAAAATAATTTCCAGGACCTTGTTGTAAATATGGGCCTTTTTCTCCACCAAATAAAGTAGATCCAACTGGCTCCACCCCATATATTAGCAAATCTGGCCTTTTATCTTTGATACCTTTAGAGACACCCGTTATTGTTCCACCTGTGCCAACACTAATAACTATCGCTTTAATATCTTGATTAATTTGTTTTAATATTTCTTCTGCAGTATGTATTTCATGAGCATGAGGATTCATCACATTATCATATTGACTCAAATTAATATAATCTTTATTATCTGCAATTAAATTACGAATGTATTTTATACGATATTCTGTTAAATCTGCATTTTTCAAATTTATGGTTCCTTCCACCATCTCTACCTCTGCACCATATGCTTTAAGTAAGTTAAGCTTTTCTCTCGGGATATTTTCATCTGCTACACATATAACTCTGTAACCTTTTTTCTTCCCATATAAAGCTAACGCTATGCCAGTATTACCCGAAGTGGATTCGACAATAGTCATCCCTGCCCTCAATCTGCCCGATTCCTCCGCATCTTTCAGCATTTCTATAACAGGTCGATCCTTGACACTCTTACCAGGGTTAAAGCTTTCAAGCTTTAAAAATACATTCTGATATTTAGCCATTCTATTTAGTTGTACAATTGGGGTATCGCCACATAAATCAAATACAGATCTTACATAATCCATTGTTAGCTTCCTTTCATTGCTAATAAGCTAGATTTTCAATATTTACTTTCCGATTACTTTTTGAACAAAATACATCCAATAAACCATCCAAATATCTATCGCCATTATCAGGAAATATTACTACTATATTTTTTTTACCTTTTATATTTCCCTTTAACTTAAGTGCTGTAAAAAGTGCCGCTCCTGAAGATGGACCAACAAGAAGACTTTCATTTTTAATAATCTGTTCACACATTTGAACACTCTCATCGTCATTCACATGAAATACTTCATCTATAAGTTCTCTTTTTAAATTAGGAGGTGTTACATTCCCACCAATCCCCGTCATCCTACGAGCAGAAGGACAGCCACCAAAAATAGTTGATCCTTTTGCATCAACCGCTATAATTTTTGTTTTTTTCATATGCTTTTTAACAAATAAACCACAACCTGTTACTAATCCTGCGGAGCTAACAGGTATTACTAAGTAATCAATATCTTCTCCTAACGCATTATAGATTTCAAAAGCTGTTCCTTTATAATGTGCCTCTGGATTCCCCTTATTGTCATATTGATTCGGCCAGTAAGCATCTTCATATACTTCTAATAATTCCTTTACCCTATCAATCCTTGCTTGTTGATAGCCACCATAGTTATCTGGTCGAGAGACCATATCTATTGTTGCTCCATACGCTCGCATAATCTTTAAGTTAGTCGTACTAATTCTAGGATCGACTACACAATGTACCTGATATCCCTTAACTGCACCAATCATAGCTAGAGCAATTCCTAAGTTCCCTGAGCTTGACTCAATAATTCTTCCACCCGGCTTTAATATTCCTTTTTCTTCAGCAATATTAATCATATTTAATCCTGGACGATCTTTCATACTTCCCCCAGGGTTAAACCCTTCTATCTTCGCAAAAATTCTCACATCATTATCAGAAAATGCTTCTAATAACATTAATGGTGTACTACCTACCAAGTCTAGTATTGAATTGTTAACTTTATAATTTTTCATCTTTTTCTTCTCCATATTTTTTATTCCTTAAATAAAAGAATACAAATTGATTAAAAGTAATGACATAAATACACAGTTAATTTTGCGTTATTTACAGAAAAAACATTAAAGTATGAATTTTTTATTAAATAAAAAATCCTTAGTAGTAGGCCTAAGGATTTTTCGGAGAAATTAAAGTGTTTAACATAATCAATGTAATAATTTATAGTAAGAGCTTAGTGAGGAAAAGTAGTCACTATACATGGAAATAATTTAACCTTTTCATAATGCATATTAATAAAATAAATTAAGTATGGTTCACATAGCTTTAACTACTAAAGTAAAAAAGAAGGCATTTTAAACATTTCTATATGTCTGTTATTACTGAAACAATTAAATAACTTTAATCACAAGAACTTTTGATTTTCCATCTCGTATATTTATCACCTCCTTTATACAGTTATAATCATATATATACTTGTACTGTCCCATCAATTTAGAGTTCTTAACATGTTAATACCATGTTAAGAACTACTAACATATTCCTTTTAAAGTTTTTTCATAAACCATATCCAAATAACATTTAAGTATTAATACATAGTTATATTAGGTTTAATGAACATATAAAATAAAACCACTCAGAAATACTAGTAAAGTAAGTCTAAATGGCTCTACCTAAAAAATTAGAACAATATTACGCGTTTACGCCTCCAACAAGAACTTTTGGGTTTGTCATATTAACCACCTCCTTTATATACTCATTTTCTTATTTCATAGTTATCATCTCATATACACTTGTACTGTCCCATTACTTTAAAATCATTAACATGTTAACGTCATGTTAATGACTTCCTGTACCTTCCTTCTGATCTTCTTCAGAAGATACATCTAAAAAACATTAGTAAATTAATATAAAATAATGATTTCTTATATAAAAAAATAGAACCACCCAGAAGTACTAAAAAAGTACATCTGAATAGTTCTACCTAAAAAATTAGAACAATATTACGCGTTTACGCCTCCAACAAGAACTTTTGGGTTTGTCATATTAATCACCTCCTTTATATACTTATTTTCTTATTTTCTTATTTTCTTATTTCATAGTTATCATCTCATATACACTTGTACTGTTCCATTACTTTAAAATCATTAACATGTTAACGTCATGTTAATGACTTCTAGTGCCTTCCTTATGACTTTTTTATACAATACGTCTAAAAGATGTTTGTACATTAATATAAAATAATAATTTCTTATATAAAAAAATAGAACCATCCAGAAGTACTAAAAAAGTACATCTGAATAGTTCTACCTGAAAAATTAGAACAATATTAAATCTTTACGCCACCAACAAACATTTTTGTATTTGAATCTGTCATGTCTTTCCCTCCTCTCATAATATATTGCCGCTTGGCATATTTATAATATAATAATCTACTCTTATCATTCCATTATTTAATAGTAATTTTGTTGTTAACAGTACGTTAAAGAACCATCCCATATTGTTTATTTTCATATAATTCCCTTAATACTTGCTCTATTTCAGGTGTTTCAATTTCTATTTTAATTAACCTGAATTGTTTAGATAATTCATTAATAATCTTTGGTACTTCTTCATGATCACTAAATTCAAAGTACATTTTATTATCTTCTTTTTTTAGAGGAATCAAAGATGGTATCTTATTCATGTCTTCTAGCGCAATTTCCACGATTAACGTATCTTTTTTTGTGGTCATTTTCTTTAAATTATTTTTTGCACCATCAAACATAATCTTTCCTTGATCAATAAGAACAATTCTGTCACATAATTTTTCAATATCGTCCATGTTATGAGATGTTATTAATACCGTTGTTTTTTCTTCTTTATTTAAAAATTTAAGAAACTCCTGTATCTTATTTTTAGCCAAAACATCTAAGCCAATAGTTGGTTCATCTAAAAATAAAATTGGTGGTGAATGCAGTAGTGTAGCAACCATTTCTCCTCTCATTCTCTGCCCTAAAGATAATTGTCGGACTGGTCGATTTATAAATTCCTCCATATCTAATATTTCAATAAAGTTATCTAATCTTTTTTTATATACCTTAGAATCAACTTTATATATCGCTTTTAATAGTTCAAAGGAATCTTTTAATTTTAGATCCCACCATAACTGTGTTCTCTGTCCATATAGAACGCCAATATCTTTAGCATTTTCTTTACGATACTTCCCTGGTTCCCTACCCAGAACTTTTAACTCTCCTGAAGTAGGTGTTAAAACTCCTGAAAGCATTTTTATTGTTGTAGATTTCCCTGCCCCATTGGGTCCTAAATACCCTACCATTTCACCTTCAGCAATGTCCATATTTATATTATCTACAACCTTTTTCTTAGTTCCTTTCCTTCCTAAAATTTGATTCAACATAAAGAAAGAACCATTTTCTTTAGAATATACTGTAAATTCTCTCGATAAATTTTTTGCTTCAATAATCAATACAGACACCCCCAAAATTTTTTAAAAATTAAGAACCGGCTCCCGAATAAAACTTAATAGACACGTGCCAAATAATATAACTTAAAATAGATAAAATAAGTGAGACTGCCAAACAAATCAAAATAAGATTGTCATTTAATAAATAAGAACCTTTTCCTAATAAACCGGCACTTGGATAGAAGCCTATAAACCCAATAGGAAGTATAAAAGTTAAGAAAAATTGTACCCATTTCGGAAAAATTGTGACTGGATAGTTATCAACATTCGTATAGATATTGTCTAACATTTGAAACAATCCTCCACTTTGTAAAGTAATAAAGGCTGTTGATCCTATTATTAAATGGATAGATATAGAAACTATAGTTCCACAAATAATTAGTAACACGGTATATAAAATTGATACAGCACTCCATCCACTAATATGGACACCTGCGTAAATTAACGCACTTACTGCATAAATTACTGTTCCTAAACTGTTAATATTAATTTGCTTACTTGCAAACTGTAAAAGTGCGTTCATTGGTCGGACAAGGATTCTATCAAACTCCGCATTTCTTACATAATGATCAATGTCCATAATGTGTATAAATAATAGTAAGCCCAACGAATAGGAAAGCATGTTAAAAGACGAAATGAATAAAATTTCGTAAAAATTCCATCCGGCTATACTTGGAAAGTTTCTTGTTAGTACCCATATAAATAGGGTAGAAAATATTCCGAAACATGTAACACAAATAATGCCTAAGAAAAAATTAAATGGATATGCCATTCTAGAACGAATATTAGCTTTCTGCATTTTTAAATAAAGTCTTAAGTATTCCATATACTTCTCTCCTTTCTTAACCACCAGCAACTACAAGCACTCTTTGAAAATATCTAACAACTAAACGGATGATTATTATTAAGCCAACAGCCCACATTATTTGAAAAGCCAATAAACCTAAAACATTCTGAAAATTAACTTGCCCTGTTATAATAGATAATGGAATATCGTACATTCCTCTAAAAGGTAGAAATTGAGCGATTTTTTGCAAAAACTCTGGGAAAAACCACAGTGGTATTAATTGTCCGGATAAAAACGAAGTAGCTAATCCTATAACAATCTCAAATCCCCAAACTTCTACAAAAACAAATGCAAGAAGAGAAATAAAAAACTGAACACAAAAATTTATTATAATACCAGCAAAAATACTAAATAAAAAAGCACACCACATTATCCATGAGCTACTAATACTAATTGGGAAAATAAACACGGTAATAACTCCAATAGGAATAACAACCGTCATAATATTCGCAAGAATCAGTCCGAACGAACGCGAAAGCATTGCAAACTCAAAATTCCATGGACGTTGAAATTCTTGTGCTATTTGTCCATTTTGAATTTTTTGACTTACTTCCCATACAATTGTAGGAGTATATAGGGATTGTAGTACAATTGAGATTGTCATATATGTTAACATTACGTCTAAAGTAACATTAACCCCATTCGCTGGGGGATTCTCATATAAGACGGTCCAAACCTGCCTTACAGCAAACACGGCTATAAGCGTTGCTATAATCTTTGTTAATACATTAAACTTGTATACTGTTGCACTCTTAAAGGTAGTTCGCATCAATTTACTGTACATATATTCGCCTCCATTCCTTATTTGAACAACTTAATCGTAACATTTAATAGTGACAATTTTTGTCATGTATAAAAGAAAAATTTTTAAAAAGGATGAAAACTGATGAGCAAGATAAATAGACTTTTTAATATATTGCTGCAAATCAACACAAAAAATAAATTTACTGTGCAAGAGCTTGCAGATGAATTTAATGTATCTAAACGTACGATTCTACGGGATTTAGAAGAATTATCTACCCTTGGAATTCCACTTTATTCTGAACGAGGTCCTCATGGGGGGTATCGTTTAATAAATAAAAATGGCTTATTACCCCCCATTACATTCTCTGAAAATGAAGCAATCTCCTTGTTTTTCGCTTGTCAATCTTTACAATATTATGATTCCATACCATTTGAACATGAATCTAAATCCGCTCTAAATAAATTTTATAATTATCTTCCACAAGAACTAAAAAAAAAAATTGATTCAATGAGTGAAAGGGTGCTCTTTATCACTCCAACAAGACAGGAAAAGACCCCTCTTTTAAAAAATATAATGGATGCTGCTATTGATCAAGAAGTGATACAAATTGAGTATGAATCAAAAAGAGGCTTCTCAAAACGAATTATACAGCCCATAGGTATTTATTCGTCTAATGGGTATTGGTATATGCCCGCATATTGCTTTAATAGGCAACAAAATAGATTGTTTCGAATAGATAGAATAAGGATGCTAGAAGTTAAAAATAACTTCCCGCAAAAGAAAGATTTTTCTAATTTAACTTTAAATACATGGTTTAAAAAAACAGAAGAAAAACCCAAAGAACTTATAAAATTATATGTGATTTTAACAAGAGAAGGTATTCTTAAATGTGATTTTAACATCTGGTTACGTGAAAAAATTAAAATACTTGATGATGGAACAGGTCTAATTGATACATACCTAAATAAAAATGAAATTGGATATATGAGTGAGTTTTTTTTAGGTTTGGGAGATGACGTTGAAGTTAAACATCCTATAGAAATAGTTACACTAATCAAAGAAAAAGCTTCAGCTATATTAAATAAATATGCGTAAAGTATATACAAGGATATTCTAACATTCCATCAGTTTTGTTAGTCATAAATTTTAATATATAGTCCAATTCAATTAGAATTAAGATACTTTTATAAAGACATAATTTTCAAAAAACATAGAGACAAACCTTAAACAAGCCTCTAAAAAACTTTTGCTTAAAGGGATTTCATTTACACTGTTTCACTTAATCGGTATAATGAACAATTGAAATTTTTCATTATACCGATTAAAAACTTTATCAATTCGTGAGTGGGATTACCCTACTTGTGGCGCACATCACGATAGAGATCGAAATGCAGCGCTCAATCTTAGAAACCAAGCAATTCGTCTCTTAACCGTAGGAACTACGGGATCGCCTAATGAATTAGAAACCGTTAGGTTTCCGTACTTAGGAATCTCCCACTTCAAACAGTCCGTGAGGATGTTAAGTGGTGAGTAGTTCAATAAAATAGATATTCTTTCTTTACATTTTTTCAATAATAATTTGTCTATTGTACCAGTGACTTAATTTGTCTCTAGCATTTTCAGAAAGACGCTTTGTTTTTCGATTATAGAATCTGGAAAGAGTAGGTTGCGAAATATCTATTTCTTCCGAAAGTTCTCTCATTTTTATATTCTTTTTAGTATGAAAAAAAACTAGTTTCTCTCGAATCAATTTTTCATTCTCATCCGTATTCAAAGGTTTACTATTTATTTTTACAATTTGATTTTCCCCTTGTATTACATCTATATTTTTTCTTGTTTTCATTTTCCCCACAGAATTAATTAATTCTTCTGGTGGTAAAATCACTATTCCTAACTGTGAATAATAATTTTCAAACCAATACTTCTTTGTAAACTGTGTCTCATCTAAATCTTTAGTGTACGCCCAATGTGAAATAACTTTTTCTTTTTCTAAATCTATTAACACATTTTCTAATTGCTCACGAATACGGTGTGGACGCCCCTTAGCTATATTAATCCCTATAACAGATAATAGTCCTTTTTCTCCACCAATCGAATATGGTCTTTTTAAATTACTGTACTGTTGTCGAATTCTCCACTGCCAAGATAAGTAGCGAATGAGTCGCTTATGGAATTTGTGGCGATAACTATTATACTCCAATGCTTTTTTAGATAATAACGCTGTTGTGCTACTAGATTCGTATAAATACATCGATAAAAAGCTACCTGGCTTTATTCTACAAGATTCAATACCTACGTAATCATTGGTATTTTTATCTCTCCAAAGAACTACAGAATCTAAAACGAAAAGTCTTTTAATTATTTCACGTTTCATTTCAAATTGCTTACCAGTTTCTGCACGATCATTTAAAACCACGACCTCATTATCATCATTTAAATAAATAAAGATACTCGCCAAGGCAGCTATCCGTTGTGCAATTTTAATTTTATCTTCTGCACGATAATACTCTATACCGTTTGCTGTTGCTTTTGGCATATTACACATATCTAGTACATTTTCATAGCTGAAATCAATAAAATCGTCTGGAGATTTTGCTTGATTCAACCACTGTATTGTAATTGTATCTAAACAGTCTGCGGTAAGATCGTCCATATTACTCATTACACCATCAATTAATGTATTCCATCGAGCTGCTTCTTCAATGTTCGCTAACCTTAAATCTTCATCTTTGTGAGAAGAGAGTTTTGCTACTCCACTACTATCTTTCGTTTCAATTAGATACGACTGTAATTTTGTATTTTCATCTTCTTCAAATTGATTCTTTGCTATTCCATCCCTTAACTTATAATAAACTGCAGAGTTATTCACTTCAAGGTAGTTTTCAAGCACGTTTTTGTGATTAGATTCAATTAAAATTTTAGGTGTTATATTATTAACTTTGTTGTCTTTCGGAAATTCTTGTTCAACAAATCTACCAATAGTTTCGTTGATTTCAATTTTATATTTCTCTATACTTGTGAATATTTGCAAAGAAGAGAGGCCACTTCCTCGCTTTTGTTCAAGCCACTTCACAAGCATTGAAAATGAAGGAGAATAATAAAACGAGGTTACAATCTTACTATTATTTTCTTTAACTTCTTCATAATAAGAATTCCATTTTTGCCACAACTCCGCATTATTTTTATAGAGCGGCTCTGATATCAATATTGCATCTCGAAATAATTGTAGAACATTCTCCATGTATACCCTCCTTCATTGTAAATTTTAGTCGAGGATTTATAAAAGTGAAATTTTAATTGCTACATGAACTCCCCTCCTAACAAAATTTGAGGATTTATTAGATGATTTTTAAATTATAGATTTATAATCTTGGAAAATCACCTTTTTTTATCATAGATGTTTACATATATTGATAGCGATCTCTGACATTGATTATATAAAACCAAATTAATTTTTAACATAAAATTAGCGTTAAATAAACATACTGTCGTAATATCAAATGATTTTCAACATATTTAAAGTAAAAGCCCACTGCTTTTGAAGTGAACCCCGAAAGCGGGACACATATCAAAACACCTAAACCATCTGTTCCCTATATTCTTTAGAGGATAGGGGTTTTAATTTTTCTTGAATTCGCACACAATTGTAGTAATGAATGTATTCTAGCACAATCTTTCGCACAGTTGTGTTGGATACTTTTGTTATCTTTTGTGAGTAGAAAGCTTCACTTTTTAAATGATCAAAGAAGCTTTCCATGACGGCATTATCATGGCAATTTCCTCTCCGGGACATGCTGGTGATAATGCTGTTTTCTTTGGCACATGCTTGAAATTCCTTCGCTGTATAAATACTCCCTTGATCCGAGTGAAGGATGACATCTTTTACTTTTCTTCCTCTCATTGCTTGTTTTAATGTCTTCATCGCTAATGTCAGTGTTTGTGACTCACTGACGACATAACTAATAATTTCACGATTAAAGGCATCCATAATCGTTGATAAATACAAGGTACGCTCTCCAAATAATAAGTAAGTCACATCTGTAAACCACTTTTCATTTGGGGCCGATGCTTCAAATTGACGTTCCAATCGATGAGGAGCTACCACTGGTTCCGCACCTTTGAGAGTATATGATATTGTCTCATAATCCGTAATACTTTTTTATGATTCACACACAGTCCCATTTTTGGAAGAGTGGCGGTCACTCTTCGATATCCATACCTTAATTTGTGCCTAAGACAGACGGCCTTTATCTTCTCTTCTATATCATCTTTAAGACGTTCCGTTCGTTGTAACCAGCGATAAAATGTGGAACGGGGTAATTCTAATACGCTACATAATTCTCTTACAGTTATTTTTGTTTTTACATCTCTCCATAAAGTAACTACAGTTTCTGGTTTCAACTCCTTTCGATTTCCAGATACTTTCCCCATACAAGTAATTTTGTTTTTAAATGTTTATTTTCTAAACGTAGTTGTTCTAATTCACTTAGCTCTTTTGGCCCTTTTCCATAAGAATATTGTTTTCCTACAGGTTGTTGAAAACGATACGTTTGATCTGTACGATACCATTTCATCCATGTCTTAATTTGGGAAACGTTTTTAATGACGAGCTTCTCCATAATGGTGTGATTTGAATAACCATCCTTTTTCATTTCAATCACTTTCCACTTTATTTCTTCTGGGTAATGAACTCTTGTCTTCAAACGAAAAACACCTCCTGAATTTGCATACTTAGTATGCGAATTCAGGAGGTGTTTTTTTCATGTACCACTATTCGGCTTCACTTCATTTTCAAGAAAAATTTGGGGATTTTTTTGTTTTGGTGGCGTTTATTCTTCTTAAGTTGATGGATGTGTGGTGCTACCCCATCGCTATCAAGCTAAGCTTATGCAATGTCAATTTTAGGAGAGATTGTCTCTTTTTTCTAAAGGGCAAGTGT
Organism: Bacillus sp. FSL R9-9492; assembly: GCF_038007365.1. NCBI lineage: Bacteria > Bacillati > Bacillota > Bacilli > Caryophanales > Bacillaceae > Bacillus > Bacillus sp. FSL R9-9492. Next base: position 79,691 of record NZ_JBBOXC010000002.1, read on the forward strand.
AGGTGATTGAAAGATTTGCATACGAAATAAACGGTTCTGGTGCAAATATATGAAGAAGAACATGGATGATGGTAGATTCTTAACGGAATCGTATTTTATGCTATAAGTCCAAACACTTGGTGAACGAACTCTTTCTGATTTTGGACAGACTGATTCTGTAAATCAATTTGTCCCTTTTTTATCATATGTATGGCTTCCACACCACTCAATATAGAAGTTGCTGTTTTATATGATTTAAATCCCAACATAGAACGCACACGTTTCTTGATAAAACGATGATCTTGTTCCACTATATTATTAAGATATCTAACTTGTCTTAGTTGTATGCCTTCGGGCATATGGATCTCCTCTTTCAACTCTTGCACCGCTATAGGGTAGGCAGGGTTCTTATCTACTGTTATCACACGAGGTTTAGAAACATACGAAAAAGCCAAAGCTTTCTTGAAAAAGCGCTTGGCTGCTTGTTTATCTCTTGATTTACTAAGATAAAAATCAATGGTGTTCCCTTCGGAATCTACAGCACGATATAAATACATCCATTGACCTTTTACTTTGATATAGGTTTCATCAACTCTCCATGAGTCATTTGTTGATTTAAGATGATATCGTACTTTCTCTTCTAATTGAGGCCCATATTGATGAACCCAACGCATAATGGTTGTGTGAGCGATTGATATTCCTCGTTCTTCCATCATTTCCACCAGGTTACGAAAGCTTAAATTGTACAGAAGGTACCATCTTACTGTTAATAAGATTAGTTCGGGCTGATAGTGTTTCCACTTGAATAAGTTTTGCTTTTCCATACTAATCACGTCCTTTTTTAAAGTACTAGTATCAGTATGTCCAAGTTTCAGAGATTCGTTACATGAGCCTTATAGTTTTTGCACCAGAACCGTTTTATCTTTATTTCTTTTTAATATATAAGATCTATATTTATAATAGATTTTAATATATGAAGTATTACTAAAACTTGCATATGGAATTGCTAGCCTTCATCTTTGAGAATTCTTTCTACCAATATCATTCTCATTCAATATACATATAAGATTCAATGAATCTGAAAGAAGTTCTTTATCATTTCCTCTTAATTTTTCTTCATCACAACACTCATATTTTATATAGAACGCTTCCAAAAAATTAAGACTATACATATTTTCAATAAATATACTTATTCTAATTATTCGGAATACGCATTATACTTGAAGTGAATTAATTGAAGATAGGAGGATTTAATTATGAAAAAGAACAAATTATTTTCAGTATTACTTTCTATCGCTTTAATGTTTGGTTTTGTTTTTACAGCATTTTCATTTCCAACGGGCGCTAGTGCTTGAGTAATGGACGAAAATAGCCGTACTACAATAGCCCACCAGAAAAGTAGTGATTATATACCATTTAGTGTTACTGCAGGATACAGTCACCTTAAAGTATATGTCAAAAATCGAGGTTAATCTAATTCATATGTTTCTCTTAAACATAGGACTAGTGGAAAAGTAATAAAGAAGGTTTCCCGCAAGGCTTTAAGGCTGGTGATTTTGAACTATCATTTAGTAGTGGCGGTAAACCTGCATACCTTGACTGGGCTTACAAATCATCAGATATTATTTGAAATTAGATGAAGAAGACGGATTTTCCGTCCTCTTTCTTTGTATCTTTTTAAAAAAGGATATATTGTCATTTTCTCAATTTTTATTAAATCTATTTAAACTTTTCATTTAAATAGATTTAATAAATTTCCCTCCAAGAAAAGAGGCCAACTACCTTTTAAAGTAGTTGGTCCTCATTTACAAGTGTCATAATTAGCATTTACTTGCTATGACTTATAACACTTCACACAATTATATTTTAAAATGCTCACTTATACCTTAAACCCTCCAATCAACTCTTGAAGTTCTTCTGCCATTTGTGCCAATTGAGTTGCTGAAGAATTTATCTCTTCCATGGAAGCATGTTGTTCTTCGGATGAACCAGCTATAGTTTGCATACTTGTGGTGTTCTCTTTTACAGCTACTGCTATTTGATTAATAGATGTATCGACTTGCATTGCATCAGATGTCATCTTATTTGATAGGTCCACCATACCATGTATTTTGGAAACGATATCATTCGCTGAATTTGAAATCTCATAAAAACTTTGTTTTGTATCATTCGCTACCTTAATTCCCGACTGTACTTCTATTCCTACTTCATTCATAGCTTTAACAGTCTCATGTACATCTAATTGTATTTCCTTAATTAATTTTCCAATTTCCATTGAAGATTGTCCTGATTGTTCCGCTAATTTCCCAACTTCATCCGCAACAATTGCAAATCCACGTCCCTGTTCTCCTGCCCTAGCCGCCTCAATCGCCGCATTTAGTGCTAATAGATTTGTTTGTTCAGCAATATTTTGAATCGCTTCTAATATAGTGCCTATTTGCTGTGATTTTTTATCTAATAATTTTATTACATTATCTGACTGGGAGACAGAATGATGTATAGACTGCATTTGTGTTACAGTTTGTTCTACTAATTGTTCCCCTTCATTCGCTTTTTGTTTTGTGTATAGAGATGAAGTCGATACTTCAGAAGCATTATCAGCTACACACTGAATATTTCGCGTTACTTCGCCTAATAATTTAGCTCCAGATTCAACCTCATTATTTTGAACCTCTGCACTATTTGAGATTTCTTCCATTTCTTTCGTAATTTGTTCTGTCGCAACACTTGCTTGCTCTACGCTAGCAGTTAGTTCCTCAGAAGAAGCAGCTACATGTCCTGCAGATGTGTTAATTTGAGAAATAATATTACGTAAAGACTCTGCCATTGTATTGAAACTACCACCTAATTGACCAAGTTCATCCTTTGAACGAATATCAATTTTTTCGGTTAAATCTCCCTGACTAATTCTCTGCGCTGAAACAACTAATTGTTTTAGGGGATTAATAATAGATCTAAGAACGAAGAAAATTACAATTCCACCTAATAATAATGAAGCTCCTATTATAGCAAATGTTTTATAAAAAATAGGATTGGTAGCTTCTTCAATTTCTTTCGTAGGCATTACACCAGCTATTTTCCAACCTGTTTTTTTATTTGTCTTAAAGCTTATGTTTCGGTCCTCACCATTGAGGCTATACGTAATCTCTCCATCTTCTTTCTTATAAAGTTCATCTGCTAAAGATTTATCTAATTTTTCACCAGGTTTTAATGTTGGATGAACAACTATAGTTTTATCTTGACCCACTATAGCTACAAAACCTTGCTTTCCTATCTTTATCATTTTAGATGTTTTTACGATATCATCAATATTTAAGTCCATACCAATGACACCACTTTTATCTGCATTTTGTTTGGCAATCGCTATTACCATATTTCCTGTAGCTTTTGATTTATACGGAGATGAAACAATAATTTCTCCATTCGCTTTTTTTGCATCCTTATACCAACTACTTTCTAACGGATTAAATCCTTCTGGTATTTCTCCAACAGGCGCATGAATAAATTGATTGTTACTGGATGCGGAATAAATTGTTTCTATCTCTGGATGTAACTGTATATATTGTTCAAATTTACTCTGTACATTTTGTAATTGATCAGGATTATAATTGCCTTGTGTGAGTAATTTTGCAAAATAAGTTACATCTATATATTTGTTTTCTAATTCATCATCAACAATCTTATCTAAAATACTTACATTATCTTTTGCTGTTTGTAGAATTGTTTCATTAAGATCTGTTTTCGCCTCATCATAAGATGTTATTCCTACGATAAGACTAGGTATAATTAATATTGCAATAAATGCCATAGACAACTTCGTTTTTAGCTTTATTTGTTCCAATCTTTTTTTTATATTAAACACGATTTACTTCTCCTTTTCATTCTTACAACTCATATTATTTATTTAAATGTTTACTCCTTTATCTTTTTCTACAATTATTTATGGTATCATTTGAAATGAAATTACTACTATATTCTTTTGCATGTATCTTCATAGATAGCGATATAGCTTTCACAAGCGGCGTTTTATTTATCCCCCTTACAAATATGTTATTTTTCTATTTCAAGTAAATATAAAACTAAGAATTATTCCAAATAAACCGTATTAAATATATACTTCACTCTATTAAAATGTTTTTTAGTTTTGATTGGATAAAAGGTTTAATTTAGGCCTATTTAAATTGTATGAAATCCTTACCATAAGAAATCCCCTAAAACTTAACTAAGTGAATATATCCCCTGGATAATTCTACTTAATGGCTTTTTAAACCACTCTAACTGCTTCACTTCATTCATACATCTATTTACTACAGCCGCTTTTTTTTGTTGGATTACTGAACCATAAATTCTAAATAGAAGAATAAAATAAATTGGAGGACTATATTGTAACATGTATACATGAGTTTTTAATATTAAAATAAAAAAATATATGAATTTCCCATTATATGCACCTTCATATATTACAAATAATTTAGTATGAATTTTAATTTGCTACCATCTATATAGAAAAATACTAGCATTAGAATATATAACCGCAGGAACCAATATGTATTTTGGATAATGAAACAATGTGACACATTTTTTATATTGAATTGTTTCATGAAAATTGATAGGAGGAATTTTAATGAAACTAGGTAAAGTCGTATTAATTGGAAGCCTATTATTAGGCGGTATTACTAGCATTGAAATGATTGCACCAACTAAACAAGTTGAAGCTGCATATTCTGATCTTTTTAATGATGAATGGGGACTTAAAACCGTTAATGAATTAGAGGGAGCTGAAAATAGTACATACCAACCCGACTGGAATATTGAACACCTAATAACAGGAGATACTTTTTACTTAACACAACGTTTTGGTAGAGAGCATGTTGGTGCCAAAATGAAGATTTTCAAGATTCACCCTGACGGCTCATTACAACGATTTATAACAATTGAACCAGAATTTATTACCACTCCCAACGGGTTAGAAATTTGGAGAACACCAATTACAAACGTATATACTAAAGGGACATATATTACAGTTATTAAGTATAGCGGTGAATTTACCTACTCAAATCATTTTCAAATTAATTAACTCTTTCCTACTTAGTAGCTAGAAGCAATTAATCATGTAGCTATGATGAATTAAGGTCTTAACCACCTTCAATTGAAGTTTAACTCTTTAAATATGAACACATTTTACTTTTTAAAAACTATTGAAATAAGTTAACTATTATATCTACCTACTCTTCGCATGCAATATTGCATGTGAAGAGCCTTAATTATTTTGTTATACTGTCTATGTGGATTTTTCATCCATCAATCCACACAAACGCATATTTATGTATATGCCGACCCTAATTGCTGAAAGTGAGAAGAATGATAGCCATTCTTCTCACTTTTTTTATATTCAAAAACCAATAATTTAATTAGCATTGCCTATTTTCCAATACTATCTACAGATTATATTGATATCACTTAATATGTTGTTTTTATCAGAGTCTCTTTCTAATCCAAACTTTAAAAAATAAATGGCCACTAAAATGGTTCTGGTGCAAATACTTAGGAAAGATATAAAGATGCGAAAAGTTTCCTAGTGAAATCTAGTCTTAAGCAGCAATTCCAAATAGTTGATGGATGAACTTCACTTGATTTTGGACAGACTTGTCCAATAAAACAAGTTGCCCTTTTTTCACCATATGCATAGCTTCTATTCCAGAAAGAATGGATGTAGCTGTGCGAAAGGATTTCAATCCTAACATCGAACGAACTCGCTTTTTAATAAACCGATGATCTTGTTCCACTATGTTATTGAGATACTTCACTTGCCTTAGTTGGATGCCTAATGGCATCTTTTTTTCTTTTCTCAATTCTTCAACTGCTATAGGGTAAGCTGGATTCTTATCTACTGTCACGACACGAGGCTCAGAAATATGAAAAGACTGCAAAGCTTTCTTGAAGAATCGCTTTGCAGCCTTGTGGTTTCTTGCTTTGCTTAGGTAAAAATCGATGGTATTTCCTTTCGAATCGACAGCACGATACAGGTACATCCATTGACTTTTCACTTTGATATATGTTTCATCGACTCTCCAAGAGTCATTGGTTTGCTTGAGATGACGACGGATTCTTTTATCTAATTCAGGACCATACTGATGAACCCAACGCATAATCGTTGTATGAGCAACGGATAAGCCCCGTTCCTCCATCATTTCCACCAAATCACGAAAGCTCAAGTTGTACCGTAGGTACCATCTTACTGTTTGCAAAATAATATCATGATGATAATGCTTCCACTTGAATAAATTTCGCTTTTCCATACTGATCACGCACCTTTTTTAGAGTAATAGTATCAGTATGTCCAAGATTTAGAGATTACCTGCAATTATCTTGAAGTTTTCGCACCAGAACCATTTATCTGAGGTTAATCAAAAGCTAGCCAGTGATTATAAAGCTTTATTTATTGAGGCAAGAGAACATTATAAATTAGGAGAAAATCAAATAGCTCAAGAGCTAATCGAAAAAGGGCTACAACTTTCCACTCAGTTAGGTATTGAAAGTTATATACATCACTTTAATATTTTGAAAAAAATGAACCTAAATAGTTGTGCAATTGATGTAGAAAAAGCTATTTTAGAAGGAATTTCCTATTTTGAACGCGAAGAACTATATGAATATATAAATGAATATACTAAAAAATTAGCAACCCAATTTTACAAAGAAAATAATCATGTAAAAGCAAGCTATTACTTTTATGAAGCTAGCAAAGCCAGTGAAAAAAACTATAAAAAAGGAGCATTAAAATGAGAAAATTAGCGGTTAGCTTACTTGGTATCTTAATTGTTGTCACAGTAACTTTTGGATCGAGTTCTTCAACAGGTACTCAAAGTACGGTAAATATTATCAAATATTCACATGGACATACTGGATAATAAAAGGAAGGATTACACCTTCCTTTTTCTTATATTTTCCCCTTAAAAATCTATTAAAAACTACTCATCTTTTAATGTCCTTACGTAAAAAACATGCTTCTCAAAAAACACCATGAGATTCATCAAGATACATATACATGCCTTCTTCTATTTTCTCTTCTTAAAGTGCCATTTATTCGTATTAGTCCCTATTCATTTAATTTTGTTTTACCTTAAAAGCTGCCTTTATTACGCCTCATCTAAGGCTTTTTCTCTCACCTATCTTACATTGTTATTAAATTTCAACTATGCATTTTGCCATAAGGAGCAAAAATTAACTACATTCCTACGGAGAACCTTAAAAATATGTACTTCCTCTTTTAAGAATAATTCAAAATTTAAATTGATTGGCCTTTTGCTGTACTTCATGTATGCAAAATTGCATAGTATTTCGTATTGATAATAATTATCGTTGTAACTATAATGGTTTCAGTAGGTGATATTTTCATTTACCTTTCAAATTTCAAAAATATTAAAGGAGGATTTAACGTTATGAAAAAAGTCATTTTAGCAGGCGCATTAGGAATTGCAGTACTTTCAGGTATGAATTTTCCAGGGGTAGAAGCAACAAAAGCGAGTGCAGCATCTACGAATTTAGAAATTCAAGAGATTACAAAATATTACTCTATGAGTTCTTATGAAGTGTCTCAAAAGGAATCTTTTAATCTTAAAAAGGGTGAAGAACTTACTGTCTTTGTAACAAATTCAGGATTCCCAATCTCTTATACAGTCTTTGACGCAGATAACCAAGTACTTGGCACATACAATGCTAATTCGCCATATGGCCGCATATTTACAGCACAAAAAGATGGTAATATTTCAGTACAATTCCAAGCAGGTGCAAATTCTTCGTTCATGAAAAAAATGAATTTTACAGCTAAATTTGCTCTTTCTAAATTAAATTAATTGTAATAACTTGTTTATGCTCTATAAAAAATAAAATAAAAAGGCTTATTCCATTAATAGAATAAGCCTTTTTCCATTATCCTCCTATATTTCTTTTAATATTTTTCTTCTCCATAAGTTCTTAAAACATAATTAAAATCACCCTCAGGATGATTACGTTCCACCGCTTGTACTTTTATATAATAAGTTAACCCCGTTTTTACTTTGTAATCAATATTCTCAGAGATATTAGTAGCATTCGCTGATCGATTTAGTTCATTTCCATCATTATCTAGTAAATATGCTACATTTGTACGTTTAGGTGTACATTCAAATTAGTCTACTCCTTCTTTGTCAATTAAATTATGGTTTCCATATACAACGCTATTCACTCCAAATTCATCTGCATTATATGATGCATTATTAGGCTCTTTGTCTCTATACCCTATTAATTTTTCTTTAGCAAGCAATGTCGGAGAAAGAACCTCATTAGTACTCGCTGATACGTTTCCCCTTCGTTCCATCTATTTTTTTTAATAATGATATTATAGGATATGTAATATCAATCTTTATACATTTGATAATTTATTTATAAAAATAATATATACTAATAAGGATGATTTATATGATAAATTTTCGAAAGAAGATGATAAAATCTTTACAAACATTTTGGGGATGCTTAGCATTCGGTGTATTGACGTTTGCTATCTTCTTAATTATAGGCTTAACAGATACACCTTTTAATACCTTAGGTTGGAGAGACTGGTTAGGTTCTGTAGTTGGTGCAGCCATTATATCAACGGGAATGTTTACTTTAAAGAAATTGAATTTAAAATAAATATTCCGTCAATACTCTATACAATCTCATTTTCATGATTGGAGCAGTTAGCTTTTGCTAGCTGTTCTTTTTTATGAAGCGAACCTACAAGCAATAAAAAAAAGAAATCTTTTATAGATTCCTTTTTTGTCTTACACTCTTTTTCAAATAGTGCATCTTTGCACCTACATTTATCATACCTTATAATTCTTATAAGGTAAATAAGATTAATCAACTTTGGTAACATCTTTTTATAAAAGGAACATTTACTACTAAGATCAATCCAGCATTTTATAAAATCGATAGCTTCACTATCAATACTACACTTTAAATTCCTGCCAATTACATTATTATTGTGCTAATAATGTAATTGGCGCAGTGTAAACTGTGTCAGTTTTCCCATCAGCATGTGTTACTTCAATTTTCATGCGATATGTTCCTGCCTCATTCAAATTACCTGCGCTGTTACCGTCAAAAGTCCAAACATTGAAATCTTCATTTGTTCCAGCAGGCAACATTGATTGATAATTGAAGTCAGTTTCAACATAACCCCAGCCAGTAGCATATTGTTTTTCTACAGTTGCTTTGTATGTTACATCATATGTGTTATCATTTGTTGCTCGTAGGATAATATTTTGTCCCATTCTGTATTCCGTATCTGAAAGTTGAATTGTAAAATCGTTCAATGTTTCTTTAGGACCACAAATATATCGGCAAAATTCGCTCGCTCCCTCTGCTTGAGCTTTAGGTGTTTCCACGTTCATTACTGTTAATCCACCAAGAGCTAAAGTTCCTGTTAACAATATTTTCCCAAATGTTTTCATTTAAAATTCCTCCTATTAATCATTAAATATTCGCCGTTAATTTTTAAAACATTTTCATAATTTTCTTTTGTGTAATTAGTGGTAAATATTCACTTCCACATACTACTTTGGTTTGTAGTGTTTTGTAACGTGATAATAAAACTTGAATTACTCTCGACTTAACGTTCTGTCGGAGAAAGATAAAAAATCTTTACTTGTGTTACTTTCAGATTTAAGTAATTTATCGAGTAGTTTACTGACATGTTCAGGTCATAGATCTTTTTTTATGTATATAAAGATTGTCATGTAGGGTTGAATTCTACTTATTCTTAAGGTAGTAGTAAGAAGTCAAATAGACATTAGTTTGCTTGCCCTTTTATTATCAAGCCCTGTATCAAATGAATCTTCTTCCAAATCTATAAAATTTCTGTTTCTAGCAATATTAAAAATCCCAACTAACATACTGGCTGAAAATTAATTTTCTACACAGTTTAAAAATAAAAATGTATCTTTATTTTTAGAATAATTCCTTTGCTCTCATGTAATAACATTTAATTTATTCCATTTTATGGAATATACAGTTTGTTATTGTAAAATCCTAAATATTAATACTATAATGTAAGTTTTTTTACAAAAATATGATATTTTAGCAAAAAGCAAACATTTTAAATGTTGATATTGATACTATTTAGCATTTTAAAATACCTTCCACTCAATATCTTAAAGAACTACTTAAAATGAGAAACTTCACTATTAAGGGATAATATAGTTCATAAGAAGAAGGCACCTAAAAGGTGCCTTCTTCTTATGAGATAAAAATTATTTAGCTAGTTATGAAATAATTATTCTCTCAAATAGACTATATTTATATCAGACGATATCATCAACTTATTGAAATTGTTTTCCATAAGGATAACGAGAATAGCCAATTCGAATCTCCATTTCCTTGGTAACTTTGAACAGCTTCATAGATTTTCCCTTGATACTCTACTCTATCCCCTTTTGTATATGCTTTCCTCGGATCCCATTTTTCATAAGAGGTATTTTGCTCTTTTGTTTTTATACTAAGAACACTACTTTGAATAGACTGATTTCCAGCTGCATCTATAGCCTTCACAGTATATTTGTATTCTATGTTAGCAGTCAGTTTACTATCAGTAAATGTGGTTCCCTGTACCGTTTGAATGAATTTCCCGTCACGTAATACTTGATATTCTTTCACACCTACGTTATCTGTTGATGAATTCCATTTTAACTCTACACTATTTGCAGTGATGTTGGTTGCTTGTAATCCTTGAGGCTGTGTAGGAGCTTCTATATCTGGGTTAGGGCTACTAATTTGATCAACTATCTTAAGACCATTAACTGTAACTTGATACACTATCTTCTTACCAAAGCTCTCTTGTATATTTTTATCCACATTTATTAGAGTCGCACGGTTTCCACCCTCTAAATGTGTAAATTCAATATAGTCTCCGACTTTCACCTGAATTTTTTGTGTTTCAGCATTTTGTTGCCTGTTTCCATAAATATCTTTATTATATACCACTTTTCCAGATGGATTTTGGACTTTCACACTCGCATATGTACTATCAAAGTAATGATGTGGTACACCTGCTTTTAATTGAATTTGCATTTCTTCTTTTGTCTTATTAAAATCTAATTTTGCAAATTCAAAATCTCCTATTCCTTTCATTGACCATACAAATTGGTTTCCCTCTAAAACATTAGCATTATTCGATATATCTGGGCTATATCCCAAATTTGACAAGACTGACTTTAAATCTGGCAAAACACCAATTTTATCTGTTAACGGATTTTGAGATTTGGTACCTGTATTTGGATTACTAAGTATAGTTCTTAATTCAGCTGGTTTATATGGACGACCTAAATGTTCTTTAGCCACACCTTGTATTGAAGTCGCTGCTCCGGCAATAATTGGAGAAGCACTAGATGTACCACTAAAGCCAGTTGTATAGAGATTTTTAGTAATCCTATTAGGCTCAGCACGAGTTGTATCTACGTTTTCTCCCCAACCATAAACATCAATTCTACTACCATAATTTGAAAACCATAAACGTTTATGAGGAACAGTTGACGATGCGGCTCCAATCATTATAGCTCCTGAATCTTTAAAGTCCGGACTATTGCGATTTAATACCTGTTTTCCATTCCGATCTCTAAATTGATCAAGGTCATTAGAACCATTTGCCCCGGCTTCTATCACAATAATTCCTTTATCCGTTCCAGCTCGTATTGCATCAAAGATAGCTGGCTGTACTTCAACAGGTAAATATTTATCTCCATATCCATCATAAGAAGCTTGTGCCTCTAATAATAAAATATCCCCAGCTTGTAAATTATGTACAGCATTTATTATCGCATCAGCCGTATTATATGACCCATCACCTCTTATTTGGGATACTACTTTAACCTTAGCCTTCGGTGCAATTCCTATGTTACCAACCTTATTATCTTCAGCAGAAACAATTCCAAGGACAGAGGTTCCATGACCAACGTGTTGATCTATATTTCTACCAGATATAAGCTCAATTTTTTGATTTAATAAATCTTCATGGTCTAATAACCACCCATACTCCATATCTACAAAAGTAGTTCCTTTTCCATCTCCACCTTTAATGCTCCATGCATAAGATGCATTAATCCCATATGGTGCTTCCTTAAGATATCCCTGGTTTAAAAATCTTGGATCGTCGTAAGGGTTAAGCGATACAGTAGGTAATTGTATTTCTGGTAAAAGAGTTGGTTTTTCTTGCATATATACTTCTTCAACAAGATGAGATTTCTTAAACTTGTCCATCAATGTTTCAGCTGTTACTTTATTAGGCACTTCTACAATATAATAATCTAGTAAATTAGAAGATGATTTTTTTTCAGTTTCCCTCGTATCTTTATCAATATTTTCAATCTCTTTCGGATTCACAGATGTAAATAAACGCTTTAATGTTAGCTGTGGAAATTCAGAGAAAACTTTTTCTAATTCCGGATCGCTACCTTCGTTTTTTATTTGTGCTTCAAGTCCATCCGTATACGGGAAATTCACTTCACTTTTAAACTTTAAAATAATTTGATCTCCTTCTTTAATATCTCCCTCATATTGACTTGTATTTTTTACAGAATCTTTCGAATCTGCATACACTACATTGGGATTTTCATGAAATTTAATGAACTCTAATCCTGTAAAAGCTGTAAGTGCAATCGTAGAAACAAATATCCCTTTTATAAATTTCATAATGAATACTCCTATCTTTATTTTTATATATAATAATTTACAGATTATTTTGGGTTATACTTTGAATAAATAACTCAACAACACTTGTGTGTATACATGAAGTATTTTAAAAGATCATTTATTATACACTCAACTGTTTATCTTTTATATACAAATGAACTGTTAACGCCTATGCCCTTCTTTTCAAACAACACAACAAATGTCCTCTTTATATAAAAAATAAATGAAAATTATTTGAAATACGTCAAAAATATTGAAAATCCACTTATAAACAACCGAACAATTTTATTATATTATTTTCATCTAATTAGGCACAGAAACAGTTTAAAAAATCTTACTACTTTTTAGGAAAAACGTTTTTAGGGTACATTTTAAAATAGCTCTTTTTCTTTGAAATGTTTCTGTGCTTAATATTTAAAATATCTTATGTCAAAATTCCCTGCAACAAATATGTTAAATGATTTATAATTATATATAATATGGAATATTATAGTTAAATATCCTATATTATACTCCATTAAATATAGCGTATTTAATTTATTAGTAATTAATTTATTAGTCTAAGTATGAATTATTAAGTATGTTCGTTTAAAATTGTCACAATATAATTTTATATTCGACTTTTTTAATTACTCGTGAAACATTTGCAAATGTGTTAACCATTATTTATAAGATAAATACCCCCTCTAAATATAAGATTTACTTAATTTAGATTCTTTCTCTCATAGTCATCATGTCGAAAAAAGTCGAATTTTTATATTTATTCTTTATTTTCTAGTTGTAAACGTTTTATTTTCATGTTACCATCTTAATCAAACATTAGATGGTAATAAAACTTAAAGTATTTCTTTCCCTTAGAGACATATAAACGTTCGGTAATACCATGAAAATAAGGCCAAAGAAATATGAGTTACTTGATAAAAGATTCAATGGGATTTTTACCGACTGAACTTTCTGTTAATTAAGAATGTAGAACTTTAACATTTTGTCCCTAAGCAAAATTTACATTTTAGCGTGGTAAACTCAAAAAGCTAAATCACCCACCCAAATTAATAAATGATATGTCCTGTTATATCTAGCGATCAGTCATGAGAAAAAGATTTCTTCCTAAGAAAACTTAGCCAATTAATAAAAAGTGTCTGAATTTCTATCTTTATTACCATCTATTGTTGGTAACATATTTACTAACTATAAAAAAGAACCTATTGAAGGTTCTTTTTTATTATAATCATTAGCATTTCAATTATTGATAATCATTGGTGTTGAATCTTTATTCCCTCAGCTTTTATAGTTTTCTTTTATTAACACTTGAAGACTTATTGAGGTACGGTTCTGATTTTAAAGGAACCTCAAAACTCACACATACCCTATACAGTAAAGGAAGTTTGGTACATGCAATTTTCTATAGACGCGATTCGTAATTTCCTCATACATGATATGGAATCTTATCGTGAAATGATCCTACAAGAAAATGATTATGACAATATGAAATGGAGTTACACCACATTCATTGATATGAATAATTACCTAAAGAAAACAAATATGGATCAAGAGGAAATTCAAGAGTTATTATCGGTGAGCCGTGAAGGGATCTCTTTTGGTTCGGTAACAAAACGTGATATGCTCTTTATACATTCTCTTACTAGTCCAAATCGATGTTTGGAACTAGTGGAAACCTATAAATTGATGGAACTAACAAATGAATACGTTCCCAATATGAAAGAAGAATTGCAATGGCTCAAAGATCGATGGGAAAAAGGATTTTATATTTTTGTTAATCAATAAATACGTTGTATTTATAAAAGTGCTTACCATAACAAATATAGAAGAGTCAAAGAATACGAATATAGCTTAGAAAAAAGCAAATCTTCTTAAAAGGGAAGTTTGCTTTTTTCTTATTCCCCCTTTTCGAGGGGATGGGCAAAAACCACCCTTAATGAACTTTATATTGACCAGATAACTGCTCTTGCGCCATACGAACTAAACGTTTCGTAATCTCTCCGCCTACTGATTTATTTGCTCGTGCTGTTGAATCCGCTCCAAGTGTAACACCAAACTCCTGAGCAATTCTCAATGGCACTTGCTGCAGCTGCTATCAGGATTTCATTTGAATTATTATTTTCGCGAATTTGCATTTCTAACACACCTCCACTGAAATTGGTAATATCACGCTCTATTTCCAGTAGAATATGCAAAAGAATTATTCTGTTAACTATTTTACATATATATCTAAGTTTTCATCCCTTATGTGGGAATAAATAAAGGTATAGGTCATACCTACACCTTCTTCTATCCTACTTAATTTTGAACCCTCCTATTAACTCCTGTAATTCTTTGGAGAGCCAATTTAAAGAATTTGCTAGCTCTGCAATATCTTTTACATACATTTCTTGCTCTTTTATCCTTATCTCAACATTGCTACTCTCATATGTATTTGCAATATGTGATAATTCGTTTACAACTTGAACAATGGATTGACTATTTTTTAAAATATCACTTGAATTACTCGAAGTCGCTTTAATTTGATTTGTAACAGATTGTGCAGATTCTGAAATTTTTCCGAAGAAAGCACCACTATTTTGAACAAGTGTTATTCCTGATTCAACCTCTTTTGAACTCTTTTGCATGGATCTTACAGCCTCTTCTGCTTCAACTTGGATTTCACCAATTAATTTAGCTATATCCCTTGCAGATATCTCGTTTTTTTCTGCTAATATACGTACCTCATCCGCAACAACTGAAAATCCTTTACCCATCTCTCCAGCACATGAGGCTTCAGTAGAAGCATTTAAAGCTAATAAATTCATTTGATTTGAAATGGTTGTAATTACAGTAAGAATTTCACTAATTCCCTTAGATTGTGCTTCTAATGCATAAATACTAGAAGAAACATCTTGAACTGTATCCCGGATTATTTTCATTTGATTAACAATTTGCTTTATCAGATCTTTCCCTTCTACAGAATACTGTTCCATGTCTCCCGAAGCTTTCGCAACTTGTTTTGTAATTCCTGTAATTTCTTCCATCTTACTTTCCATTTCTTGAACAATTCCTAAACATTTCTGCACTACATGTGCATGAGAATCTGCTCCTAATTTTAATCCTGTCATAGAACTTGCAATCTCTTGAAATGCCATGCTATTCTCTTTTGTACTTGCGGACAATTCCTGTGAAGATGTCGAAACCTGTTCAGCAGTCTCCCTTACTTTATCTATAATCCTATTAAACTTTTCAATAGTGTTATTAAAATAAGTATTAGTTATCCCTATATCATCAGATCTTTCATTCAATTTAATACTTAAATCCCCTTCTCCAACTTTACGTAACCCTTCCTGTAAATCATTTAAGGGTGATAGAGAATTGCGTGAGATAAATATTTGAATCGTAATTGCGATTGTTAATGAAATTATAATAAAGAGCAAACCTTGCACCATAAAGTTTTTCTTTGTAATAGGAATAATAGAAGCGTCCAAATCCGCTGCAACAATTGCAATAATATTTTTATTTTCATCTATAATTGGCTCTAAAATTGTTACCCATGAACCTAATTCATCTTCATACACTTCTGTCATTTGTGCCTGTTTCGTTTTCATTACTTTATCGTATGTCTTCATCCAATGAGTAGGCTGCTCATAATAGTCACCTGGTTTTACAGAAACTACATTTGCTAATTCTGTATCCAAACCTACTATTTGTAATTCAACTTCATCATTTAGCTTGGCCCCTGTAACATATGTTTGGCCGACACTTTTCAAATCTTTGATAGATTTATCTAATTGCTCAGTTAATTTTTCTTTCTTCACTCTTTGTGCTGTGGGATCTTTTGCTACATCTCTCACTATTTCTACGTCTAATTGATTTATTACTGTATCTCCTGTTTCAAAAGACTGCCTCTCAAATATAGACATCATACTATTTTGAAACATATTAAAACTTAGCGCCCCCATACTTCCCACAAGCGTCAAAATTACTAATACCGTTAGTAATACATTTTTTTGAAGTAACGATAGTTTATGCCAATATTTTTTCATTAAAATCACCTTTCTAATTTTCCATAATAAAAAAACAAAGTAGTAATACATTTAAAAGACACTCTATTCATTTCATTAGCATAAAGTAATATTCAGGATTCTCTCCTGATAAAATAAAAAACGGATAATCTGGTCCGCTTTTTATTTTATGGTAATTCCTCATATTTCTTTATACTATTTTATGCCTTAGATTTATTTTGAAATAATTAAAACTTAAACCTATATATATTTTAATGCTGACAATTTAGCATAATAAATATCTTTGCTTTTAAGGATTTATTTACACATAAAACTCAGAGTTAATTAAAGAAACATTAGTGTTTTAGATGTAAACGCAGTAAATCAAAGAAAGACACTCTTTAAAGAGTATCTTTCCACTGTGCAGCCATATAATACTTGCTTCTTTCATCTTTAAATCAAGTAGGCAAACAACTAAATTGTTATGTTAAAATTAGAAAAGAGCATAGCAATCTCTCCTCACCTATATAGCAATCTTTCTAAAACGTGTCTCCCTAAAATTCCAATATCCCCATAACTTCTTTCGTAAATAGTTTAAAATCAGTTAAATGTTTTTCAATAATTTGACGAACAATATCTAAATTTACACTTTGATAATCATGAACAGCAATATTTCGAAATCCCACCATCGCCTTTAACTTATTTGCTAGCTCTGCGCTAAGTAACCCTGCTGTAACCAATAAATCAAAAGCCTCTCGACTAGATTGGGGTAGTCCTAATTTTTTCCCAGCAACAATATGCATTGCTAAATCAATACTCGCTTCACAAGCTCTTTGTATATTCAATATTATTGAATCTTGCTTTGTGTAATCCTCCAAATTTTCAGGGTCATTTCCATATACATCTTGGATTCTTTTTATACAGCGCTCTATTGTGGAAATTTTATTTAAAATAACCTCATTCTTCATATATAGACCCTCTTTTCTTTATATCATCGAATACTATCTGGCGTTCCTCATTCAATTTTGAATACATTTTTAAAGTTTTCATTTCAAAAATGATTTTCCGTTCTTCATCAGAACAAAATATTGTCTTTCCTGTATGTATAATCTGAGCTTGAAAAACTGTAGAAGCTTCGGATAAATCAACTAAATCAACATCTCTATGAACAATGTTAGCTAACTCCTGTGCTAATAAAAAACGTTCATAGTTCCCTAAAGTTGTGTCACTTAAATAAGCTATATCAATATCACTATCTTCCCGTTCTCTGTTCTCAGCCGTTGATCCAAACACAATTATCCAATAGGGATTCACCGTCTCTTGTAATTTTTCTATAATAGCTGTTATCATGCTTTGAAAAATCATTTAATTAATCCCCCTTATTATACTTGAATTTTATTATATCATAACCATTACAAAATCCATTAAGCTACAACAAATACATAAACAAAATTAAACCTTCTTAGTACTTAAAGCACCTCAAAATTACGTGCTTATCCCTGTAAAAGCAAAAGACTGACAATAACTGTCAGTCTTTTGCTTTTGAAACTCTAAACAAATAGGGGCTATATTTCTCTAACAATGGCGTCTTTTATATGTTAATTCACCTTTAATTTTTCTTTTACTTTTGTAGGGAGTTCGTCTTTCTTAACCTCTTCCCAAGATTTCACACCTTTTTCCTCAGAGTAATATATAAGTAAAAATGCTTCTTTACGAAGATTTTTTAATGCTGTAAACTCCATTTCTTTTTCCTTACCGTCCTTATCAATTCCAGACAATTTATATTGGTAAGTCGTATCACCATTAACATTTTTCTCTTTTAATTGTTCGCCATCCTTAGTAATTTGAACATAATATTTATCTGTACCAAGTCGATTTAAGTTACATCCCGATAAAAACACAGTAAACATCACAAAAACACTAAACATAAGCATTATTCGTTTCATATTATTCACCTCATATTTCTTCTCACAAAAATTATATCCTAATCTTCTTACTACCAAAATCCATTAACATTACACTAATATTACATTTTCGTAATATAGGCTTTTATTTTTTCAGATACTCATCCTTTAATGGTTACTTAGGATTAGCTGAGTCTTTCTAATCCATTGGGACATTCAGCTCTTCCACCTTTTCATATACGTAAATGACCTCCGTTGCTCCTTCTACATACTTACCTTTGGCGTTTTTCGGCTTTTCTATCAACTTGTAGCCTGGAATAACTTATTAAATAAGGAATCGAAAAAAATGAAATTAAAAATGTTATAGATGTTATGTCACTTGCTTCTTTCCTTTCTTCTTCAATGAAAGAAGCCATTATGGCTAGTCAAGTATGAAAAAATAATATACACCATCATTATTTTATAGAGCAAATAAGACATCTTCTTAATTCATATTCTGCATAAAGAATGCAAAAGAAAACTCAAAAAAAGATTAGACTCTTTTTTTGAGCTCTTTTCTTTTCATAATGCAATTTATTATTTTAAATCTAAGCAAATTCTTTCCTTTAATGCAGGGTAGATTTATAGCCTGTGAAAATGTTATTTCATTTTTGAAGACTTCTTCACAAAATCCTTAATACCCTTTAATTTTTTTCCACTAATATTATCTTTGATGGTTGAATCTATTTCATTTTCAATATAAAAAGTTTTCTCTTTAACCTTTACCTCAAATTTATATTTATTTTTATTTTGATCCCAATTTATTAAATTGCTTTTTAGTTGCGCAATATCCCTTAAATCAAACTGAATCATAAAAGGTTCTAAAGCTGGATAAAAATTTCCAAGTTTACTATTCTCTTTTAAAAAAACCATATATGTGTCACCAGATTTAGGTTTTATATACAACGGATCTTTATTTTTTACTTTTTTTGTAAACACTTTCGTAGCACCTTTCAGAATTATTCCATTGTCATCAATAACTTCATTACTTTCCTCTAATACGAGGCTTTCTGAGTATCTATGATTTATTAAAATTTTATCCTCTACAGAGTCCCCTTTTAAAATTTCTTTGACATGAAAATTAAACAGATGGCCTTCGACATCTTCATCTTGAATCTCATATGATGAATTGTTTGCCATATTCCATTTAGAGTGTAAACCGTCATATTTACCTAGTACAATTACATCTGCTTCTTCTACCATTTCACTTAAATGATTTGTAGTTTTGAATGTCTTACTTAATACTATAGTTTCAGAGTTCGATGAAACATTAGACACTTCTGCTATGTCTGTATTTGACCAAATTGTTTTACCAATAATAATTAGAAAAGTAAATATTAATAAACATAGACTCCATTTTATTACTTTATGTTTATACATTATAATAACGTCTCCTTAAAAGATATTTTATACCATTTTCTCAATATAAATATTCCGAATTTTTAAAAAATATTAATTCAAAACAAGATAATGATGCTATAATTCTCTTGTTAAAAATAATCTTTGGAGGGATAATATGAATTTTAGAAAAGGGATTACTGCATTTTTATTAGGTAGTGTGTTTGTCTTTTCCAGCGTTGGAGTTTCAGAAGCTTATGTAAAAGAAGGATGGAAGCTACCTTCAAAATCAGCTACATATAAGTGGGGAGACAGATTAGACGATGGCTCCAGTATCATTAAATCCGGTTGGCAAGCTGCAGATTCAGCCTGGTACACTGCTTCTCGTATTAACTTTACAGTTTCTTCTTCTTCTGTGAACAAATTAAACTCTTGGTTTGAAAGTTCCTCTACTTATTATGGAAGAATGAACACAACTTATAATACATCCACTAAAAAAGTAACGAAATTCGCTGGTGATATTAATGCAGGGAATACAAATATTACAAAATCTAATGTTGCTAAAAGTACAGGAGTACATGAGTTTGGTCATGCAATAGGAATAGGTCACAACAGTGGCACTTCAATTATGAACAGCAATCGTAATCGTACTACTATGCATGTCCCTCAAACTGACGATAAGAATGGTGTAAATGCAATCTATTAACAGAAAAAGGAGATGATTTCTTAATGTTAAGTAAAAAAGCAAAAACTATAGTAATTGCAATTCCTTTGGCTGCAGTGATTGGTTTTGGAGGATATTCAGCATATAATAGTCACTTCTCCAATGTTGCTGGCGAAGATAAGAATGCTGAAACTGTCATTCTCAGTAAAGATTTCCCTGCTACAAGTGATTTAAATCAAATGATTAATGAAGCCGATCTAGTTGTAATCGGTGAATATGAAGGTCTTGACTCTAAGTGGAATATGGCACGTAATCCAAGTAATCCATCGGAAGAGGACAAAGAAAACTATGTTGAAGGACATCTATATACTTTCAACATTTCCGAAACAATTAAAGGTGTGAATGAAAATAAACAAATAAAAATCAATCATCGTTTCGCTGAAACCGTAAAACTTGAAGATTCTAATGCAGTTGTTGCACCAGATGGCACAGTTACAAAACAAGCTACTAAGGTAACTACTAAAGAGGTTCAAAATAAGGATCCTTTATATATCGAACCTAAAGTTAATAAAAAATATATGATGTTTTTAAAGAAAGATCAATTATTTGGAAACTACTACGGAGCAATTGAACCATTTGCAATTACTTTTGATGAAAATAACAAAGCTGACCTTCAAACAAACATAGAAACTATTAATGAAAGTAAGATGTCTTCCAAGGCAGAAATTGCAGGTAAAACAATTGTATTGAAAAATGAGATACATGAAACTATTACTGACAATATTAGCGGTAAGACCCTTAATGAATTAAAAGATCAAGTAAAACAAAATGTTAAGTAATAACCATAACTTATAATAATTTATCCTAATTCATACGATAGTAAAAATTAATTTATTAAAGTTGTCAAAAATTAAATCCAAATTATCTTGAACTACCCCTACTTTCACATCGTTTAGAATTTTGGGATGAATGTCATGAAATAATAAAAAAGAAAGGGCTTATCTTTAAGTAATCCTTAACATAAGCCCCTCATTCTATCTAATTATTTAAACACCATTCATTTCCATCACTCTATACAGCAATTTCTATAACAATGGATTACCTATTTCAAATAGTGAAAACTACAAATTAGTTGAAAAATTAAACGTTTATGCAGTTGGTTGGACTGCACTATTACCACCAATTGCCGTTATGCATATAATTGAAAAAATAGTTCATTTCTAAATTTATAATGAGTCTACACTGAATATTATATAAATGTAGATATAAGACACTTCACTACACTAAAAATATCCAGAAGTACTTTCCTCCTCATATGGTTATAAAGTACAACAGATAGGCTCTTATGCTATTACACATAAGAGCCTATCTGACTAGTATTATAAACAACTAGTTATATAAGATTCTTTCATACTAAATAAAAGGTATCTTTACAATTATTCTGGGAAAATGAAGCTAGAGTTCCCTTCACTATTAGCTGAATCCTCTTTTGGGAATGTAATAGTAGATCCTTCATTTCCCTTATTTCCATTATTTATTTCTTGTTCCTCAGGAAATACAATGGAAGAATCATTACTTAAGTTTGGTGAAAAACCAAGTTTAGATAAAATGGCTTTTAAGTCAGGTAAAACACCAATTTTATCAGAAGTTGGATCATTAGATTTCGTTCCGGTGCTAGAATCACTTAAAATATCCCTAAGCTGGCTTGGTGTATATACTTTTCCCTGATTATTTTTCGCAATTCCTTGAATTGATGCAGCAGCACCCGCAATAATAGGTGATGCACTAGACGTTCCGCTAAAGCTAGATGTATATAGATTTGTCATAAATTCACTTGGTTTTGCATCTGTTGTGTCTACTGCATTTCCCCATCCATAAACATCTACTCTACTACCGTAATTAGAGAAATATGAACGTTTATGAGGGACCCTTGCAGAAGCTGCCCCAACCATAATTGCCCCTGAATCTTTAAAATCAGGACTATTACGATTTAAAACTTGTTTACCATTACGGTCTCTAAATTGATCCAAGTCATTTCCGCCGTTTGCACCTGCTTCGATGATAATAATCCCCTTATTTGTTCCCATACGAATTGCATCAAAGATATCCGGTTTTACTTCTACAGGAAGATAATTCTTATCTCCATATCCATCGTAGGTTGCTTGTGCTTCTAATAAAAGTATATCTCCGGCTTGCATATTGTTAACCGCACTTAATATAGCATCAGCTGTATTATACCTACCGTTATCTCTAATCTGAGACACAACCTTTACCTTAGCTTTTGGTGCAATCCCTATTCCACCTATGTTATTATCTTCTGCAGAAACAATCCCTAAGACAGAGGTACCATGATCATGGTGTTCACTCTTATTCTGTCCGGATATCAATTCGATATTCTGGTTCACTAAATCCTCATGATTGAATAACCAGCCATACTCCATATCTACAAAAGTCGTTCCTTTTCCATCTCCACCTTTAATACTCCACGCATAAGGTGCATTAATTCCTAATGGTGCTGGTTCGAGGTAACCTTGTCTTGTAAGTCTAGGCTCATCATATGGATTAACAGATAAATTTGGTAACTGCCCTTCTGGTGGCGCTTCTTCTTCCTGTAGGTATGCAGTTTCAATAAGAGAGGATTTCTCGAATTTTGTAAGTAATGTTTGCACATCAACATCACCTTGGGCTTCTACAATATAATAATTTAGCAAATTAGAAGAAATATGATCGGAGTCTTTTATTTCTTTACCTAGATTTTTAATTTCTGTAGGGTTTAAAGAACTAAAAAGTCGATTTATAGTTACATTTGGGTATTCGGCTAAAATTCCGATTAATTGAGGGTCATGCTTTTCTTCTTTAATAAATTTTTCAATCCCATCCTGATATGGTAAATTCGTTTCATTTTTAAATTTTAAAATTAATTGTTTAGTAACTTGCTTATGTGCATTAGAATTCAATTGCTTATTTGAATAATTGTAACTAGCTGCGTAGGCAACTTTTGATTTCTCACTAGGTAGTATACCGCCTACTCCATTAAATGCTGTTAACGCAATTGAAGATACTAGAATTCCCTTAATTATTTTCAAAACGTGCACCTCTTTTAATTAACATTATTATATTTAGTTATAACGAATTATTTGTTACCTAACTTCTTTTTTTACTAACAGATATATAGGGTTATATTTTCAACTCCATTCATTTTTATATATTTGGTTATACATCATTAATACAAATAATTCATGTAAACAAATCTATTACCCTAGTTATATTCCTGTAACGATTATAGTTACAGCACTAATGGATAGTCAACCTTATTTTTCATGCAAATTTGCATCTTAAATTGGTTTCCAAAAAGAATTCTCTCACTTCAATCGTGTGAAGGGCGTAGCCCAACGATAAGTGGGAGATGAATTTCGGTTGACTTACACCAAAGTGTCTGTGAAATAACCATCTAAAATGTAAAAATAAACTTATACAGATCGCCCTATGAAAACTGAAGATATGAGTTTGTTGTAGGAAATTCGTCTACAACGTAAAATCTTCAACGTTCAATCACCCTAAGCTACTGAAATATGTGAAAACCAAGCGAAGTAAGTAGTCGTATTCAAGTCCAATGTACAAATACTATTTTTAGGGTAGGGGCTACCCTGTTAGCATGGTAAACATAAATGGCTAGTAAAATACTTCCCAAGAAGCTCCCACTTCAGGTGTCAGCTAAATAGTGAGTAGTTCACGTATAAACCTTTACACTTTAAGAAGGGTTAGTCTTCTATCTCTTTAATTAATTGCATATATATAATAAAAAACATATAAGGGAGATTGAAGTATGGTAATTACAAGACAAGATTCCTGGACTAACGATAACGAT
Source organism: Bacillus sp. FSL R9-9492 (assembly GCF_038007365.1). Taxonomy (NCBI): domain Bacteria; kingdom Bacillati; phylum Bacillota; class Bacilli; order Caryophanales; family Bacillaceae; genus Bacillus; species Bacillus sp. FSL R9-9492. Next base: position 104,180 of record NZ_JBBOXC010000002.1, read on the forward strand.
TTACTTCTCGCAACAATAGTACTTCAGAATATTCGTGACGGTGGAACACAATTAGCTGCATTTAAAGAGGTAGCTAAGCAATTAGCTAGGACACCTGCTGCTTGCGGATTTCGTTGGAACTCATGCGTACGAAAACAATACGAAGAAGAAATACAACAGGCTAAACAAAATCAAAAAACTGGAAATAACAAGTCTCCCATCCAACAAACAAAAGAAACAAGCTCTTTATCTATTACATTAGATGACATTATTATCTTTCTACAAAATTATAAAGCAGTGAGTGAAGTGAACGATTTACAACAGCAAATTGAATATTTAACGGCAGAGAATAAATCCCTTCTCCAACGGTTAACTACATACGAAGAAGAGTATCGTATGTTACTTAACCATATCGATAAGAGAAGAAATCTGATTGTAGTCGACTAAGAAGAATCAAATTAATTTTTATCATATTAAAACCGTAGCCTGTCAAAATTACTATGTATGAATTAATTTCAATACATTATAAATGATAATAAGCAAAGCGCACGTTTATTGTTAATAAACGTGCGCTTTACTTAATTCATAAAATAGAAATTTTTTTCAACTCGATAACACTTTTAAAATTAAGATGTTTGTTTTATAGGTATCTGTTTGCTTCTATTCTCAACAAGTTTATCTAATAATAAGTAAACAAATCCAGACATAACACATCCCACACCTAAGATTGTAAATAATATATGCCCTAGAAGATGCTCCAGTAATAAACCGCCTAAAAGAGGCCCTAATATATTACCTGTAATCCACTGCAGATTAGCGGCTCCCATATAAGTACCCCTCAAATGTTCTGGAGCTAAATTAGCAACGAATGTCATTTGGACAGGTGACATAATCATTTCTCCTAAAGTATAAACTGTATAAGCTATTAATAATGAAACTAAAATAACTAAATCGTTTGTGTTTATTACTTGAAACCACTTTGGTAACCATCCTATTGCCAAAAGACCAATACCAAAAAGAATTGCGCCATATAGCATTGATTTCCCAATCGATTTGTGAGTTAACCATTTTGAAATGGGAAATTGAAAAAAAACAACTAATAGGCCATTTAACGTCATTAAATATGGAAATGGATTACTATTTCCAAAAATCATTGTCTTCTCATTACTAAAATGAAGCGGTAACATACCTTCCGATTGCGAGAATCCCATAAATATAATGATTCCTGTAACTATATAGAAAAGTAATATCCTATCCCTTATAACAACTCTTAATGTGGATCTTATTGAATTTTCAGGTGTTTCTTCATGTATCATGACATTTTTAGGTTTTGTTTCCTTTAAAAACAGTACCATTAATATTGTATAAAACAGCATGGTTCCAGAAGTAATCAAAAAGATGACATCTTTTGATACAACTACAACTGCTGCGCCAATTATAGGACCTATCGCTGCTCCTATATTATGAGCCATTCTAAGTAATCCATATGCCTCAGTTCTTTTTTCTGGTTCTGTTACATCCGTAACCATTGCAGATGCGGCTGGTTCAAAAAAAGAGTTACATAACCCTAAACCGATAGATAAGATTGCATATGCTATAAAACCATCTATGAACAAAAAAACAGCATTAATAACCCATTACTGGCCATAGAGAGTACCATAGTTGGTTTCCGGCCATAAGTATCTGCTATATGTCCTCCAATTAACGAGCCTATACTTGCTGCAATTGGAGATAAAGCTATGATCACACCTACCTCAAGCAAAGAATCTACTTTATCCTTTAAATATAATGCGAAAAATGGCATTAACATCATCATTGCAATACCATTTAAAGCTTCTCCAATAAAGCGAATCCATACATTAAGGTCCATCCCCTTGAACTCTTTCCATGTACTTCTCATATATACCTCACCTATGCTCACTGTATATTTTTTATTACGTAAAGAGCTTTATAACACTTTTACCAAAATCTAAATTTAGCAAAATAAGCTACCAATTCATAAAAATACTTATCTTTTGATAAAATAATATAAACTCGTACCAATAATCTCCAGTGCATCTTGCATACGTTGAGCCGAGATGTTCTCTAAAACGGTATCTTGAGGTGTATGGAAAACCCTTTCAACATGATAAATAAGAGGATCCCAACTCTCTACATCCATCCATATAAATAAAGCAGAGGGAATTCCAGCTTGATTAAATGGTACATGATCACTAGAATCAAACTTTCCAGTTAACACAACCGATTTCCTCAATTCTTTACTAGTAGCTACAGCAGTATTTGTTACTTCATTTTGAGAGCCATCTAACGTCATTGCATATAAATCCTTAGCCTGATGATAACTTGTTGCAATCATATCTGCATTAAACACTCCTCGAATACGTGTTTTGTCTTTAGCAGATAACTGATTAACATAATGATAAGCTCCTAAAGATTCATTTTCTTCCGCTCCAAAAGCAATAAATTGAATTTCTTTATTAGTCTCTATATCCTTAAAATTGTAAGCCAACTCTAATAAAAGCCCTACTCCAGAAGCATTATCGTTTGCTCCAGGTGCCCCAATAACACTATCATAATGAGCACTCATTATTGTTACTTCCTCATCACCTGTCGTATGTTTAGGCTTTTTTTTCGCAATAACATTTGATGAGCGTAAATTTACTTCTTGCTTTGCCTTTAAACTGACTACATTGTGATTATGTAATAACTTTTCTTTCATTCTAATCCCCTGATTATAGGCAAGCCCAAATACAGGTATCGATTGTTTCTTTTTTAAAACTGGATTAAAAGCTTCTCCATAGTTCCCTCTATCCCCAATCGTACTATATAACAACACACCCTTTGCTCCCTTTATCGCTACATGCTCAACCTGTTCATTATATTTTTCAATAGTATCGGCTTGTTCTAATAATACTATCTTCCCCTGGATCGACTCAGATAAACTATTAATATTGGTTTCTTTTCCTATAAAAACTACCGAGCCAACCACTGGATTTGTAGATATAAATGCATTAGATGCTGCCCCAACCTGCCAATCTTTTTCCCCATACATACTAAAAGAAATACTTCCAATATATTGATTAGGTACAGGGAATGCTTGATACTCAACCTCATATCCTAATTTCTGCAATGTATCTCCAATGTATTTAGCTGCTCTATGTTCTTGCATAGTCCCACTTGGCCGTGGACCAATTTTTTCAGAAAGAAAACGTATATGCTCAATGGCACGATTAGCACGAACTTGTTCTGTCACAGGAGAATACAGATTATTATTAACCATAGCATTTACTTTTACTGGTTCTCCATATGGATTACTAAAAAAGAAAAGAAATAGAATTCCAAAACTTACAATGTTTTTTGGGGTAATAGTTAATTTTTTCATTTGTCCTCCCTTTTATTAGGAAACATTAATAGTAAAACCTTCCCTCCTAACATACTTATTTAGAAGAAAAGGTTCATTAAAATCATCTCTAACTCAAATTACTTGTTATGATATTAAAGCAGTAACTCTTTTTATATCTTTAAAAAATTCGAGTTTGCTTGTATGCCAGTAATATTCTTTTGGAACCAATTAAGAGTCTCCCATGATTTCACTCTATTTGTGTAATCAGTCTCCTGTACTTCGAATACAATTCCTATATTTCTACTTGAAACTTGATTATTTACTTTTAATAAAGTTTCATGTAATAAATTTTCGTTAATAGAACCATTAGTCGGACTTTCTCCCTCAAAGCAGCGTACCTCACTATAAGGAATCGTCAAATGTTTAAAAGAACTAAAATGTAAATGTTTGATATGATCCATTAAATTTATATACTTATGAAAGTCTTTATACTCAATTTCCTCTTGTCTTAATAATTTAGAAATACCTAGACGTGTAAGATAAGTGATAGACCAATGGCATATATCCCACGTTATTCCAACATTAGATAAATCTAAATTTACCAAGTCATTAAAATCTTCTGGGTATACAAATATAGGATCAAAGTCATCACCTAAGTTTCCAATGATGGGTAAGTTTTCAACACCTATCCATATATTGGTTCCTTTTATTTCCTCATCTATCATTTTAAAGAACTCTATAATTCTTTTTCTATTATCAATAAGATTATACTTTTGAAATTCTGCTATGTTCATAAATTGATTAGCATGAACTGTTATACCTGCTGCGTTATATTTTATAGCAAGATTAATAAACTCATATAACTGTTTTTTTATAAATTCACTATTTAAATAGTCTGCATTATCAGTTGGAAAATGCAAGGTTAATAAAGATGGATTAAGTGTTTGAACAAAAGAAAGTACATCTGAAAACTTTGTTGTATATGACTTATCATGTAAAGATTCTCCATCAAAAATATTTGCTTCTAATCCATAACCTTGTTCAACCCATTTTAAATCTATTTGTTTGCTATCTAATCCAAAGAATGGTACCTGCGGTATTAACATATTCTCTTCACCTACCATGTTCCTCTTACTAACATAAATGCCTCAGCCGCTTTATATCCTGACTTTGCTCCCCATACAAAAGCATTGTGCTTCATTGCTTCTATTGAACGTGGGTGAGGAAATTCCCTTAACTCCGATTCATAATGTTTCATCGCATTTAATTTCGTCTCCAAATGTTCTTCAATATTTACGAAATAATTAGGAAGAAACTTATCTTTCTCATTATAATTCCACTCAGTAGAAGATAAGGTTTCATATGCAAACACCCATTTAATATTACTATTTGGTAGAGGTCGTGTAGCTGTCATCACTGCTCTATAAACAACAGTATGATCAATATTTATATCTCCGCCATATTGAGTATAAATAATCGTAGGATTTATTTTATTAATGTGCTCTTCAATTTCTTTTACAACATCTAGTAATGGCAATGTATCAAGACGATTATCAGGAAAATCTAACCTCACAAAACTTGTTACACCAAGTGTAGTACATGCCCCCTCCGTTTCTTTATAAGACAGGCTCTTAACCTCTAAATCTAGTTCTCTGTATTCTTTAGATCTCGAAGATTTCCCCTCTGCAAGGATTACAACATGTACATCATCACCTTGTTCCACGTGTTTTGCTATTGTTCCACCAACACCAATAATTTCATCATCCGGATGTGCAGCAAATACAAGTACATTCATATGATTTTAAACTCCTTTAATAAATTTTTCTGTTTCCTCTGGACCACAATTTAATAAAACATCTAGCATAGATAAATGCGGTATAAACTCTCCAAATAACTGTGGGTAAGAATACTCTCTTATCCTTTGGTATATGATTTCTATATTTTCATGCTCAAAATCACTTTCTATTAAATAATCTTGACCTAAACTTCCAGAATAATAAGTATTGGCATTAAACTTTTGACAAAGCTCTAATACAAAATCACTTTTTTTCCCTGTAATCCCCTCTAGCTCTGATGCATAATATAATTCCGTATCAATATTTAATTCTTGAATAATAAAATGAATAAAGTTCATATTCATACTATTTAGATTATCCCATTTTTCTGAATAAAAATTTTCTAGATAATCCTTGTATACATTGAAATAGGGCGCATTAGAGTAATTAATTCTTATTGTCTTCCAATGCTTTCGCTCCCAATCTTGTGTATTGTCTATCTTTAACTTATTCAATGGGATTTCTTTATAATTTTTCATTTGCATCGGAACCGTTAACCAGGATACTCCTTGGGAAGTTTTAATACGATTTCTATTTAAAAAACCTTTCTTTTCAAATTGTGCTATATCATGAAATACAAACACATCCGATTTATGAATTTTTTCAAAAAAACCATACCAAGGTAAATAACTTGGTTGGTGGCCACTAATAATCATAGTTTAAATCCTCTCTTTTAAACAAAAACATTTTTTCAAAACTGCTCCCCAGTATATCTTTGGTCTAGCAATTCCTTTATTATGCGAATATCCTAAATCCGCATACTTTAATTTATTATGAATTGCTAATTCAAACGCATCATTTAGTAGCAAATATGAAGATTGTGTATTTTTCCCTTTGATATTATTAATATTAATCCAGTAATATAAAACTTGTTTATCCATTATAAATATACTGGAACTAATTAGTTCTTCTTCTAAGAATGCTCCTAAGAAAAGGATTCTTTCTTTTAAATTAATAAATAAACAATAAAAAAACTCTCTACTAAATGAATAACTCGCCCCTATACTGTTATTATGTTCCTGATATAAATTGTAAAATTCATCTAATTCTTCTAAAGCTATAGGCCGAATTTCAACATTCTGTTTACGTGCATATCTAACACTTGTCCTAGCTTTTCCTGAACACGATGTCCACAAATCCTCAAAATTATTTGGTAGATCTAACATATAAGTTTCTTTATACTCCCATTTTTCATCACTATAACTTTGAAAAGGATTTATGGTTCTAGGTAATAAAAGTTTTTGAATTTTATTTTCAAACTTCCTATTTATTATCGATTCATAAAATGAAAAATCTATTTTATCTTGGCCAATGATTACAGGGCCTCCATAACCAATTAAACTTCCCAGTACCCTACCATCCTGTACATATATAGGAGATAAAACTATTGTATTCCTTGTTTTTATTAGTACTGGAAAAAATTGAACACCAGGTAATAATTCCATTAATTTTCCCCATTCATAACAATGGAATACAGATCCATTATATTCTTCCATACAAGTATCCCAATATTGGGCGTCAGTACATATTTCGATTTCCATATAATCACCTTTTACTTCTTTTTCTCTAAATATATTAGAATTTGACTACATATATACTTAAGGTCTTTTTTCCTTAAAGGATATTTAAAAGGTATTGATAATACTCTAGGCCATAAAAATTCTATATTTTTTGACTCTGTGGCGTACTTGGAAAAGATAGGAATTTCACTTAGAGGTAGATAATTCCAACAAGTTTGTATTCCTTTTTCCGCCAAATATACGGAACACTCATATCTATCAGATGGTTCTTTGAAAATAATAGTGAAATAGTTCAAATAAACATTCTGATTTGAAAATATAATCTTTACCCCGTACTTTTCTTCAATTGATTGCAGCATCGTATAACACAAACTAGCATTATATATATTAATTTCTAAAATCTTTTTCATTCTCTTTAAGTGTTTATCAATTAGCAATGAACGTAATGTGGACATTGTTTTTGGATATATAACTTCCATTTCCTCTGGCAAAGAATCCAATTTGCTATTATTATAGGAAGGAAGAACCCCTAAATTTTCCCAATAATCAGTAAATAAATTCAATAGCCTATTCTTCTTGATTCTTAAAGCTAATTGCGTTTTGAGGTGGTTTTTATAATCTAAAAACACTTCTGCCTTCTTTTCTTCATCCATGTCACACAAGTCATTTACCGTACGATTAAGAAGTAACGCTCCTCCCCCTATACTCGGGATGGGTTTAGTTCCCCCAAAACTTAAAATTCCAATGTCACCTAAACTACCAATTGATTTTTCATTTTGATAAGAGAACATTGCTTGTGCTGCATCATCAATTGTATAAATATCATTGTCTCTGGCCCAATTAATAACTTCTAAATCTTCATGACATCCATACACATGTGTAAGAATAATTGCTCTTGTATTTTCATTTGAATATTTTTTTATTTTATTAAGAGAAAGTGAGTAATCAGTAGTCAAATCAATTAATACAGGTTTTGCTCCTACTGTTAATACTGCCTCTATTACATTAGGACAATTAAAATTTGATAAAATTACTTCATCCTCTTTTTTTATCTTTAAATACTTTAACCCTGCTACTAATGCCGAAGAACCACTATTAGTTAATATAATTTCGGAATTAGGGTAGAGGCTTTGTAGACTCTCTTTTAGATTAGAATGATTGGATCTATATATATTTTTCAAAAAATATATATGATCAAATACACTCCAAAAAGAAGGATATATTGGATACTTAATTTTTTTAGGGTTTTTAGGATATAGATACTGTGTTTCCATATTTCTCCTCTATTATTATCTCTAACCCTTTATTTAATGAAATAACCGGTTGATAGTTTAATAATAATTGAGCTTTTTCTACCGAAGGGATTCTTCTGAATATTTCAATATTAGAATCTCTTACTCCCTCATCTCCTAAATTAAGAAATTCAATTTCACTTTTGTTTCCCATTAATTCATTGATTTTTACCGCTAATTCCCCCATAGATATAGGCTTGTTATTTCCTATATTAAAATCTGCAAAATTCTCTCCTTCATATTCAAATGCTAATATCGTTCCATTAACAATATCGCTAATATAACTAAAGCATCTAATTTGCTGTCCGTCCCCATAAATAGTCATATTTTCGCCGTTATGAGCTTGTTTTAAAAACTTAGAAATCACAAAGTTATCATTTTGTTGTGAACCGTATACATTAAAATAACGTACCACTCTGACTTTAAAACTATTATTAGCATATTCTTTCAAAAAATCTTCCGACATTAATTTAGCTTTTCCATAAGCTGATTTGGGAATTTTAACATCATTTTCTTTAAACGGAACACTCACACCATCCCCGTACACCTCAGAACTAGAAGAAAATAGTAACTTATCTATTCCATTTTCTATACAAACTTCTACAATATTTTTCGTGCCTTCAAAATTCACCCTTACTACATCTTCTTCATTTGAACGACAATTATCAACACCAACTAATGCAGCTAAATGGATGACCCCATCCACATTAATAAGCTTTTCTCTTAATGTAGCAATATCTAAGATATCAATTTCTTCAAATGGAACATCCATACTTGGTTTAAATTTATCAAATATAATTACTTCATAACCTCTTGCTATTAACTCCTTTGTAACATGTTTACCAATAAATCCACCGCCACCAATAACTCCAATCTTCATAAATATTTACCTCCCTACCTTTAATTGGTATAAACTTTTTAAAGACGTAATGATATGTTCAACCTCATTTTCTGTAAGTGCACTATATAATGGTAATGAAATAATTTGATCAAATACCTCTTCTGTTTTGGGTAATTGTACATTAAATCTCTCTTGATAATATGGATGCATATGAACGGGAATAAAATGCACACTAAGCCCAATATTTCTCTTTTTCATTTCTTGAATCATCTGATCTCTACTGATAGGAGAATTAGGATTAATCTTTATAACAAATAAATGCCATGCATGTTTTATACTTGGATTGTTTACATAGTTAGGTAATGTTATATACTCTTGGATTTCTTTTAATTCTTCCTGGTATATTTCCGCTATTCTCTTTCGTTTTTCAATCATTTCATCAGCTCTTTTTAACTGACTAATACCTAAGCTAGCTTGTAGATCCATCATGTTATACTTAAATCCAGGTAATAGAACATCATAACGCCAACTTCCTTTTTCGCCATAACGATTCCATGCATTCTTGGTGATGCCATGCCAACCATATAATCTAGCTTTTTCAGCAATCTCCTCATTTTTAGTGACTAACGCTCCACCTTCACCTGTTGTTATATTTTTAGTAGCATAAAAACTAAAACAAATAATATCTCCATGTGTACCAATCAAAGTATTATCATATTTAGTTCCTAATGCATGAGCCGCATCCTCTATCAAAAATAACCCGTGTTCTTTACATAGCTTTTGAAGTTCTTGTAATTTGGCTGGGTATCCAGCAAAATGAACTGCAATAATTGCTTTAGTCTTTTTAGTAATTTTTCTTTTAACATCATGGAGATCAAGACATAAATCCTCATCATCTATGTCTACAAATACTGGTTTTGCACCTACATGCATGATAACGTTTACACTAGAACAAAAAGTAAAACTTGGAACTATTACTTCATCTTCTACTCCAATTCCCAAAGACAATAATGCTAAATGCAATGCGGCAGTCCCTGAATTGCAACTTACTACATGTCCAGTATTTAGATATTCTTTTAAACTCTCTTCAAACTCTATCACTTTTGGCCCCTTTGAAAGCCATCCAGACTTAAGAGCACGAATAACTCCCTCAACATCTTCATCATTTATTTCTGGTCGATAAAAAGGAATAAATTCTACCATATAATCACCTACAAACATATAATATTTTTTTTATATATTGACTCATCTTTAAATATGTTTCTTGTATCTAAAATTAAGCAATTTTCCTCATTGAGCAAATTAAAATTAATGCAATCATGATCCGTATGAACAATAATTAAATTGTATTTATTTAATGCATTCGTAGTTAAATCTATCGATTTTTTTATTTTATGATTGTCCACAATTAGCTCCTCAATAAATGGATCATGGTAATCGACGTTATACCCTTCTAGCATTAAACCATTCATAATATCCAAAGCTGACGATTCTCTGGCATCGTTAACATTTTTTTTATATGCAACGCCAATTATAAGAACATTCTTTCCATCTTTATCCTGTAGCAACTGTAATGCCCGCTTAATAATATACTTAGGCATATTTTCATTAATTTCTTGTGCTACATCAATCATTTTTGTTGCTAAATCTTTATTATTTGCAATCCATTTAAAATATATAGGATCAATTGGAATACAATGTCCTCCTACACCAGGACCTGGATAGAATTTTTGAAATCCAAACGGCTTAGTCCCAGAGGCATCAATTACTTCCCAAATATTAATGTTTAATTCATTACATATTTGTGTCATTTCATTAATAAAAGCAATATTTATAAAACGGTAAGTGTTTTCTAATAACTTCGCTGTCTCTGCCACTTCTGGACTACTAACCTTATGAATCCCCTTAATTAGGTGACTATAAAAGGCTGCAGCACAATCTGTACAATTAGGCGTAACTCCACCTACAATTTTAATAATATCTTGGATTGAAAATGACTTATTCGCAGGGTCAATCCTCTCTGGGGAGTATGCTACAAAAATATCTGTACCAATTTCAAAATTAGTTTCATGTTCTAATTTATATAAAATCTCTTCTCTTGTTGTACCTGGATAAGTAGTACTTTCTAGAATAATTAATGTACCCTTTCTAATGTATTTGACTAATTCATTAACTGCTGAATGAATATATGTTAAATCTGGTTGTTTACTATCTTTTTCTAAAGGAGTAGGAACACATATAACAACAACATCACATTCATTTATATAATTCATTTCTGTACTAATAAAAAATCTATTTGTATGTAAAGCGTCTTGAATTTCAGTATCCTGAATATCACTGATATAACTTGTTCCACATTCTAATTTTTCTATTTTAGTGAGGTTTTTATCGAATCCTCTTACCGTATAACCTACTTCTAAACATTTAAGAGCCGATGGTAGTCCAACATATCCTAGACCAATATACCCAATACACGCACTTTTATTTACAATTTTTTCAACTAATGTTTTTTTAATTTCATTATTTAATACAGTGACCATTACTTATCACTTCCCTAGAAATTTGATATTAAAATTCTTACCAGTAAAAGATAATTGCGCGTTATGAAAGCCCATAGATGTACGTAAATGATTGAATAATGAAACAAACTAAATTATTAACACGATCATTCCTCCTCATTAGTTGCACATTTAGATTTATAAAAATGATCTAGAATTTCGATGTATTTTATATATCTATAATATTCACATGTTACTTTATGGGATTCAATCATTTTTTCCTTATTTTTACTTTCTCAATGTAGAATAAATTTTATTTTTATAAAAATATTAATCTAAAAAAACTATATTCTTATATCGTTAAAACAACATAATACTTGTTATAGCTGCATTTATTAAGAACCTCCCTCAAAAAAGAAAGAATTTCCTCTCTTTTAATTCGAAAAATATAACTCATCAATTTGTTAATAAGAGTATTAACTTATTATTAACTGTAATAACTTTTACTGTTTTTACTTTTTATTGAAATTATTAGAAAAACATCTATCTGAATAATAAAAACATTTTGAAATTAAAACTATAAAAGATATACCTTTTATAAATATAAAGTTGCATTAAAAGAATTTACAATTCGATTCCAGCCGTCTCACATACTTCATTTTTTTAATGAAGGGTTAAGGTTTACATTATTCAAAATAAAAAATCGTAACATCTCATCAATCAACTGAGAGTTACGATTTTTGATATATGATTACTTTTTAATTTTTTTATAAATATTGCGTTAACCTAATCATATCTATACATTGAATACCGTTTTCATATATTTCCTCTTCATAATTGCGTAAGAAAAAATCCCTATCCACATTTGTTATTCTAAACCCACATTTTTGATAAAGGCCTAATTGCATTAAGCTAGAATTTCCCGTCCCTATTTCTATGGTTTTATATTTCTCTTTTTTAGCATAGTCTATAGCAAACCCAAGCAAATATTTCCCATACCCTTTTCCCTGTTCTTTTTCAGAAACTGCTATATTTATAATTTCAATTGTTTCAGGACGAGTAGGAATTAAAATCATAATACCTACAGTAATAGCATCCTTTTTCAAAACAAAACAGTCCCCTTGTTTAAGGTATCCATTAACTACTTCTGGTGAAGGATCAGCTAGTAATAATAACTCCATTTCTTCTTTACCAATGTTTGTACTTTTTTCAATACTAATTTCATCCCAATTATTTAATTTCATTTTCAATACTCCCCCTTTTAACTACTATATTAAATGAATTCATTCTCACAAGACAATATCAACAGTCATTTTAAAATGCAGTAGGTGGTTTCTATCATCTATTATTCTAAATAAAATACACATACATAATGTATGTGTATTTTCATTTTCTCTATTTCTAAGAGTAGTTTTTAGTCTACATTACATTTTTTCTAGTATTTCTTGTCTCTCACACCATTTCGTTAACTTTTCTAATGCTTTTTTAGACAAGCGTTTTGTTTTATAATTACAAAATCTAGACAGCGTAGATGGCGAAATACTAACTTCATCTGCTATTTCACGAATACTTACATTTTTTTCATTATGCACTTTCAGTATTTGATCCCGAATTTTCTTCTCTCTTTGTTCGACTGGTTCCACAGTCTCCCTAACCTCTTCAACAACTGTTACTACAGGTAATTGCTCTTGTGGTTCCTCTATAAATTTCTTTCCTATTCCACTATCCATTGACTGTAGCATTTCCTCAGGTGGTAAAATAGTTATCCCTAAGTTAGCGTAATAATTTTTAAACCAGTTACGTTTCCCAATTTGTTGTTCATCAAGCGGGTCACTATACTCCCAATGAGAGATTACTTTTTCATTTTCTAAATCCATTAAAACATTCTCTAGCTGTTCTCTAATACGATTCGGCTTCCAATCTTTTGGAATATCCATTACTGCTAGTAGCCCCTTGTCCCCTCCTATAGAATAGGGCTTTTTCAATGATGAATACATTTGTCTAATTCTCCATTGCCATGTCAAGTATCGAATTAACCTTTTATGATATTTATGTCTATAACTATTGTATTCAAGGGCCTTTTTAGACAATAATGCTGTTGTATTATTTGATCCGTATAAATAATTCGTTAAAAAACTACCTGGCTTAATACGACAAGATTCAATCCCCATATATTCGTTTGTAACACTATGTCTCCACAATACAACCGAATCTAAAACAAATAACCTTTTAATAACCTCACGCTTTAATTCTACTCGTTCTCCTTCGTCATCACGATCGTTTAGTACTACGACCTCATTATCATCATTTAAATAGATAAAAATACTTGCTAAAGCCGCAATCCTCTTTGCTATTTTAATTTTATCTTCCGCTCGATAATATTCTTTATTTTTGACGACTGTCTTTGGAATATTGCACATCTCTAAAACTTGCTCATATGAAAAATCAATGAATTCATCTGGAGATTTTGCCTCATTTATCCACTGTATTGTAATTGCATCTAAACAGTCTGCCGTTAAATCATCCATATTACTCATTACATCATCAACAAGGGTATTCCATCGAGCTGATTCTTCAGTGTTTGTAAGTCTTAAATCCTCGTCTTTGTGTGAAGAAAGTTGAGCTACACCATTAGAAGACTTCGTTTCAATGGGATACTGTAAGACTTTACTTTTTTCATCTTCTTCAAATTGATTCTTTGCAATTCCATCTCTTAATTTATAGTAAACAGCAGAATTATTTACCTCGTAATAATCCTCATGGTTCACTGTATTTAGCTTATCTGCATTTTGATCATTTTCTAATATTATGGAATTTGAAGGTGCTACATCTTGAAATTCTTTTTCTATAAATCCTTCAATTTCTTTATATATTTCTTCCTTATAAGAATCAATTTTTGCATAAATTTGTACTAATGTAACTCCGGACTCTTGCTTTTTCTCTAACCAAGATACTAATGCAGTAAATGATGGAGAAGCATAGGGTGAGGTTAGTACTTTATTATTATTGTTTTTAACATCTTTAAAGTATGCATTCCATTTATTCCATAATGGCTCATTCTTTTTATAAATTGGCTCAGAGATTAGCAATGCATCTCGGAACATTTGTAATAAGTTATCCACTTTATATTCCTCCCTAAACCATGGATCACAACAAAGTAGTTTTCATCATAAAAATCTTTACTACTATTATATTTAATTTATTGTAACAGATAATTAAAAGGTTTTGCTGTTTCTTCTCCTTAATTCTACAACCTGCAACGTGTTTGCTCTTTCTTTTCCCTATTCCTCTTTACTTGCATTCCTTTTGCGCTTTTCTTTCCTTAACTCTACAACTTGCAACATGTTTGCTCTTTCTTTTCCCTATTCCTCTTTACTTGCATTCCTTTTGCGCTTTTCTTTCCTTAACTCTACAACTTGCAACATGTTTGCTCTTTCTTTTCCCTATTCCTCTTTACTTGCATTCCTTTTGCGCTTTTCTTTCCTTAACTCTACAACTTGCAACACGTTTGCTCTTTCTTTTCCCTATTCCTCTTTACTTGCATTCCTTTTGCGCTTTTCTTTCCTTAACTCTACAACTTGCAACACGTTTGCTCTTTCTTTTCCCTATTCCTCTTTACTTGCATTCCTTTTGCGCTTTTCTTTCCTTAACTCTACAACTTGCAACACGTTTGCGGTATCCTTACCCTACTTCGTCCAACTTGCAACAGTACAATCTTTTCTCAACCTAATACATTACACACAAAATCGTTCTAGTTTAAAATTTTTAAGTGTGTTTTTTATATTTACAACAAGTTATACAAATAAAACGCAACATATTTACGGTATCCTTCCCCTAACTTTTTTGGCATTTTCACTCGAATCTCTTATATATCAAGGGATTAGATGTTTTTTACTTATTCATTTACATATAACTCAACTTGCAACACGTTTGCGGTATCCTTACCCTTATTTTTTCATAAGATGCAACACTGTTTGCGGTATCCTTACCCTATCGCGATTCATAAAACTCTAATAAAACCTATCATATCAACGATAATCGGTATAATTTACGGTTAATAGGCGTACTTCTTAACTTGCAACATGTTTGCTGTATCCTTACCCTTATTTTTTTGGCATTTCCACTTAAATCCCTTATATATCAAGGGGTTAGGTGTTTCTTTACTTATTCATTTACATATAATTCAACTTGCAACATGTTTGCGGTATCCTTAACACAAAAAAAATCAGTAGAATTCTCCAATCCCTTGATACACTTGCCTTTAGAGGCTGTTGCAAGTTGCTATTTTTCTTCTTAAAGGAGCACCTTTCACCATTTTTCGATTTGCTATAATCATAATTGGTATATTTTATAGTCTTTTAGCATATATTTCTGAATTTGTAGAACGGAGGTGAAAAAGATGGGGAAATCATTTATTATTCAAAATCAGCGTAGCTTAAATGGTGAAACAACAAATGCAGTTTTAGTAACACTAAAGTCTTGGCAAAAGTTTGTAGAAGCATTTGAAAAGAAGTACTACAGCTATAAAGATACATATTTAGAAGATATTCTGCAGCACATGACATACGAAGAACGTATTGCGGATGTAGAAGGCTTTGTCGAACAAGCTAAACCATCTTTTTCACGTCGTGCAATGTCTGCACTTGCAGAGAAAACAGGAAGAAAACATAAATTATATGGTATTACGAATGCAGATCTTGAAGTGTTCTTATATCTACATAAGAAATGTTATACAAATGGTGTCATTCCAAATGTAACGATACATATGATGTGGGAAGATTACAAGCAATATAAAGAAGAATTTGCTCATATCCAGCACTCACAATTCTATATCGCTCTAAAGAAATTAAGCATACATAACATAATCGCTATCGAAAATGGCGTAGATGGCCGCTATACAATCAAACTTACTCATTTTATGAATGAAGAAACAGAAAAGACAAATCCATACGTATATATTAGTCCTGTTGTATTTACAAAGGCTTTCTTTAAGCTATCTGTAGCAGCTAAGAAACTATTCTTAGACATTGCTATGCAACAACATACAGAAACAACGTTAAAGCGTTCTTTGGACAAGCAGGATGAAAGAGGTAACAAAACTCACTTTGGTGGGATGTATCGTTTCTTACATAAAAAATATCCGCACCAGATCCGTGCGGTTATCGAAGAATTAACAACTGCATTACCGTGTACGGAGAATCCCCTATTCAAAATTTGCAAAATGCAAAAAGGTGTAAAGCATACAAAGCGATATACAACCTTATATCTATCTATCCATTCGGACTTCTTATGTACGAAAGAATCCGGAGAAGAGCAACACAGGGATCCATTTACACCAAAAGCTACCTATGCTCGTAAAGCGAAATTTATTGAATCAGTCCTACAAGAAATGAATATCGGTGAACTTTCTTCAGACATGAATAAATTCATTCATGTTTTAAAGCATACTTGTCATCGTCAAATTCGTGGTGTGATTCGTGGACTTCGTGACATGGTTGATCGAAAAGAAGGATATCCAACGAAAATTGTATATACATTGAAAAAACTATTGCATCAAACATCTCAATATCAAATTCTTGATACAGCAGCAAAAGAAGGTATCTATCCTCTTATTGCACAGCATATACCAAAAGAGAGAAATAGTGACCGCGAACAAGCTGTCTTTAATTTTGGTCTACATTATTCAATGTACTCTCTTCATAGCATTAAGAAGATGTTTAAAAATGTGCATGCACTACTCAAGCAGAAGTTTGCAGTACCAGTGACTGAAGAATCTTATCACCGTAATTACCTAAAATACCAGGAAGAAACGTTATTTAGAAAATATGCATATGATCAGGGAGTGAATCTCCATGCATATATCGCTTTAGAAATTGAAATGCGTGAAAAATTAAAAGTTCGTGGCCATAAAGAACGCACGATTCCAAGTGATGTACGTGAATGGTTTATCGAAGCAATTGATAAACTACCACAAGAAAAACTTCGTGTAATTGAGCTGCCAAAGCAATTTAATTTACTAGAGTTTATGCGTACCTTTGAACACTTAATACGTGCTGGTGCAACAATAACAGCTCCAGATCAGGTGCTAAGCGCAATGGAAATAAAATAATAGTAACAAGCTCTCTATTTTTGAAAAAATCGAAAGTAGAGGGCTATTCGTGTTTGTTTTATTAGTAACCCTTTTCTAATACTCTATTTATAAATACCAAATCAGAAGGACTTCATGTAAAATGGAGTCTTTTTTTATGCACTTCTATACAAATTCTCTTCTATCTATACATAACTCTCCACATAACACTAGGGAGTATTCTTCTTCTGAAGTAAAACCTATCCTACTATACCTACAAAAAATCGGAAGGAAAATTATAAAAAACAGTGGATATGAGGAAAAATATGATCAAATGTGAATAATATTTTCCCAATAGCCTTGAAAATACTAGTGCCGTTCAATCCATCTAATAAAAATCATCAATAATAGTGTGGATTATGTGTAAATACTGAATAATGTTAACAAATAGCAGCTTTATCTGGACAAATTGTGGATATTTCTTCGATGAATACTACTCCATTTACCAAAATAATGAAAATCCGCCCTGTTTACATGGTTGAATAAATATAATGTAATCTGTATCAATTTCTTTCCGATTTCATGTAGAAACATATAATTTTCTTTATGCTTTTTTGTAGAATTGAAAGTCTATTAATCCTTGAATCTACGGAAACATTTTCTACAATTTATGATTTTTTATGCTCTTATATCAAATTTTCCCTTGTGGGAGTAAGTCTATTCCCTATTTTTGATAACCTATAAAAGTTTTATCTTTATTTCTTTTTAATATATAAGATATATATTTATAATAGATTTTAATATTACTAGTATGCCTGTTAATAAGATGTCAGACCTAATTGAAAATATTTGTAAATTCAGTTATAATAATGGTAATTAAACATATCATTACCCCACATACTAAAGGACAAACCTATATATCCCTAACAGGACTAGGTTTGTCCTTTTTTCATTATATTAAACAATTAATAATTGGAGGATTCAACATGGCTGCCTTAAAAGAGGTTCTGGTGCAAAAACTTCAGGACAATTGCAATAAATCTACAAATCTTGGACATACTGATACTACTAATCTAAAGAAGGTGCGTGATTGGTATGGAAAAGGAATATGTATTCAAATGGAAACATTATCAGCCTGATATTATTTTGTTAACGGTAAGATGGTACCTACGGTACAACCTCAGTTTTCGTGATTTAGTGGAAATGATGGAGGAACGGGGCTTATCCATTTCTCATACAACGATTATGCGTTGGGTTCATCAGTACGGTCCTGAATTGGACAAACGAATCCGACGTCACCTTAAACAAACAAATGACTCCTGGAGAGTCGATGAAACATATATCAAAGTAAAAGGTCAATGGATGTACCTGTATCGTGCTGTTGATTCAAAAGGAAATACAATCGATTTTTACCTAAGCAAAACAAGAGACCAGAAGGCTGCAAAGCACTTTTTCAAGAAGGCCTTGCAGTCTTTTCATGTTTCAAAACCTCCTGTTATAACAGTCGATAAAAATCCAGCTTATCCTATTGCAATTGAACAGTTGAAAAAAGAAAAAAGCATACCTGGTGGTATGCGACTTAGACAACAAAAGTACTTGAATACCATAGTAGAACAAGATCATCGTTTTATAAAGAAGCGAATTCGTTCTATGCTAGGGTTCAAATGTTTTGACACAGCTACATCCATTCTTTCTGGAGTAGAAGTCATGCATATGATTAAAAAAGAACAGGTTGATTTACGGGACCAGTCTGTCCAAAATCAAAAAGAATTCATCCATCAATTGTTTGGGCTTGCGGCATAAGATACGATTCCGTTAGGAATCTATGCGCTTTATTATCTTTTATTCTATTTTTGCACCAAAACCGACGGTATCATTATACAGCTTATTTAGAAGAGTCATGTACATTTCGAAGAAGTTCTTCAATAAGTATTGTTTTTTCATTCACCTTTGTGGCATATGTGAAATCACCATAACAATATGGATACCTAAAATTATTTTTATTTCCACCACAAGTGTACATCGCTGGGTTTTGATTAACTTTCATCTTAGAAAACTTTTTGGCCGAATCTTCCGAGTGTTGTTTAACTTCTTGACTAGCAATAAAATCAATATACCCTGGCCCCATATTATAGCTTTGAATAATTGTATCCATGCTAACATCTTTTTCCGTTCCATATTTGTACATTTTAGCAAAGTGTTTTACCCCTTGTTTAATGCTCAAGCTTGTCTCTTGAATTTCATTTGGCTTTAATCCAAGTGATTCAGATGACTGCATAGGGTCGTTTCCCTCACCTCTACTCTCTTGGTACATAATTCCTAATAAAACTGCTGTTTTCCCTCCTAAATTATATTTTTCTAATTCTTTTTTCAAGGTAGGCTCATATTGTAATACACGTTTTTCGGTAGCGAGCGCTTTATTTTGTTGAATATTAGTTTTATGATTAAAATATAGTATTCCAAGCATTGTTCCTAAACCTAAAATACTAATAAAGAATAATATAATAATTTGTTTTTTACTCGTATTCTTCATATATTCCTCCTCGTATAAGAAATTCCATTTTTCAATGGTGGTTGGTTATTTACAAAAGATGTAATAATCATCTATTTCCCTGCCCCTTTTTAGACTCAAATTCATTTCCTTTAGGTTTAAAGTTTAATATAGAAATTTAAAAATAAAGTAAAGATAAGATAAAGATAAGATAAAGTGCATTTTTTAGAGTACTTTAAAAAGATATTGGTACAAACGGATATGTGGGACAACTTGTTGATATGAATGGATATAGTGATAATGGAGAGGTTATTGTACAAATTATCAATTATGGAGATATCATTCCAGAAGAAGATTTACCACCTTCTAACAATCAGCATCACACACGGCTTAATAGATTATCAAAAAGAAAAAAGCTCTGCACTATGCAGGCTTTCTTTATGATTTCACTGTTAAATTATTCATAAAACTTTCTATAGAATTCGCCTGGAATATACGGAAATAAGGAGATTGAACGTCGTAATGTTTGTCAGTAATGATAAGGATTGAAGGAAAGAATTTAGAAGCTTTCGGTTGCCAATATTCATTATGCCATTCTTGGTTATGGAAGTATAACTCATATCTATTTATCTTATCTTGCATTAGCTTTTTACTGTACACTGACTTTTGAACTTCAATAAAGAATGGCGATCTACGCCATATTGTAAAAGCATCCGGCTCCATATATTCTTTCCTATACTTTGGTTCAACTTCGAATAGTTTAGGATTTTCATAATGAACGAGTTGTTTGTATACGTCCACAATACCAAGGAAATGAGGAATTTTTTGACTCGTTTTTCTGATAGAACTGGGTTGTGGAAAATAAATGTATGGGTGCTGCAATACGTTAGCATCAACATAGCCGTCTCTTCTTAATCGTTTCATAACCGTATTACAACAAGTTACCGCATTCTTTAAGCCTTGAAAATGCAAGTCAATAATATCGTCACGGGACATGCATCTAAATCGATTCAAATCATTCAGGATTCCTTTATCTCTACTCTTCATCATCTAACACCCCAAATAGCGGCATTTCTTCCTGCAAAGAATTATGGAGTATCCTCTCTCCTTTAGACATGCGATACGGTTCAACAATTTGTTTCGCCTTACTTAATTCCAAATAAGGAGCTTGCACTTTCTTTAATCCATTTCGTTTTAAAATCATTTGGCCAGATTGCTCTAAATGCTCTGAACCAGGAGTACCCATGATATTACTATTAATTGCACTATCACATTTAAAGCCGATTCTAACGGTCATATTTAGCTTTAACTTACCATCCAACACTTTCGCATCTGGCCGCTGCATACTAAGCATAAGAAACACCCCAAGTGATCGGCCGACTGCTGAAATCTTTTCAATTGTAGTCATACACTCTTTTTCATCTTTTAGCATGGCCACTTCATCAATAGCAAGTAGAATATATGGTTTTTGATGATCTGGATTTAACTTGTTGTACGCATCAATATGATCAACCTCATATTCTTCCATAAGTTTTCTTCGTTCTCTAATTTCCTTCCACATCTTTTGAAGCATTATTTTCATTTCAATTTCTTCCATACAAACTTCTTTTACATGCTTCACTCTTCGCAAGAAATGAAATTCAGAGTTTTTTAAATCTCCAAGATACAAATGCAACGTATCAGGAGACATATATTGAATGAGTGTGGATAGTACAACACGTACCATACTACTTTTCCCGCTTCCCGTTTCCCCTGCTATTAATAAGTGTGGTGTATTGGAATCAACCATATCGTACGTAATCGTTTTTCCAAATTGATCCCGGCCAACCACAACAGGAAGACGGTACCCTTTTAATAAGGGCTGCCATTCTTTATAACAGTAATTGTATGGTTTTAATCCAGCATCTGAACGGAATACATGTAGTACAAACTTTTTCACATCCCCTTCAATCGTAATATTCGGTCCTAATATTTGCTGAAAACAAAACCACTTCTTTTCAATCTTCTGTGGATCTAATCCGTTTGGTATGGTAAAAACATACCTCACGCTTTCTGCTGAAGAAGAAACATTATGTACCTTTGGATAAATAGGCACTTTTCCCCCACGCGTTTGATGTTCCGTATATAAACCTGCTTTTCCGAACACCTCCATAAGCTGATTCCTTAACCTTTGCGTACGAACCCACTCCTTTATAATCCCCATTACTCTCTTCCCTCCTTAAAACATGATTACGATACGAACAAATACATATCCAATCAAACAAACTCCACCAATTCGCGTTCCGTGATAAATACCTTCACTTACAAATTTAGCTGCTGATATATAGTCATGTCGCACCAAGTATTTTTCTAACATGACTGCTCCGATTAAAATCGTTCCCATAACTCCTAATGCAATGTAAGTATGTAATACCTGATCCAACATATGAAGGAATGCGAAAGGACTTAATGAATTGTATTTACGGATTTTCTGTTCTTTATCTTTGTATGACCGATCCATAAACTCGCGAAAAGGAATTGTTTCTTTCCTAGCACGCATTTAAATGCCCCCTTTATAAACAGAATTTAGAATGTAGATATTACATAGCTTCATCTACTTAATACCGTGGTAGTTTTACCTTGGTAGAAATCTTGATAAATACTGTGGTAATCATTCGCAACTTACTTTGGTAACCTCGTATTCTTCTACCTTAATAAATACCGTGGTAGCTGCTTTGATACATCATATTGTGGACAGCTTGTACATTATGTAAAAAACTTTTGCCGTCTATGCGAATAGTTTTTTACATTTATGTCCACAATGTTGAAAATAGGTTCAGGAGGGATTTAAGTGTTTTGGAAATTCGGAGGGAAAAACCGAACGAAATTAGGTGATTTTTTAGATCGGAATGGCTTCACCCAAAATGATTTAGAAAAGACCGCGAAATTAAGTCGTCCTACAGTTTCAAAGGCGTGCAATGATAAAGAATACATACCTAGTCCAACTGTAATGAAAAAGATTTTAAAAGTTATTAGGCAAATAAAACCAAACGTTAAATCTACCGACTTTTGGGATATGTAAAAACTGGCTAACTAGAGTCAGTTTTATTTTTTTATAAAAACCCCTTCATAAGAGAACGTATATTCGTGTATAATAAGAACAGATGTTCTTATTATTAAGGAGGCGTAAAGGTGTATGACTACTCAATTTTGCCGAATCGAATTGTTTTATGTGTAGATCTTCGAAGCTTTTATGCTTCAGTTAGTTGCATCAAGATGGGATTAGACCCACTACATACCAAATTAGCTGTAGTAGGAGATGTGAACAGAAATGGCTCTATTGTTTTGGCTGCAACACCACCATTAAAGGCATTAGGTGTTAAGAAAATGGCAAGGTTGTACGAAATACCACGGCGTAAAGACATTCTTGTGGTAAACCCAATCATGGGAACTTATATAAAATGCTCAAATTACATAACGAAATTAGCTCTACAATACGTTCCTATTGAAGATTTTCACCAATACAGCA
The DNA here is from genome assembly GCF_038007365.1 of Bacillus sp. FSL R9-9492. Classification (NCBI taxonomy): domain Bacteria; kingdom Bacillati; phylum Bacillota; class Bacilli; order Caryophanales; family Bacillaceae; genus Bacillus; species Bacillus sp. FSL R9-9492. Next base: position 127,554 of record NZ_JBBOXC010000002.1, read on the forward strand.
TAGACGAATTTTTTATGGACATTACAGATAGCATCCATTTATTCGCCCCAGATCCATACGAATTCGCTATGAAATTTAAACGGGAAATATACAATCATACACGAGTTGAATGTACTATCGGAATTGCTCCTAACCCACTCATGAGTAAGATTGCTTTAGACATTGATGCTAAGAAGAACAAAGACGGGATTGCATTTTGGAAGTACGAGGATGTACCTGCAAAACTATGGAGCATACGACCCCTTAATAAATTTTGGGGCATATCATATAAAACAGAAGAAAAGTTAAATAGAAAGGGAATATACTCTATTGGAGATTTAGCGAATTATCCCCTTAAATACTTAAAACAGAGTTTCGGCAAGATTGGAGAAGAATTACACTTACATAGCCACGGAATCGACTTTAGTCGCATTTCAGAAAAATATGTTCCAGCCACAACTTCTATTGGGAAAAGCCAAATTTTAATGCGTGACTACACAATAGAAGAATTTCCGATTATTCTACTGGAGCATATAGAAGAAGTTTGTTATCGACTTAGAAGACAAAACAAACTTGCCCAAACCGTTCATTTTTCTGTCGGTTATAGCAAGAGTTATACAGGTGGCATTAGAAAAACACATACTTTAAACCGCCCAACAAATCTAACGATGGATATTTATCATATCTGTACATACTTTTTACATCAACAATATACTGGCGAACCCATTCGCAGCATAAACATATCCTTAACAAACCTAATTCAAGAAGGGGAAGAACAAATTTCTCTTTTTGATAATGTCACGAAACGAGAACAAGAAGTGAAGTTAACAAAAGTAATGGATGAAATACGCACAAAGTTTGGGAGGAACAGTATTTTACGAGGGATTTCCTACACGCATAGCGCTACAGCTAGACACAGAAATACACTAATTGGAGGACACAAATCATGATTAACGCTAATATGCCAAAAGGAAGAGGAATGGTGAAATTCACTCCGTTTGCAGCAATGCCTGAACAGTTTGTTGGTATTCGTGAAATCATCAAGGAGAAAAACAAAGTAACTCGGCCGATCTTAACCGCTGAAGAAAAAGAACTGATCGAGAACATGTTGTTATGTTCCTTATTATCTGAAGAAGAAATATTAATTACATATTATGAAGATGGTTATTTACTTTCTAGCTATATGACTGTTGTTGGTATTGACCAGCAAAATAGTGCTGTCATATGTACCGATGCTTTTTATAATAAGATGACACTGAAATTTTTGAATATAATAGACGTAAAATAGAATAGATTTAATGATCACGTTTGGAGTGTTATAAAGGAGTGTATAAAATGCAAGGGAATCAGCTAAGAAGGAATACAGCAAGAACAGTTATTCATAATGATATAAATAACTATCCCTATTTAAATATACCTATGATTATTAATGAGAAAGATGGACAGATTTATGAAGTTTTAAGCGCTGGTTTTCATAATAATGATGCTGTAGGAATGATAACAACGGACGGTTTCGCTACAACTAAGGTAAATACACCAATTGTATCAGTAACAAACAATGATGGTAGCATTCAAGTATACCGCTTACCTTTAGAATTGGAATATTGGGTACTTTCATGTATGCATGCTGCTTTAACAGGAAAAAATCCATTTCCATGTAAAGTTACTTTTGGAATCATTGATACTAAATTTTATGTGGAATTCAAGTGAAAAAGGAGCAATATTTTTTGCTCCTTTTTATTTTTAAAGAGATGCTATTCGTCCTTGTGAATAATCTAATTCAATTCATATAACTTTGAATGGATAACTTCTACATCGACATCAAATTTTCCAAGTGTCAAAAGATATCGCTATGTTGCAAGAAATACTCAATCACAGCACACCACAAATCACATTGACTTACATTGGAATCAACAAAGAAGAAAAAGATAACATTCTAGATATATTTTGTATTTAATTATGAACAAATGTATTCTGTCCAGCAGCGACCTGCCACGTTCCGAGTTCTTTGACCATCACATAAATAGCAAGACTGCCTTGCCCGTTTTCTATTATTGTCCCTTCAGAGGTTGTCGGGTATTGCCTAATATGTGTAATAGCTACATCCGACCGCACAAAGTTAATGCTTTCAACTTTATAGGAAGCATACGAGTTGCGAAGTGGTCCTGCCAAGATAATCTTGTGTACTTCATTGATTTGCTTCCAACCTGATAGCCGTTCACCAAGCACATTTACCCATGTAGCGTCTGAAGTGAAGTGACGATCTAATTCATCCGCATCATGTTGATTAAATGCAACCTCAATCTCAGTGATCGTTTGTTGAATGGCGTCAATTTCTTCCTGCTGATTCTCTTTTAAACCGTGAACTTTAGACTTGTTAGACATATTCGTTTCTCCTCCTATGTTAGTTTGATATCTATAGTTTATTCAAGTAAAGTTATCATAACATCCAACAATAGTAGTATCTTTCTAAAGAGGAATTCATACCACGGTAGGATGGTAAAACATATTTTGTATACCCTTACTTATATTTTTCTGCAAATTCCCCTAGTATATTTTATACATGTCATGTTTACATAACTTCACTTATCGGTAGTCCATGTATTTAAAAATCTCAAAAAGTCCCTTCAGATCTTCTGAAGAGACTTTTTATTCATAAAACTATTAGAAAAGTTACTTAAAAGATTATTTCCAAACGGAATATTTAAAAATGAACCGCCTCAAAAAGAACATGTAGTAATTTCTACATGTTCTTTTTTTTCTTATTAACCGACCAAGGTTATATTGTACATGTTCATAGCATTGTATGTTGAATTTCAATTGTAAGTTCTAATGTAAACTTTTTATCATTAGTTTACATTCAAAATATGAAAAATAAAGAGATTAGAACATCTAAAAAAACTAGATCTATGCTAGCTTTTTTACATAGTTTTCTTTAAAAGAAATCATTATATCTAAAAACCTATAAAAATTCCCTCAAAAGATTTAAAGGGACTTCTATAACATTTCCCTTAACTTCATAGTTATAGCCTACAACCTACGCAATTCTATTTTTCGCTTTTATCTAAGTCGCGTAATAACAAGATGTGCTGAAACAGACTCTGTTCCTCCAGCCAGAGGAGTAATGGTTAGTGCTGTGGATTCGCTAGCAGGATTTCGTACAGTAAGTATTGAATTGATGACTGATGTTTGCACAAGAGCCATTCCTACTATCTGAGAAGTACCCGTTGCTCGACCAACTACCGTATAAGCTAATTCAACAGCTCCTGCTCCCGAATTAAGAGTTAAAACTAGTTGACCCGCTTCGGTCACACTCACCTGAAACAAGACCTGATAACTACCGATTGCAGACAAATTAAATGTATCAGCACCAGTACGCGCAATCCCCGCCCCACTAAAAGGTCCGTCTCTTGGAAAATCTACGTCTCCACCGACTGCAACTGTTGCAGCATTATCAGGGGGCATCAACGCATAAAAATCCGCAAAATCTAATACCGCTCCGGTTGCCCCTGTCGATCCTTGTGATCCGGTTGCTCCGGTTGGTCCGGTTGGACCTATGTCTCCTGATGATCCCGTTACTCCTGTCGAACCTGTTGCCCCTGTCGGTCCTTGTGATCCGGTTGCTCCTGTTAGTCCTTGTAATCCAGTTGCTCCGGTTAGTCCTTGTAATCCAGTTGCTCCGGTTGGACCTATGTCTCCTGTTGGACCTATGTCTCCTGATGGTCCCGTTACTCCTGTCGAACCTGTTGCTCCCGTTGGACCTGGTGGACCACCTGATGGTCCCGTTGCTCCTGTCGAGCCTGTTGCTCCCGTTGGACCTGGTGGACCACCTGATGGTCCCGTTGCTCCTGTCGAACCTGTTGCTCCCGTTGGACCTATGTCTCCTGATGGTCCCGTTACTCCTGTCGAACCTGTTGCTCCCGTTGGACCTGGTGGACCACCTGATGGTCCCGTTGCTCCTGTCGAACCTGTTGCTCCCGTTGGACCTATGTCTCCTGATGGTCCCGTTACCTGTCGAACCTGTTGCTCCCGTTGGACCTGGTGGACCACCTGATGGTCCCGTTGCTCCTGTCGAGCCTGTTGCTCCTGTCGAGCCTGTTGCTCCCGTTGGACCTGGTGGACCACCTGATGGTCCCGTTGCTCCTGTCGAACCTGTTGCTCCCGTTGGACCTATGTCTCCTGATGGTCCCGTTACTCCTGTCGAACCTGTTGCTCCCGTTGGACCTGGTGGACCACCTGATGGTCCCGTTGCTCCTGTCGAGCCTGTTGCTCCCGTTGGACCTGGTGGACCACCTGATGGTCCCGTTGCTCCTGTCGTACCCGTTGGACCCGTTGGACCTGGTGGACCACCTGATGGTCCTGTTGGTCCTGGTGGTCCTGGTGGTCCTGCTGGACCAATTTCAGGTAAAGGGAAACAACATTGAAACGGTATACATCTATTCTTTTTAAATTTGCTCATAGTTCTCACCTACCTTATAGAAAAAACAACTTTTCTAAACACCTACACCACAACATATGAACCTTCCAAATATAAGTATAAGGAAAACACCTATGAAAGCCACAATAGAATCATACAGTTAAGCCCAATTTCACATTTTCAAAAATAAACGGTACTATTAAAAAAATATATTCACTCCAAAACATTTTTCACATATATACTGTATAAATTTATGGTTAACATAACCCATCATTATCGGTATTCAATGTATCTAGGAATCTAAAAGAATCCCTTCAGAAAACCCTTAGATATTTCACAGTTCCAAAAGATATATTTTTTGTAATATTTTACATTTTAATACATTTAAAGATAAAAAGAATCCTTGATACGTCTGTAAAGTGTTTCGAAAGGTAAAAATATTAAAACATATTTAATGTTCATATGGTGAAAATGAGTTTTACAAAAGTATGAAAATGTTAAACTCATAAAAACCCGTTGTATCATGTGTATGTACTGATATAACGGGTTTTTTATATGAATATTTAACTGTCTATTTTACTAATTATAAAAAAACATGAACTTAGTTTTACTTTTTAGATCGGCTGGGTACGGAAACGATGGTTCAAGTTGGAGGAAGGCACCTTAGGGTGTTTTTTCTTATTTACTTTCAACAGAATATGCTAAAATGGACATAAATGGATGGAATGTAATTTCTATAAATTTTTCACATTTAAATGGGCTACATTATAGCTAATCTAAAATACACTAAAATAAGCATAAAAAATAACAATGTTAAGCGAGGATTAAGGAGACATGGATAAACGACTAATCAATTTAAGTAAAAGTATAGATTTTAGTTTAGATTTAATGAAAAAATTAGAAGAACGCAAAAATTTAACAGTTGAACAAAAAATAATTTTAAGTATTTATAGAAAACTAATCGAACAAATTGACGGGAATTTCGTTTTAGCTGACCATCAATTAAAAAGCCCTTCAATAGTTATGATACGTTCTGCACTTGAAACTTATCTTTCCCTAAAATACATTACTCAGCATAAAAGATTTATTAAAGATAGAGCAATCAGTTATTATGTAGGGTATATAATAAATCAAAAGATAGTATACAATAACATGCTTGAAAATCCCCCTAAACATGTTTCGATGCCAGAAGAAGAATTTAAAAATAAAATCGTTAAGATAGATCAGCTTTTGAAATCACCAATTTTTAATAAAATCCTTAATCAATGGAAATTTACTAAAGAAATACAAAATAAAAAATTCAATAACACGTACGAACCAAAATGGTATTCGTTGTTTAAAGGGCCAACATCTATTAAAATGCTGGTGAGCAGATTAAATGACGAACAAATATATAAATACTATGAAATTTTATCTTTAGAAGCTCATGGGTACGAATCTTTAAACGGATTAAATAATGATGATATAATTAATAAGCCTTTTTCTTTTAAACCAATAAGGGATACGGAAAACTCAAGTCATTTTGCAGGTATGGCGAGAGCTTTATGTACTTCCGCGACACATGAAATCATTAAAAATACGTCCCCTGAATTAAATGGTGAATTTATTAAGTTCATGAATGAACTTGGTTTAATTGGTAAATATCAAAACGAATTAAAAATAAGACTAAACCAGAATTAAGATGGTTCAATTCGCAGAAAGGCACCTTAGGGTGTCTTTTTTTAAGTAAGGAAAAAGTTTTTACAGAAATACATATGAAATTAAATCACCTGATTATAAAATAAAAAAACGCTCAACTGAGCGCTTTCTATATACCTAATAATTGTTTTTTCTTTGCTTGAAACTTTTCTTCAGTAATAATTCCTTGATCTCACAGCTCTTTATACTTAAGAATTTCATCAGCCATTTTCTGTTCCTTTTTGTATTCCCAAAAGGTACACCTTTTAATGTGGTGTAATTTCTATGAAAAACAATGTGTCAAAAAGTTCGAGATAATATTTTGCAGTACTTCAAAAATACATAGACCTTTTGAATCATTTATGAATTGCTGTAAATTAGTATCCCAAAACCGATTATTTTTGGGATGCTCCAATATCGAGAGATTTTTGCTGTTGTTTTTTCGAAAAACTACTCCAAAACAAAAAAATGTAAATTTTCTCGTTTTGGGGGTATTTACATTTCTTAGCTTGATAGTGATGTGCTGGAACCCCATAGCCATCAAGCTAAGATTAAGTAAGAATCCATTCAACTAGATTTTTTTCTGTTTACTAAAGATTTGATATGAACTATTTAAAAATTTGCATATGAAATAAACCCTAGTATAAAATCCTTGATTTTTTAAGAGAAGGTATTGGAGTTTATCTTTTGTATATACATCATCATTTCATTAAAAAAAGACAAATAGATGCCTAGGGGCATCTATTTGTCTAAAAACGACTACTTATAATTATTTTACTTCTACAGTAAAATTCCCTGTTCCACCGCCATATTTATATACACTTAAGTAATATTTCCCTGGCTTCGCATTATAATTTCCAAGCAATTTGTTTCCATCGCGTTTTGTTGCATAAGTTACATAATTATTTAGATCTGATTCAGAATATAACACCCAGTTCAGTCCAAGGTTTTGTTCGTTCGTAACGGTAATTTGTAAATCTTTTGGGTCCTTTACATCGATAACAAATCTGTCAACTTGATCTTGATCACTTAAGTTTCCTCTTAATAACGCGTTCAAAGATAATGGATTCGCTGCATCAAATGAATTATTCGGTTCTTTTTCTACAGCAGTACCTTCTTCTGTATTCACTCCGCTAAACACAACATCATATTCAAATTGTCCAGCGGCATTGACACGGTAATTTACAAAATAAGCAGTTAATGTTTTGTATCCGCTCCACTCTTTTTCTGCAAGATGCTTCAGCATATCATTTGTTGCTTGATTCATCACTTTCCAATCCTCATTTTCCCCTTTTGCCACACTTCCTGTATATGTTCCTTGTAGTGTGAAGGTATTAAAGAATTGTGATTTATTCTTTGTTACCTTCACATTTTTTAACTTCGCTTCATTGGTGACATCTGCTGCAACATCCGAAAGTGGTTTCGGATTGTGCTGTGCTACATAATCATCTGATACTTGCGGAATTGTATACTTATCACGATTATCTATCAGCATTTGCATGTAAGTTTGATATTCTTCATTTAATTTATTATCTTTACTTAATGTAGAACGGTACGCATCGTAACCTGGAACATCATTTGTACGAATTAAATCATGCACTTTATCGAACATATCAGGACGGTTATTATACATATACGATTGCAATGCAAACGAGTAATTATAAAAATCCCACGTTCCGTATTTTGCATTTAATGTTTGCGCTGCTGTGTAACGTTTCGCAGGATCATTAGACAATCCACCAATGATACTTTTTCGCGGTACTACGCTGTCTAATCGCGTTGATCCTGCAAAAAACTCCGCATTTCCTTCTTCAAACCATGTTAAGCGTTCATTTTGATACATTTCCCCTTGACCCCATAATCCCGGAACTTCGTATCTGCCCTGTAAATAGTGTGTAAATTCGTGACGAAACAATTCTTCCAAACTATAAATACTCTGCTGTGGTGTACGTTCATATGTAAAGAAAGTCCCTGTTCCTTCAATATAAATCCCACCATTATTCGTTTCATATCCGTACAGTTGACGATTAAATTGATACTCATCTGGACTATTATAAATAACCATCGTTAACACGTCATCAGCATGTCCATTTTCAAGTGGTTTATCACTACCAACTGTACGATAAAATTGAGAACGAACTTCTTTTGCTGCCCAATATAAACGTTTAATTTTTTCTTCGCTAACTTTATCTCCCGCTTTAAAGACAATAGCCCCATCATCAAATGTATACGTTTTTGGCAAATAATGTTTCTTACCATCTTCTCGAATTTGATCTAAATTTACCGTTTTTCCATTTGCATCTATCCCGCCGTAATTAGTAGCAATTTGTTCTGCTGCAACAAAATATTGTTGCCCTAAATATGGATATATCCCCATTGCTTCTGTAACAACTTGCTGTCCTTTTGTTGGTGTACTATAAAACTTGCCAAAACGACTAGCATAGTAAATACCATTATTAATTAGCCATCCGTTTTTGTCTGTTACTGTACCTATTAGTGCAAAACGATTTATCTCATTAATAAAGCCATCAATTTTTCCATACCACAGCATATCTTTTGGTTCTTTTCCTGTAGCATTCATATACGATTGAACTTCATAATCAACTTCTTTCATCAAATTATATACAGCATCGCCTTTAGTTCGATCTTCAATAAACGTAGAAAGATTATCGTTATATTGTTTAAAGATTTCACCTGCATATTGAATAACTTCTACATCAGCTGACGCCCCTCCAATTAACATCCCATAAGACGAAATTACTTTATTTTGTTCTGTTGTACCAAGTTTAAAATTCGGGTTCTTCGCAATTGTTTTTAAAGCTGGCAAACATTTATCATGATAGACACGTTCACTTAGTTTACTTAATTCTTGATGATAAAAACCTAAATAAAAACCTGAGCGTAAAACTTCTACTAATGTCTCAATTCCTTTTGAGTCATCTTTCGTATAGGCTTGTCCTTGTTCTGCTAGCTTAGCAATGATTGCCTGCATACGGCTATCATCTTGATAGAATTTGAGACTATCATTATTAAACTGAAATAACTCCGGAATTTGATACCATTGAATCGTAACCAGAAGATCGGTCAATTGCTTGTTGCTTAATTGATTTAATTCAGCCATTGAATATTTCTTTTCTTCAACAAGCTGTTTAGCATTCTCATTTGGCATCGGTGGACGCTGCGATAAATCTGCTAACTTTAAACGTTTAGTAAATGATCCATTTTCTTGCACGTTCGAAGGGTGCGCTAACTCATCAACGGATTTCCTTAATCCTACCGGCTCCATTTGTAATAAGTTCTTCACATTTTTTTCTTTTGTCTCTGCTTGAATTTGTAAACCACTACATGATATTGTCACGAGTCCAACACCAACAATCAGTTTAGAAATTCTTGAATATTTAACCATACTGTTACCCCCTAATAATTAAAAGAAAATTCTGAATTTTAAAAGCAGAACATTCTTATTTGTATGTATTTACAGTTTCGCTATAAATACAAGTAAGATCAATGATGCAATAGTAGCTTGTTTTTTACTATTACTAATACAGATTTCTTACATTCAATCCTCCTTCCTTAAATTTATACAAGCAAAAACTATGCCAATGTTATTTAAGTGAATAAAGAACCGTTTTTCATCCATACTGTAGAATAAAATATACACAAACAATTCAAATATGTATAAACAATTTGACAATGTACAAATTATTTGGCACATGCCCCTCCCCTTTGTCCTCGGCCACCTTTAAGCGTCCTAACAGTAGATAGTTACCAGTTTCAACTGCTGATTTACAATACAGTTTAAAAATTCTATTCCTATACAACCATCAAGCTAAAAGTAAAGTATTTAAAAAAAGCGCATTAACATAATGTGAAATTTCACCAATGATACTCTTAGGAGTTTCATTTTCACTCGTACGCAATAGATCTTTCCCCTCTCTTTTTTCAGGGACTTATAAACAACGAAAAAAGGACGTACCTATGGCATATGTATGCGTAGATATATCCTTTTGCAAGATAGATTTAGAAGTATTTACTTGCTTTCATTATATTATATTATCTTCAATTTTATATATAAAATTAAAGATAATATAATATAAAATTTGAACAAAGCATGTTACAACAAGTGATTTTCCAACAGAGGAAACCCAAACATTTCGAAAAAAGTTTGTTCAAAATGTTTGGGTTGTGTGTTGCTAGTGAATTTTTTTTATAAAAAGTTAAATCATTTTCTGCTTGTATTGCTCTACAATCGTGCCCTTAATGCTGAGAAACATCATCTACAGTTTTATCGCCACGCAACAATTTCATCGAGATTTTGTCTTGTTTTTGGACGTTTGGGATCCTCTTTCCTATATCCGAAAGCGACCATACAGGCTACACCGAAATCGTTGCCGTCAATGATACCCTCGTTTTGCAAAATAGCGTTCACCTGCTTTTTATCAAAACCTTCTATCGGACAGGAATCAATACCAATCTGAGCCGCAGCTGTCATCATGTTTCCTAATGCTATATATGTTTGTTTACTTGCCCATTCAAAAACGAGGCGGTCATTATCTTCCAGCTCTGTTTCAACGAAGGATTTGTAAAAACCAGAAAGATTTTGCACAACTTCTTCAGGCATATGATGAATGTCTTTCATCATTTTGATCACGTGAGCGGAATCATGCCTTAAGCCTTCTTTGCTTCTTGCCAATATAATTACAAAATGGCTGGCAGTAGGAAGTTGTCCCTGGGCACCGCCAGATACAGATTTTAATTTTTCACGAAGCGCTTCATCCTGGATTACGACAAACTTCCACGGCTCCAAACCAACTGAACTTGGAGACAATCTACCTGTCTCCAAAATAAAGTGAAAATCTTCATCCGAAATCTTTTTTTTGGTGTCAAATACCTTGCAAGCATGTCTGAACTGGTAAGCTTTTAAAATTTCCTGTTTTTTACTATCAGTTCCTATCATGTAGAATCATCCTTCCTTTTTAGTAATACTTTAATAAACCATACTTCTCTAAAAATATTTTATTACCCTGCTAGTCAGCTCAATAAACTTTATTTCATATACAGGATAAAAAAGGGAGATAATTATAATTTTAAATTAGATGAAATCCTTACCATAATAAACTCTCTAAAACTTAACTAAGTGCATTTATTCTTTGGATAATTATACTTAACAGCCTTTTAACCACTCTAACCGCTTCAGTTCATTCATTCATTTATTTATTTATCTATTTGCTACAACTATAAAGGTTCAAACAAGTATAACCCCGTTCTACATTTAGGACGGGGTTATACATATATTTGTTTAATCTTAATGTAAGAGACTTCACCACTCTAAAAATATAACAACACAGTCATGTATAAATAAAAGTTCCACTCACCAATAGCGCCGTTTAATTAAACAAGATCTCAAGTAGTTGCTGTGGATGTGCATTAATGAATCCATGTACAATAATAATTACCCACACCTTGCGATAGCGCGCCCACAAATATCCAAGGAATAGACCTACGATACCAAGGTTCGTAATGACCGTGGCCGTATCAGTCCCCCAATGACCAGAGCCATGTATTGCAATATGCCAGCTCGCCCATAAGAGCGAGGTAAGAAGAATCGCCGGCCAGGTACCTAGTAATAATTCCAAACGTGTTTGCAACCAAACCCTATAAAAAATCTCTTCAAGGACACTATTAATAAAAAATCCTAGGAATAAAGTTGCGATTAAAATCGTTCGATCCATTCCTATTGAAACAAATGGTGTAGAGAATACAGAAAAGAAGTTGAAGTAACCCCATATTATAATGACCATAAGCGGTGTAAGCCGATACCATCTATTACTCACCAGTGATTTTACAGGTTTGAACCGTTCTTTGTTGGGGTTACTTTGATAAAACAAAAGAAGCATTAATGGAGTTAACAATAATAAAATAATTTTAGATATCATAAACCACAATTGGAGCGCCATTCCTTCAAAGTTCGCGATGAGAAGACAAATCGTGAAGAGGAATCCGCTCAAGAATAAGACAAAAGTTTGAATCATGATATGCCTTGGTTCGTGCTGCTGAATGGGATTGTAATTTTTACGATGAAATGGTAAGAAACGGACGAGGAATATACCGATAATAACTGGTATCCACTTGTTCCAAAAAGACATCGTTCCCTCATGATCCCCACTATAACGAATGTTTGTTTCTCCATTCCATATAAGCCAAAATGATGAAAGCAAAATGACAAGCATACTTATTACACCAATTAGCCTCCCCACTTTCGGAAAATAACTGCTCATAATTATCCACCCTTTCATCCTATCATTGCCAATTGTTTAATCCTTGGCTCCTATCGCCTCCTATATCAGTATTACTTCATAAGAGCTGGCCCGGTTGTGGAATAGAATGATTTGTATTTTTTTACAGCTATATTATAAATTAGACAATTTTTTAATTACTTAACACATAGATTGTAAATCTCTATATCTGAAAGTTTATTATTTTTCATTTACTACATCCACCTTTGAAATAATTAATACATATAAAAATAAAAGCCAGTCTCAATAAAGAGAACTGACTTCTATTTGGGTAACCATAATTATCATAGAACTTTTACTTTAACAGTTTGTCTTCCCCAATCCATGGCCTTACTTTTTGAACCTACTAAAACATCAATACGATTACCTTTAATGGCACTACCGGTATCACCAGCGATTGCTTCACCATAATTTTCTACCCCCTAATGGAATTACTTTCGGGTCAACTGCTATAATTCTCATATTCGGATTTTTCATTAAATTATGCCCCATTGCACTTAATACACGTCCACCATATGTACCATTTTCACTTGGATCAGCAGTATACGCTGTTGCTACAACCGTTAATTCACGTTTAGCAGACTGTGTGCTAGTTTTAGGTACTTCTTGTGCCTTCGCTGCATTTTTAATTTTCACAAGAATTTATTCCGTTATAATGGCCCGATTGCTGAATAAGAAAAAAATCCTGCACATCAACACAGGATTTTGATCAAACTTTTTTACATATGATCAATCTTTATTTTAAACGATCAGACTTTTTTATAAATTATCAAACTTTTTTTAAAAGTACCTTATACGCTGTTTCCATTTCATTAGGTAACAATAGTATTACATTTTTGTAAGGCTATTTAGAAACTAGTTAATAAAGGAAGGTATTACTTTTGAATTGTACAAATAGGAAGAGTAACTTCAACTGTTGTTCCTTTATTTACTTCACTCTCAATAAATACCTTTCCTTGATGTGTTTCGATAATTTTATAACAAATCATTAATCCTAAGCCAATCCCCTCTTCCTTAATACTGTAAAAAGGTTCTCCTAGATATGGTATACGTTCTTTTGGGATCCCACACCCTTGATCGATAAAACGAATGCTTATTTGATCATTATCAAGTTTATCAATTTGAATCAGAATTTCTCCTCCCATTGGCATGGATTCAATTGCATTTTTTAAAATATTAACAAATACTTGTTTTAATTGATTTCCTTCACATGGAATCAATGGAATACCATGTGTATAATCTGTTCTAATTTGTATATTATTCATCATTGCTTGAGGTTGCAGTATCAATAAAACTTGATCAGTTAGCACACTAATATCATTAGGTTGTATCCTTACCACCTGTGGTTTGGCTACCGCCATAAATTCATTCGTAATACTTTCTATACGCTCAATCTCTGATGATACTATATTTATATACCCCTGATTATTCTCATTTTCTGTTGATTTTAGTAATTGCATAAACCCTTTCATTGCGGTTAATGGATTATTAATTTCATGAGCTATTGCAGTGGCTAATTGTCCTACGACAGCGAGTTTTTCAGATTTTCGTAATAATTCTTCTGTTTTTAACCGTTCAGTGATATCACGAGAGATACTTAAGAAAACTTTTTTGCCATTCAAGTTAAAAATACGGACACTAAACTCGGTTGTTATTGTTTTTCCGGTTGGAAAAATATGTTCATCTTGCAAAGTGAAAGAAGTCTGTCCCTCTCTAATTTTTTCTAACAACTGTATGATAATTGGAGAATCTTGTGGTACATTATTGGGGAATGGCATCGAGAGAAGCTCTTCTCTACTATATCCAAATCTGTTACACCCAACAGGATTTACCTCAATAAATCGACTTGGAAATTGATCCTCATTCAACTCTACAACATATACTGCATCAGTTGCTTGTTCAATTAGTGCACGATATTTCATTTCACTATCTCTTAATTGTTGATGTAATCGTTGCCGTTCTCTTTCTGCTTGTTTTCTTTCGGAAATGTCCCTACATATTGCAGATAAAGCTATCACATTTCCCCTTACATCTAGAAAAGGTGAAACTGTCAGACTGACATCAAGAAGGCTTCCATCGTTACGTTGTCTAACTGTTTCTAATCTCGTAACTACGGATTCTCCTGTTAGAATTTTCCGGATATTTCCAAGTGATTCATCCATTAAGAAATCAGGCACACAAGGTAATCTTTTACCTATGACTTCGTGCGATGACCAACCAAATATCTTTTCATAAGCTTTATTAGCTTGTAAAATATGTCCCTCCCGATCAGATATGGTAATCGCATCTACATTATGTTTTATAAATGATTCCAGTAATTCTTTAGTTGCCCTTAATTCTGATTCTACCTTTTTCCTTTCGGTTATATCGACTGTAGAACCAACAACTTCAATAACTTGTCCATTTCGTTTAATCGGTCTAAGCGCAATAAGAATAATAGTTTTATCATTCGGCCAGGGTAATTCAAATATAATTTCTTTCCCTTCCCACGCCTGAAGATAATACTTCATTAATTGTGGAACTAAATGTGGAGGAATAATAGAAGCATCAATAGTACGTAAGCATTTTCCTACCACCCGTTCAGAATAAATTCCGTTTTGATAATAAAACTGTCCATCACACAAAGTGTGTATAAAATGTTTATCCATTTTTTTGAATTTAAAGATCCCCCCTTGAAGCTCATGTACGGTATCTTTGAGTTCTTGCTTCGATTTTTTTAATTTTTGATTCATTTTAGATAAGTCCTGTGTTAAGTAATATAATCTTTGGTAAGCTTCCATAAGAAAAACACCGATTAAAAGTCCTAAAGCTATAAATACTAAGCCTGGAGTGTATAGCACTGTAGTAATAAAGAATACACCTACTAACCACTTCATACCCACAAAAACAGAAAAGTATAGAGGTGCACTTTTAAATGGATGAAGGCTTTTGAAATAAGTTTTAAAAATAGTAAATAGAATACCCATACCGAAATAAGCCATCACAGGTGGTTCCCAATACCCACCAATGTAAAAGATGCGCATTATAATAATACTAATTAATGTAATCCAACCAGCAATGCGACCAAAGTAAATAAAAGAAAGAATAAGAGGAACAGCGCGGAGATCGTAGGAAAATCCCATGTACGGAAACGAAAAGAACATCAAAGTAACTGCGATGATTCCCCCATAGAATTTTTCAAAATATCGCCTGGAATGAATCGTAAACACTTGAATAAATATTGCTGCGCTAACAAGTAAAGAAAAAATAGAAAGATTGATGAAATAGTCTTTAATAATCATGTAATGTCCCTCCTTGCATTAAGTATATTCGACAAAAAAGCGGAAAATCCTACAAATAGTATAAACAGTTCAGATGCAAAAAATTTAAAATGCATGTAAGTAATCTCTAAATCTTGGACATACTGATACTGTTACTCTAAAAAGTTGTGCAATCGGTATACATATTGAAGAATTAGTACTTCATACAAAGAAATTCTCCCTAAAGGATATTAACACGAGATTAACATATCGCAAAATCGAATCAAAATACAGACCAGAAATGAGATTAACATATCAACAGACATTAACATGTTAACCTTAGGGAGTATTAAAGTGTTAACCTCATGTCAACTCCCCTTACTATTAATGATAACTAGAAACTAACAATACATCGACAAACCATAGGTTTATTAGAATGAGAGTTGAAATACAAAAATTTACAGCATTTAAAAAACACTCAATAAATACAATGATTCCTTATCAATATATAAAGAGTGTTTCTTTATATATTGATAAGAGAATTTCGAGCGGAAGATTAATAGAACATATAGACTGTAAAGTAAACTTACATCCAGTGTATCTGATTGTATTTAATAAAGTAATATCAGAATTACTTTGTAACATGCAACTTAGAGATTCCCGATCTACTATTAGATGCATAATTGAAGATTTAGTACTTCATATAAAGAAATTCTTCTCCCGGAGTATTAATATGACATTAACATTTCGCGAAGTAGGATCTAAATGCATGCCGAGAATGGGATTGACACATCAACAGACATTAACATGTTAACCCTCAAGAGAATAAAAATATCAATGTTATGTTAACTATCATTGTTTTTAATAAAGACAAGACATTAACAACAGATCTATAAAACTACAACTTTATTAGGATGAGAATTAAAATGCGAAAATCCACACTAGTTAAGAATCACACTTTATAAATCGCTAGAAATTCCGCGCTGAAAATTATTAAGAAATGCAGACTATCAAGCAAAGCACTGTCCATTATAGTGAATTCATATCAATAGAATAATATCTTAATTTGAGCAAAATTACTTTGTAATATAAGCTTTAGAAGTTTTAAATCCACTCTTGGATATGTAATTGAAGGAACAATATTTTAATTAAAGATATTATCCCTGCGAGTATTGACATAAGGTTGACATTCTACAGAAACAGGTCCGCATACGTACTAGAAATGAGATTGACATATCAAGAAACATTAACATGTTAATACTTAGAACAACACAATTGTTAATCTTATATCAACCATACTTAATTCTATCGATGACAAGACATTAACAAAACATTGATAGATGTAGATCCTTATTAGTAGCGCTATTAATATACCAGGTTCACAACGATTGAATATTATTTACACTTAATAAAGTCCGTATAGATCCTATTAGTAAAAGCATTTTCTTTGTGATTTACACTTACAAAATAATCATTTAAGCTAATCAACAAAGCGAATAGTACTTTATAGTGTTTCAAACGACTAACAACCAATAAATTAACTATCCTATACAGTCATCAAATTAGAATTTAACGTTCATATAGACCTATAATAGTTATTATCGAAAATTACTTTACTAGTCTTGGGATCAGTTAAAAAGAGACACTACCTCTATTAGTCAAACAGATATCCGTTCTATACTCTCAAGTGTTATGAATGAAACAGGCTCATACTGAAATTATTAATAATATGGACTCTTTTTATCATATTTATACCTATTATTTTTGAAAGTTCAATGCTATATCCTCATAATTTATTTACAAATCGGTTATATTTACTTATCATTAATATTAAGTGAATAAAAATGTCAATCTCATAGCAACAATTTATAAGGATATAAGGGGCAAAGTCACCTCATTAACCCTATATAACATTGATGCATTTTAAGTCCCGGTTAACAAAACATCAACATTCAGCGGGAATAAATCGCGCTTTGTTAATGTGCTGTTAACACTTTGAATGTAACATGTTAATGTCATTTTTCATGTTAATATTAGATAAGGAAGGGATTCCTATTAATATCGTCGAAAAACACTTAACATATCAATCTCATATTTCATGTTAATGTCATTTATCAGCACAATTACATACTGTTAAGGAGGTAATATTATGATTAAGCAGGAAAATCAATCAGCACAAACCATGGTAGATGATGAGAACTCATTACACGAAGACGCTTTTGAAAAAGCCTGGCGAATAACAGAGTTTTCTAAGTTAGTAGGTAGACACCATAATACTGTTTATAATTGGTTCAATACGTTAGAAGAGAAGGGATTGCACGGAACACTTAGAACCAATAATACAAATGAAAAGCTATATAATTCATTGGATTTAAATATAGCACTTTTCATAAAACAGAAAAGGGATGAAAAGTGGTCTTTAGATGCCATAATCGAACTTTTGCCGCATCAATTCGAACTAAGGCCAGTATCTCCTGAAAACCACTCTAATGAAGTATTATCTCAAATTGATTTTCAAGACGCAGCTGAGACAATTGAAAAATTGGTGGAACAAAAAGTTCAAGCATATTTACAAAACATCGAAATACAATTCCAAGAGAAATTTGAAAATGTATTAAAAGCATTGCCTCAACCTGAAGATCCAATTGCTATGAAAGAACGTCAAAGACAAGAGAGACTTGATAACATAATAATTGAACATAGAGCTCGTAAAGAGTTAAGAAGACAAGCTGAAAAACTCTGGAATGAAAAGCCTGAGGAAGAGCGTGTGAAAAAAGTTGGTTGGTTTAAAAAAGAGGAAGATCTAGCAAAAAAACACCTTTTTATAGAGAATTATTTAAACGAAAATATGATAGAGTATATGCAATCTATTATGACATCAGAATAAAAAAGAGGCCCGGGATATTCCCAGACCTCTTTTTTTATTTTGATGTACCAAACATTTTGTCTGGATCCATAAATGCAGCTAATTCTTCATCATTCTCAGCATCTGCTGATGGTTCCTCATTACTAGTTCCCATATCGATGTAATCACCAAAATTAATACTGAAATCATCGTCTTGATCTTGCATTTCAATTGTACTAATTTGAGATTTTTTAAACTGAATTTGATTTTGCTTCTCTTTAAATTCATTGAATTCTTCAACTAAACCTTTAGACAAACGGGACGGTAATGCATCAGTTTTATAGAACGTATACACACTGCCCATAAAATCATTTTTACTAATTAAATACCCATTAAATACCGTACCGTTGATTGGTAATGTATTCGTAACTTCTACTTTTGCATCATCCATAAATGAATCATCGATATTCTTTTGTTCGTCTAGAATTGCAAGCATTCCAAAATGATGCACCTTAGAAGCCTCCAACTCACCATCATCGTTCTTTTTCATTAATTCTATAGGAGGGTGGAAAGAGCTTCCTTTCAACGATTCTGAGAACATATCTACTATTTCTTTACTATTTTCAATTTGATTCATATTGCGAGAAATTTTATTAATAACTAGACAGCCAGTTTTCTCTAATAAAATACGTTTAAAGTCCTGAGAATCTAAAATAACAGATGTTCCTGCGCCATTAGAAGCTGTATTTAATTCATGGATGATTTCACCAATGCGCTGATTAGCATAGTCTCGTGAATTAGCAATACCTTTTTTCTCATTTTCGTTTAATCCCTTAAATTCATCATAGAAATGTTGGTTATCCGCGAAAACAACGAATGCAACACCTTTTGCTGGTTCATTTGCTAACTTCCAAATCTCTTGAGAGAATTTATTTACTTGTCTTAGTACATCAGGTCCATCGGCTCTTACAGGGAGTGTCACAACAATACCCATTTTAATAAAATCTTTACGCTCAATTGCATTATTGAATGCAATTCTTGCATACTTTTGTTGATTTGCTATTAATTCCTCTCTAGAAATTTTCATTGCCATACTTTTAAGTTCTTCAGCGATTATAGGTTTATTATGAAAAGCCGAGAATTCTTCAATTGCTTTAATGATTGTAGAAGTACCTGTTCCACCGCCTAATCCAGCAAAAAATAGTACCAATTCATCTGTTGGTCTTACACGCTCTGTGATGAATTCTTTTAACTTTTCTTTCGCTTCATCATTTGATTCTAGTACTTTTACAGCACGTTCTGGATTCTTTCCTAGTCCGCCTAATTTTAGTGATACTTGGTTACTTTTAGGCACATTTTTTAATTCGGCTAAATCACCATCGTTACTATTTAAAGCAAGACAGTTGTACACAGATGTTCCATCCGTATGCTTATATTCAGCAAATTTATCTACCATTCTAGTTCCGGCTTGACCAAAACCAACCATTGTCATTTTTACTGCTACTTCGTTTTTCAGAAAGTTCTTCGCCATTATTTTATCTCTCCTTTTTCTTATCTATTCGTTTCTTTACGTTTTCCAAGTTCAATTAACACCTGCTGCCCTCTAATTGTTGAGATTAAAAATTTATAAGGGTGCATAATTTTTTCAGTTATTAATGACATTGAAGATAATGTACTAACACTTACTTCAGCTGATCTTCTTGATATATTGGTTCGTTCAACCTCTAATGAGTATGATTTTCCCTTTAATTTCTTAACTCTCCTATCAATTACAACATTACCTACTATTTCATTTATTGAGATGCCTCTCATATATTTCGTCTCTTGGTATTGTTTATTTACCTCAGATCCTATGTAATGAAATACATTATAAAGTATTTCGTCCTCTTCAAGAATGTCTGCAAACATGTTCACAACTTCAGCAGGAAATTTAATTACTTTATACTTTTCGCTCAATACCTCGTTCAAGTTTCCTCCCCCTTAAAACGTTGGTTAATTATTCCTACGAATATATTACATTAATATAAGACGTATATCAAGTGATTATATATAGAACTTACATATAAAGCGTACAAGTATTAAAGTTAGTTAAAATGTTGATATATAAACACGATTATATACAGCGTACATGCACGCTGTATATAATATATATCAATTTCAGGTTTCATATAATTAACAATACCTTCTATAAAACTATAAATTTAATATTTAATTTGACATTCTTTTGAATAATCCTTTATAAAAAATATCAAATTACAAACATTTCATGTTAAAACACTTCACAAAGCATCCATACGCTCTATTCATAAACTTTATATATAAGCCGTATATATAAACCCTTTAAAATAAAGGTTTTGTGGCTACTATATCAATTTCATATCAACATATTTAACATATTTCATTTCTATACAACTTATATGCAAATTCTATATATAAAGTGTATATGTACAGTGTGTATAAAACATACTAAAATCATTGCTCTGTTCATATCATATGGTTTGATATGAACATTTTAGTTTAATAAAGAGACCTTCGCATTCAACTAGATTTATTAACGATTTTTCTTCTATTTAAAACCATTGATAAAGGAGATCTGTCAATGTCATGTTATAAGTTCTCCTTTCAGTTATTAACTCACATAATTGCAAGTTCAATATCTCAAGTGTTAGACTCTACACATTCACTTGTTAATCTCATATGTACACCATCTTTATTGGAGAAAGCATACTGTTAGTCTCACCTCTTCTTTTTTAACGAATTCTGTCATTGTACAAGGGAAAGATGATAAAGAAAGGGATGTGTTGCACCATTTGGTTAAAAAGGTATCTAGATGAAAGAGATGATGAGGGGCTGTATTCGTCGTGCTTTCACGCCTGAATATTCCGAGTTTCTCCGCAATAATATTTTCAGGTGCCATAGCTTTGCGCGAAAATTTTCTTTTGATACGAAGATTCTTCTGGAATGAGTCGCTAAAGAAATCACTGGGGCAAACGCGATACAGATTGTAGATAGCATCGGCGAAACACTTCGTGAAAAATGAAGCAATGCTAAGAGAAATAGAGAAAAAAGCGGGTGCATTTTTCGGTAAGAAAAACTTTAAAACGAGCCTTATGCAATCTATTATCATGCTTACTATTCAATAGGAAAAAATGCCTGTCACTCCCTGAGAAATGTCGAAGCTACAAAATTCATTCGACATTTCCAGGATGATGACAATGGATTATTTTTTATAATTCTATTTTCTGGTCACCACGTTTTTCTAGGTTTTTAGCAGTTTTACTTTGGTCAACATCCTTTTGGTCTTTAAAGGTGCCCATGAGAAAATCATAGGCTGGGTTCGTGACACCATACCAGTAATTTTCATTTTTGAAGTGATGCCATAAATGAACCTTTTTCATCCATCGCCCCCATGGTGATATTGGTTGAAGGGGGCGATGCGCGATATAATGCTTCCACTCATAAAATAATAAAAAGAGCATAATACCTGCAATAAATGCGTTTGTCATGACAAAGCTGGATGAAAGAAAATAAAAAATCGCTCCTGAAATTGCAATGTTTGGCACACTATACCATAAGGGTAAAAATAATAAATGTAATTCATTCGGATTTGTATGGTGATCATAATGTAGGCGCTTAAGTATTTTTAATAAGAATGCATTCTTTGGTGGCTTTAGATGAAAAATAAACCTGTGAGTAGCGTACTCAGCTAAGGAATACATAATCATTCCCAAAATAAAAGCACCCCAAATTCCGATAGAGGTTAAATGTAAAATCATAAATCCAAAACTAGCGAAGAAAAGACAGCTCATGATCAAAATATCAGGATAGGAAAAATATTCTTTAAAATATTTTAGTTTCATTTATCACGCCTCCAGCTTTCTTTATTTTTTTCTATCTTTCCAGAGAGCCAAGCTTTTCTCCAATGTTGTCTTACACAATCTTTCCGCTTCAATTGCATCTCCCTTTAATGCAGCTTTTAATAAGTCGTGATAATAGTTGAAGGACAACCCACGATGATCTTTTACAGAAAAATATCTTTTCGCCATATCTACATAAATGGAATCGAAGCTATTTAAAATGAGTAGAAAGATCGGATTGGCAGCAAGCCCAGCACACCTTTTTTGCAAATACCAATCAAATGCTGCATAGCTTTCTGCACTATCTTCAAGTTGGTCAAGATTAGCAAGGAGAGCAACCACTTTAGGTTGATTAAACGTAACAGCATCACGAATATAAGTCGGAGTCAACGAACTTCTAAATTCTAATAAATACATAATAAATACATCTGTAATGGTATGATGATTCTCAACAATATTAATAAGTGTCGTTAGATTCCCATTGCTCCAATAATCATTAATAATCGCTGGCATTCCTTTTCTTCCTGTTATCCATCCACTCCTTTCTAAACGTTGAAGCGCCTCCCGAATAGTTGGGCGACCAACACCAAATTCTTTCGCAAGTTCTCTTTCCGGCGGTAAAGTACTTCCTACAGAATAAACACCAGCCAATATGGATCTAATTAATTCATTCTCAATTTTATCTGAGGAGCGTTCCTTTTCTTTCAAGCCATCGTCCCCTTTATTTTTTGGTAATACATTTTGAAGATATTGGTAATACCAAAAATTATATAACGTGTTTGAATTTTCCGTCAATAAGATTCGTTAAAAAAGAGGAAACCATTTTCAAAGTGGTTTCCTCTTTTTTGCTTACATAGACTCGATTATCATTTGTCTTTCATACCATTTTGTTAACTTATCATTAACACTGTTTGAAATCCGTTTCATTTTCTTATTATAGAATCTCGATAGTGTAGCAGGGGATAAGCCTAACTCATCTGCTATTTCGCGCATTGTTCTATTTTGATGCATATGTTGGTGCATAATTTTCTCTCTAATTAGCTCCTCAGTACTTACTGTACTATGAGCTATCGTATTTATAACCACATTATTTTCTTGCTTATCCGGAGTATCAATTACCTTTTTCTTTGCCAAACTCCCGATATTATCCATTAACTCTTTTGGTGGTAAAATGATGATTCCTAATTTTGAGTAATAATTCTTAAACCAGTTCCGTTCTCCAATTCTTGATTCATCAATTTCCTCAGCGTACTCCCAATGTGAAATAACTTTTTCTTTTTCTAAATCTATTAATACATTTTCTAATTGCTCACGAATACGGTGGGGGCGTCCCTTAGCTATATTAATCCCCATAACAGACAATAGTCCTTTTTCTCCATCAATTGAATATGGTCTTTTTAAATTACTGTACTGTTGTCGAATTCTCCATTGCCAAGATAAATAGCGAATTAGTCGCTTGTGGAATTTGTGTCGATAACTATTATACTCCAATGCTTTTTTAGATAATAACGCTGTTGTGCTACTAGATCCGTATAAATACATCGACAAAAAGCTACCTGGCTTTATTCTACAAGATTCAATACCTACGTAATCATTGGTATTTTTATCTCTCCAAAGAACTACAGAATCTAAAACGAAAAGTCTTTTAATTATTTCACGTTTCATTTCAAATTGCTCACCAGTTTCTGCACGATCATTTAAAACCACGACTTCATTATCGTCATTTAAATAAATAAAGATACTCGCCAAAGCAGCTATACGTTGTGCAATTTTAATTTTATCTTCTGCACGATAATACTCTATACCATTTGCTGATGCTTTTGGAATATTACACATATCTAGTACATTTTCATAGCTGAAATCAATAAAATCATCTGGAGATTTCGCTTGATTCAACCACTGTATTGTAATTGTATCTAAACAGTCTGCGGTAAGATCATCCATGTTACTAATAACACCATCGACTAGTATTGACCATCTTTCTGCTTCATTGGTGTTTACTAGCCTTAAATCTTCATCCTTGTGTGATGATAGCTGAGCAACTCCGCTTGTATTTTTAGTTTCTAATGGTAAAACAGATACTGCTCCTACTTCATCTTCTTCAAAGTGATTCTTGGCTATACCATCTCGTAGTTGATAATATACCGCATCATTACTTACAGGATAGTAATCCTCTTGTAGATCAATTGAATGCTCTTTTAACTTTTCATCGGTTGTATTAGATATTATAGACGTTTCAACTTCTTCAGACGTACCTCCAAATTCTTGCTCTATTATTTTATCGAGTACATTTCGAATCTCAATTTTATATTTATCTAGATTTGCGTATATATGCAATAATGAAATCCCTTGTTCTTGTTTCTGGCCTAACCAAGAGACAAGAGCTGAAAATGAAGGGGATATATTAGCTGAAGTTACTACTTTGTCATGATTTCCCTGTACTTCCTCATAATATCTATTCCACTTTTCCCATAGCTGCGTGTTCTTTTCATACATTGGTGCAGCAAGTAAAAGGGCATCGCTAAACAACACTAATACTTTCTCCATATTCAAAAACCTCCTTACTAAGTTCCCACCAATTAGAATTATAAATTATAGAACTTGAGACGTTATAGCTATATGGTGGCAACATAGCATATAAGTTGAAACGTTATCAGAATAATCTATATCGAGAAATGATTTATCGAACAGTATTTGTCCTATCAAGTAAACATTCTTGTACTTGTATTATATAAGACTGTACTTATTTGTAAAATTACTACTTTACACTACAATCTCCATGCGGGAAACCCATTCGGTATTAAATAGTGTAAATCATACTTTTAAAGTGAAACGTAATTGTCCCTTTTCTTACAAATGAAATAAAACATTATAGCGTTATGATAACAATTACTTTCTTACCAAGAAACATCGATGATTTGCTGGTTTCATCTAAAAAATTATTTGTATCATTCTATACAATGATACAAATACCCTTACTTTTATGAAACGTCATAGCTACATTGTGGCAAGTACTCCTTAGAACTTGAAACGTTTTAGCTTTATAGTGGCAAGTTTATTCGAAACAAAAAATACCGATAAACTGTTGATTTCCACTTCACAAGCATTAACGTTATTTCATACTTCGACACAGATACCTCTACTTTTATGAAACATTATAGCTGCATTGTGGCAGTTACTATTGAAAACTTGAAACGCTTTAGCTTTATGATGGCAAGTATATCCTGAACAAGAAATACCAATGAATTTTTGGATTTCATTTAACAAGAATTAACGTTATTCCATATATCAGCACGAATGCCTCTCTTTTATGAAACCCCTTAGCTACATTGTGGCAAGTACTATTGAAAACTTAAAATGCTTTAGCTTTATGATGGCAAGTTTATTCTGAACAAAAAATACCGATAAATTATTGGGTTTCAATTAACAAGAATTAACGTTATTTCATACTTCAATACAAATACCTCTACTTTTATGAAACACCATAGCTACATTGTGGCAATTACTACTTAGAACTTGAAACGTTTTAGCTTTATGGTGGCAAGTTTATTCTGAACAAAAAATACTGATGAATTGTTGGGTTTCATTTAACACGAATTAACGTTATTTCATACTTCAATACAAATACCTCTACTTTTATGAAACATCATAGCTACATTGTGGCAGTTACTATTGAAAACATGAAACGTTATAGCTATATGGTGGCAACAACTCTTTAAATATGAAACATAAACGCACTAAAATCTTTTCAAATAAAAAAAATTTTTTTTATTTAAATTAGTGATAAACATTGATATACAGCCATCCTTTAAAAAAACTAAAAAATCCTAATGAAATGCTATAGCTATATGATGGCAACAACTTTTTTTAAAAAAAACCTATGAATCCATATGTAACAAGGGTTTAGGTACATTTCAAGCGCAATGAAATATTGATTTCAAACATGAAACGGCATAGCTTTATGATGGCAACAATCTAAAAAAAACATGAAACGTATATAGCTATATGATGGCAATAGTCCCTTGACGTAAATTAACATGAAAACGCTATACGACAACATTTATGAATGAATTCTACACATTATTTAGTCATTTCAAAACATGAAACGTTATAGCTATATGATGGCAACAACTTTTAGACAAAAGTACTAAAAAACCTATCATATCAAGGTTTATGTGCTGTTTCATTCATTTCAGATACGTTTCATATTCAAAATACCTTATAGCTTTATGGTGGCCAAAAGATTTTTTTTGTGAAACGTTGAATCCCTTGTGCCTCTAAGGCTGAGGCTGCGTTTCACATTTTTGATTTTCCTCTTAAAGAGACACATTTCACCAAGATTCGATTTGATATAATCAAAATTGAATTTTTATATCCTATTTAGGTAAAAACTGAAACTCATAATAAGAGGAGGTGAAAAAGATGGCTAAACCTTTCGTTATAAAGAACAAACGTAGTTTAAATGGTGAAACAACAACTCCAGTATTAGTAACAATTAAAGCATGGCAAAAATTAGTGGAAGCTTTAGAAGGCAAATACTATAGCTTTAAAGATACATATCTAGAAGATATCGTAAATTCAATGTCTTACGAGGAACGAATTGCAGATGAAGAAGGGTTTGTTGAAAAAGCCAAACCATCTTTTTCACTTCAAATGAAAAATCTCTTCACTAAAGCAAATGGTAGAAAGCATAAGCTATATGGTATTACTAATGCAGATCTAGAAGTATTTCTATTTCTACATAAAAAATGTAATACCTATGGTGAACTTTCTCATGTTTCCATTCACATGCTTTGGGAGGACTACAAAAACTATAAAGAAGTATTTGCACATATTCATCATTCGCAATTCTATGTTGCGTTGAAAAAGCTTAGCTTACACAACATCATTGAAATTGAGAATGAATACAGTGGTAAATATAAAATTACATTAACTGATTTTATGAACAAGGAAACAAATAAAGCGAATCCTTACACGTTTATCAGCCCAATTGTATTTACAAAAGAGTTCTTCGATTTATCCATTGCTGCTAAAAAGCTATTTATTGATATCGCAATGCAGCAAAAACGAGAAACTACTTTAAAACGTTCACTATACAAATTTGATGAACAAGGACAACAGACTCATTTTGGCGGTATGTATCGCTTCTTACATAAGAAATACCCACATCAGATACGCTCTGTAATGGCTGAATTAACAACTAAATCAACTGCTACTGGATCTTCTTTGTTTAAAATTTGCAAATTAGAAAAAGGGAAAAAGAATAAAAAGCAGTATACAACACTGCATTTATCTGTACACCCTGATTTCCTGTGTGATAAGGAAATAGGGGAAGAGTATCGCGATCCATTTACACCAAGACTTACATATAAACGTAAAGCTAAGTTCATTGAAGAATCATTAGTTGAAATGAATATTGCAGAATTTACAAAAGATATAAACCAATTTGTAAATGTCTTAAAACATTCCTGTCATCGTCAAATCCGTCAAGTGATTCGTGGATTACGTGAAATGATTGATAGACAAGAGGGTTTCCCTAAAAATCTTGTTTATACACTAAGCAAATTATTAAAGCAGTCTTCTCAATATCGCGTATTAGATACGGCTGCTAAAACAGGTATTTATTCTCTGATTACACATAATGTGCCGAGAGAGAAACAAGAAGATGCGGTATTTAAATTTGGTACTCACTTCGCTATATATTCATTACAAAATATTAAGAAGTTATTCTGTAAAGCGCATGACCTTCTTCATGTTACATATGCGGTTCCTGTGACTGAAGAAGCATACCATCGTAATTATATGCAGTATCAAGAAGAAACACTATTTAGGAAGTATGCTTTTGAGCAAGGAGTAAATGTTAACGCATATATTGCATTAGAAATTAAAATTCGTGAATTATTAAAATCTCATGGCCATAAAGAACATCATATTCCAAGTGATATTCGCGAACTGTTCATTGAAAAAATAGATAGATTGCCTAAGGAAAAAATCCGCGTAATTGAAGTTCCTAAAGACTTTAATTTAATCGATTTTCTTCATTCCTTAGAAGCTTATTACCGTAAAAATAGTGAAACACCATGCACGGTAGATCAGCTGCTTCCTGCAATGTAAAATTACATGCTCTCCTTTTTTGAAAAATCAAAGAAGGAGGGCTATTCGTGCTGAAATTAGAAATTATATTCGTACTATCCAAACATAAAAGAGAGAGATTCTTAAATTTGAGTTAGAATACCTCTCTTTTTTTATACACTTCTATACAAAATTCCTAAAATATAATCAGTAATTCACAATTTTACTTTACTTTTTTCTGAACATTCGTTCTCTTACTGGCATTTAATCTACTAAAAATCGTAAATATATATATTAATTCAGTGGATATCTTAATAATTTTGTCCAAATGTGTACAATAAAATAGCTCAAAGCTTTATTTATAAACATTTTATATATAAATCTACTTAAAATCAGAATGTTTTTTGTTAATAATGTTGATTTACTGAATTATGTCTATAACTTACTTCTAAATGTTAATAAAATGTGGGTTATTTTATAGCTTATGTGGAAATCATGTTATTAATTTAAGCTAGACTACCATTAATCTTATATACACTTTTACGCATCAAAATGATGCTGATTATATGTAGGTTAAGCAATTCAACTTTATGATATTTTGTATATTTAGAGCGACGTAAAACGCAATAAATACATTTCCAATAAGTGTTTTTTTCGATTTTTTATGGTTCTATAACTTTGCAGACACTGTTATTACTGAGTTTGTAGGCCATTTTTCATAAGTATAATAGTTTTATCTTTATATTCTTTTTATATAAAAGATATATATTATATTAGGTTTTAAAGTACTATCCGAAAGACTTCTCCTTATTTAAGCCTGTAAAAATTAATAATCTAACAATAGGTAAGAAATAAATTTTAGTTTAACATCACAAAAGAAAACCTTAAACTTGGACATACTGATAGTATTACTCTAGAAAAGGTGTGTGATCAGTATGAAAAGGAAAATTTGTTCAAATGGAAGCATTATCAGCCGAAACTAATCTTAGATAGAAATGTACAGAAAATTGCTATTCCATGTTTTAACTAAAATTTTTACACCAGAATCATTCCAAATTGAATTATATAAATAAGGGAATGCACTTAAAATTTATTAAACTGGAACCATTGTACACGATCTTCAAAACCCCATCTTGTGTAGCGATCGATATCAGGTGGCAATCTCAAAACAATTATGTACGCATCATTTTCAGAAAGGTATAATTGTAAAACAATTGTTGAGAAATATGCGTAATTGCTTAGGTTTTTGTAGTAATAGATAATTTATTACCACTTGTTTGTTATAATCTATATATATGTATCTGAATTTTCTAACAAGATGTGTAAAGAGGTGTGGATATATGAGTGAGTGGGTTGAAAAGATGCAAGATCAAATGAATAAGACAAATAGATCATATGATAGTTTTGCAAGAGAACTTGACATGCCTAAATCAACATTAACAGATTTTTTTCGCTATCATAAAGAAATTTCAATGCTTAGTGTATATAAAATGGCTAATACGCTCTTTAATGAGGATAGAGTAATAAATGAGAAATGTTGTATAGAAGTTTTTTCGAAATATGAAAGAAATATAAAAATTAACATGAAGAGACTGTTTGTTTTATCGTATTTAAATGGATATAATTCAATTCTAGAATATTTAATCAACATGACGAGTAAGCATAAGGATAGTTATGTTAAAAAATATTCACCATTGATAAGTTTGTTTTATGAGAGATCAAAGGGAGGAAACCCTAAAAAACATATCCTAATGGTAGAAGAAATTCGGAAGAGCATTCCAGAAAAAGAAACTTTAGATATGGAGATCATTTCTGATATTCTCTATTTGTTGTCTGTTGGGGATATTGGAGACTTTGGAATGTTTGATACTTATAGAAACCGTATTTATCAGAACATTTCTGTACATAAAAACCAAGATTTAAAATGGCTATATAAATATTGGATAGATGACATATGGAGTTATTCCTTGTTAAGAAGGTTAAGAATTGATGAATTTAATGAGTATAATAGCCAGCTAAGGTCATATGGTTATTTGAAATATTTTCCTGTTATGGAGGCTACAATCGATTTACGTAAAGGAGAAAGTTTAATATTTACAGATTATAAGCAATCATATAAACATTCTTTAAGAGCAATGAATATATTTAAGAACCAGAGTGTTATAAAATATAAAATAGCATTAAACAATATTAATTTTTTAAAACTTGTAAATAAAGAAGCAGTTGAAACCATTGACTTAGATACACTCCATCCAGCAGAGTTAGCACTATATTTTATAATAAATAACGAGAAAAAGAGAGCAATTGATATCTTATTAGAAATTTTAGATGAAAATAAAAAGCTTAGTCCTATTCAATATTGTTACTTAGGACAAGCAAAGATGGATTTAAAAATGATTGCTGATTCCAAACAAATGTTTATTGAAAATGGCGATTACTTCTTTGCTCAATATGCAGCACGAGTATATTGTGAATATAAAGAAATGTTAGAATATGGAGGCGTGAAATGAAAAAAATAGCCATATTATGTATAACAACATTTATATTGTTTGCTGGAATTAGTTTATTAGACAATGAAGAGAAGGATATGTCATTGTCTAATAAAATTCAGTATCTTGTATCTGATCCTGGTGGCATGGGTTGAATCTTAAAAATATAAAAGTAACAAAAGACATCGTATAACGATGTCTTTTGTTACTTTATAAAGAGTTTTTTAAAAGGTTGAGCCGGATTTTAACGAACAAAGAAAAAATATAAAGGTGATGATTTAATGGATAAATGGGAAAATTTAATTATAGAAATCCTCTTAACTGTAGATGGAGATCTAGATGTTTTTAGTGATTTAATTGATATATATGAAGATGGAGTGTTATAAAAAGTTTTTATTTTTTATTTTGTGATTCCATCTCAATTTCTATTTGTAAAAGGTGTGCAATTCTTAAGATTTCTTTTTCTATTCGTGGCTTATGTTCTTCTGGAATATTTCTATATTTTTCAATTAGTATTTTAGCCATACGTTCTATAGGATCAGTACCAAAATCACTTTTCTCAAAAATCTCAGTATCGCTCATTGGATGGTGCAATAGTTGTGACTCACTCACATTGAAAAATTTAGCAATTGCCGGAATACGCTCGATTTTAGGAGTTTTTTCTCCACTTTCCCAACTAGAGACTGTACTGTATGGGGTGTTGATTGCATCAGCAAATTCTTTTCGACTGAGACCCTTTATTGCTCTTAGTTTTTTTATGTTTTTTCCAAATATATTATTCTCCACTTGTATTAGCCTCCTTCATCTATCTGTATAATTTTTATCACTTCAGTAGCGTTTTGGTGAAAATTTTATCACTTCAGTGTAATAAATACCACTTTAGTGTTGATATTCTACTTCAAGGAGAATAGAATGTATCTAAGGGGGGGAGAAATTGTCAGCATTACGTAATGTTAGAGAAGCAAGAGGACTCACAATTCAAGAAGTTTCGCAGGCTTCTAAAATTCCAGTTAAAACGCTATATAACATTGAAACTGGAAAGAAAGGAATAATTGAGAAACGAGCCAGGATTCTTGCTGATTTATTTAATGAACCGATAGAAAAGATCTTTTTATCTACGTATTATCGAGCAAAATTAGAATGAAATATTTTTTGCAATACACAATTATACTCTTATATTGTAAATGAACAATGAGGAAAAGCTATAATTTTATTGTTATTTTTTAAGTTTTTAAATCAGAAAATTCTGATTTAAAAAGATCTTTGAAAACTGCATATCATTTGAGGGAGCTGTTAGTATGTTGAAACGATCGTATCAAACGTTACTCATTATCATGAGTATGCTTCTAATTGTCTTAAATTTTGTATTTCCACTTACGAAAGCGAGTGCTGAAGTCATTAATCGTGAGAAATACGAAATGAATTGGAGTTTTAGTCCCATGTATGGGAAAGAGTTACGGACAGAACTACTGAAGAATGCGAATGGGCAAATTGCGTATTGTTTAACTTATGGAAAATTAAGTCCCAACGGTAATGATCTTCCAGAGATGGGGCGCACAGATGATGTTGTGTACCGAGTTCTTCTAAATGGATATCCGCAAAAGAGTCCAGAAGAATTAGGAGTTTCTGACTGGAAAGAGGCGCATTATGCGACACAGCTTAGTGTTTGGGCAGCGTTAGGTCAAATTGACATTAACGAAGTTCAGCATCGCAATGGGAATGTTGCAAAAGCCGTAAAAACCATTATTGATGGGGCAAATGCAAGCCAGGAAACACAAGACGTGTACATGAATGTAACACCAACAGACAATCAAGAAGCAAAGTTAAACGGTGAGTACTTTGAAACGACAGTGTATCAAATTGAAAGTAACGCTAAGAACGGTGTATTTACAGTTCAACTAGCTAATGCACCGAATGGAACGAAAGTTGTTTCAACAAAAGGTGAAGCAAAACAACAATTCAATTTAGGAGAACAATTCCGTATTCTAATACCGAAATCCTCTCAAACAGGTAACTTTTCCTTAAAAGTAACATCTAATCTTTCTAATTTGCAGGCAGTCGCTTATCAAGGAACAGATAAAGTCCAAGATGCAACAGTCCTTTTAGAAAAAAATGAGGAAAAAGTAAGTGCCGATCTACAAGTAAACTGGAAATCTCTTGGTGGATTGAAAGTTGTAAAAGTGGGAGAACAAAAAGAATTGCTACAAGGTGCCGTATTTGAAGTCATGAACAGTGCAAATGAAAAAGTAGGCACAATGACTACAAATGAGCAAGGTTCAGCAAGCCTTTCCGGTTTGGAAATCGGAACTTATACTCTTAAAGAGGTAAAATCACCTACTGGATATGTACTAAATGGGCAACCACAACAAATTGAAGTTAAAACAGGTGAGGTTGCTACAATTACAGTACAAAACACGAAGGTAAAAGGAAATATCGAAATTAAGAAATTAAGTGACAGCGGAAAAACTCTTCCAAAAGTAGAGTTTACAGTGTATACAGCTGAGGGAAAAGAAATTACAAAAACAACTACAAATGAACAAGGAATCGCACAAATGAAGGATCTTCCATTTGGAAAGTATTATTTTGTTGAAACAAAAGGGGTAGAAGGATACCTTCTTAATCAAACAAAATATCCATTCGAAATTAAAGAACAAGGAAAAACTTTACCTTTCACAGTCGAAAATAAAGAAGTAAAAGGAAACGTGCAACTTCTAAAAGTAGATGGAGAGAATCCAGGTGGAAAATTAGAGGGTGCGGTGTTTGTTCTTCAAGATAGTAAAGGAAAGAAAATTAGTGAACACAAAAGTGATAAAAACGGTTTGATTGAAGTGAAAGACTTACCATTTGGAGCATATTCATTTGTTGAGAAGCAAGCACCAATCGGCTATGTGTTAAACAAAGAACCTATTCCTTTTAGTATCTCGGAACAAGGAAAGACAGTCATGCTAACAGCGAAAAACAAGAAAATAACAGGAGAGTTGGAGATTAGTAAGGTAGATATTGCGGATGGCAACAATAAACTTCCTAACGCTGAATTTACTATCTTTAATGAACAAGGAAAAGAAGTTGCAAAAGGAAAAACGGATGAAAACGGCATTGCAAAATTCAAACTTCCATATGGAAAGTACACATATAAAGAAACATTCGCACCAGACGGATATTTACTGAATGAAGAAGTATTCCCTTTTGAAATTAAAGAGGATGGTCAAATTATTAAGCACACGGTGAAGGATCAGAAGAAACCGACACCACCTACACCAGAGACACCACAACCAGAACAACCACAAAAACCAGAAATACCACAAAAACCAGATCAACCAGAAGCGCCACAACCACAGGTACCGGAACAACCAAAAGTAACCGAAAAACCTGTCATTCCACAACTAGAGAAACCACAACAGATTGTTATGAAACCACAACTAGAACAAACACCAAAGAAAATTGAAACGTATCTTCCGACAACAGGAGGTAAAGCCGAAAATCCATACATAAAATGGATCGGTCTTGCATGTGTCGTACTTGGCTTAATTGGAGCTGTATTTGCAGTGAGAAATCGCAAGAAAACTCAATCATGAAAGGACTAAGAGTATATGACAAAATACCAAGCTCGTTTTAGTGAAATAGATGAAAATCCGCTTGGTTTTGCTATTGGATTTCGTAATGCATGTATACTCGTAATTCCCATTTGGACAGTTGTTTTTTGGATAGGGAGCAAGATATAAGAAACCGAGAGGGAGATGAAATAAAATGTCAGAAATCTACGTCGGTAAAATGAAAAATTTAGGGAAACCTGGGGAAGGCGTTATGCGGCGCAAGAGTGCTTGGTTACCTGAAGAATTGATGCAAGCAATTTCAATCGCTCAAACTGTAATGAAACCATTAAAGCAACATGATTATTGGATAGAATCCGCTACAAAATTATTGGCAGGAAGTATTTTGTATCTGAATCAACGGCATAAAAACCTATATTACCTAGATGTGAAAAAAGTTATTGAGTTCACGGAAAAAATGTATGAGAGTGAAGCTAACTTGGTAGAGGTAGTAAATTCGCTCGAGAATGAGCATCCAGCTTATCATATCTTCCATGAGCTAGGTCTTTATTCAAAAGAAACAAGGGATGCGATAACTATTACTTTGCTATACATTCTTGAAAAACATCAACGTGAAAAGCAAGAGGAACAAAAAGAGTATTTTTGGTTTCAGTAGTAGTCAGAAGAGGAAAATGAAATAGGAAGGAGTGCAATACATGTTAGGCGTAGCTAAGAAGTATACAAAGGTGATTAGAGCGTTGAAAGAGATGAATGAAAGGGAAAAGGTTGCAGGTGTGATAAAAGCTCGATTTGGGGCTTATAAATCGGTCATAGAAGGTGTAAAAGAAACAAATGATGATTTTATTTTCATTTTTGATCCGAAAGGTATCTTTTTTGAAGACACATACAAAGAGAAACAAGAGCAAGGGTATCACATACTCAAACATAATTTACTGTCTGGTTATGAAACGCTTGAAATGGATGTAAAGAAAAAATCAGTTGTGTATATCAGTATAGAAACGGAAACAAGTACGTATCAAGAGAGAGGAGAAGCATTATCCAATTTTCTTCAGTATCTAACAGAATGCAAGAATATAAGACCGATTAACCTGGTATTTCATCAATATGATTTGTACCCGATCCCTCATATGGAGCAGTTTTTACAAGAAAGCGCAACATACCACATTCATCATTCAATCGTAGTTGAATCTCAATCCGCATTACAGCACATATACGGAAAAGAGGCAGCACAACGCATTATCACTTCGTACAACACAACAATCCTAGCATGATATGAAGCACTCGTTCACTATTTCATCCTATCTAGATGGCTAGAAAACTATACAAGGGAGAAGCGCTTTTCTCCCTTCTTTATCAAAAATAGGAGGCGTTCATATGAGAAAAGAACAAAGGCTCACATTCTATGATATTGCCGCATCACAAGCTCATAGTGTCAAAACTTTTGATGGAAAAACATACGAACTGAAAGGCACCATCGCAATTGAAAATAACACAGGAAGCATTGAAAATGTAGCTCAAATTTATTATCAAGTGCGTTCTGTCAGAGACGAACATCAAAACTTGATCGCAAAAAGGAAACATAAACAAGCGGAATTAGTAGCCGTAAAACAAAAGTGTAAATAAAAAAAGCGATTTTGAAGTGTGCTGAGAACATAGCACAAAGTAATTTGCTCTTTGACAATTTAGATATATATTGCGTATATCTTCCTTTCAGTAATGATGTAGAAGGATGATATACGGCTTTCAATATATATGCGTGCCTCCCTTGAAACGGTCACTAGAGGGGTTAGGTATACGATTATCGTTAGAAGAGTGCGTACGTAAAACTCATATCTGTGACCATTGGAAATGCATTGTATCAAAAATCTGTTTGCGCTAGTGATCGTGAGGAATATCCCATTTTGACATTCTAAAGAAGCGATAAACCATACAAACAGTAGATACATAAGGTTCTACGTTCATGCCAAAATACGTAGTGCGGTATTGGGCATATAGAAGCTAGGTCGGGGTTAGTTTCTATACGCATACCAATACAGGGTTCGTCATTCCAGCCATAAATGATATTTCCATTTTCTATCCCACTTTCCTTTAAATGTTATAAAATAAAGACAGATGTTGAAGTTTAAACGTGTCTCATCACACTTCAAAATCGCTTATAAAAATATGACATAGGGAGGAACATGTATGAGTCGTAAAGGGTGGATCATTTCCGCTGTTGTTGGACTGTTAATTGCAATTGGTATTGGTTCAACATTTGTCTTTAGTTCGGGAAAAGGGGAAGTAATGGAACTTAGTCCGTTAGAAATGAAGAAGTTCATGAGTGAGGATGGCACAGGTTTTGTTATGCTAACGTCTAACATGAGGCATAGTGAAGATTGGATCTTCCTTGTAAAAAAAATAGCTGAAAAAGAAAAGATTGAAGTAAAAGGTTTAGATGAAAATCGTGACGATATTCCAAGTACAAGTAACCCTCATGATTGGGGATTATCGCAAAGAAGGGATACTCTTGCATATTATGAAAAAGGTAAGGTGAAAAAAGAGATTAAATTTACAATTGATAAACTTTCAGAACTTGAAAAAGAAGTTACCTATTTTGTTCAAAATTGCAAAGAGCAATATCAGAAGTAATCACATAATCATTGAAAGACCAACTATGAAATGTCAAGCGTGAAATACAATATAAATGAAGAGTGTTTACCCTAAAAAAGGGTAACTTAAATAAACCTTGAGAAGTCTCAAAAAATAAAAAAGTTATCTCTGGCATGGGAATGGAGGAATTTTATAGGGTTTATTACTCTTTAGAATGGCATAGACAATATAACACAACTTCCTAGCTACAGCTCCTATACAAACATAATAGTGTTTTCCTTGATTTCGTTTCTTTTCATAAAAAGCTTTTAATACAGGATCATGTTTATAAGCAGTAATAGCCGCTTGAAATAATGCTCTACGTAGATGGGAGGAGCCACGTTTGGACATAGACATACCAGTTGATTCGTATTGACCTGATTGAGAAATAGTGGCATCAATACCGGCGTAAGCCACAAGTTTAGAAGGCTTGTCAAAGCGGTCTATATCCCCAATCTCGCTTAATATGGTGGCACCTAATATAGGACCAATACCCGGAATAGTAGTGATTGGTGTATCTAAGTCACTTAATAGTTGAGACATTTGATTCTCACATTCTCTCAACTGAGTTTCAATAAAGCGGATTTGCTCCATCAACATTTTTAATTGGAATGAGAAAGCATCTTTACAAAAGGTGACACCAAATGAGTTTGAGGCTAATTCCATCAGTTGATTAGCTGTTTTTTTTCCAAGTCGGCAACGACTTGCTTGCTCAATTATTAGTGTCAAATCATCAATAGACAGTCTTTCATAATCGCTAGGAGATGTATATTCAATTAGGAGCTGTGAAGACGTTTTGCCAAAGACATTAGAGAAAATACTTTGATATTCTGGAAAGGTTTGATCTAACACGACAAGCGCCTTGCGTTTTAAATCACTTATATTACGTACAAGAGAATTACGAAACCGGCTTAGTTGTTTTAAAGCGAACATTTTCTCGTCTACGAGTGGAGTTTCAAGGAAGCGGCCAAATCGTATGACATCGGCAATCATAGTGGCGTCAATGGCATCTGTTTTTCTCTTTCTAATTTCTGTCCCCTTTCGCCATGCATTGGTTTGGAGTGGGTTCAGTACAATCACAGAAAAACCATGATCTAGTAGAAAAGAATAGACAGCTATCCAATAGTGACCGGTGGCCTCCATCCCGATTGACAGTTCTGTCGGAGAACTAATGTATTGGTAAAGCCAAGTTAATAAAGCTTGTCCACCTTCTTTATGATTGTGGAAAGGAAATGGCTTGGTAATAGGTTTCCCAGTGGAATCAATGATGGAAGCATAGTGCTTGTGTTTGGCAATATCAATACCTAAGTAGAACATAGTATACACCCCTATTTTGATGATTTTTAGATAGTGTTATCCTCCCCTGAACTAATAAGCGCTACTACCTCGTAAGAGATACGAAGAATGACCAATGGTCATCAACATCCAACTCATTCGTAAACTACTTATTAGACAGAGGTACCAATCTTTCAATCGAATACAAGGATTCAAGGTGGTGATCGGCAACACTCTATCTACAAATATAAGTATCTCATAAAGCTGGATACTCTTGGGTTTATAGGTGAATCCCATTCCTAAAAAACCTAACTTAATCATACGAGGTGGTGACGGGAAGGGCACAACTTTTGTGGATATGGAATATGGATGGTTATTGAACCATGAGGATTTAGTCAATAAAAATATAAAGCTTATGTCTGGACAAAATATAAGCCAACATAGAGCTCATGGTACTTCTGTATTAGGAATTGTTTCATCCGAAGATAATCAAATTGGAAATATTGGAATTGCACCAAAAGCAAATGTAAAAGTAATATCCCAAATTAGGGATAATGGAATTTATAATACAGCGGATGCTATTTTAAGTGCTGTACATAATTTACAAGCAGGGGATATTCTTTTATTAGAGGCACAAGCTTCGTATGATGGGTATGGGGATAAATATTTACCTGTAGAAGTACATCCAGATATTTTTGATGCGATTCGTGTTGGTACAGATAAAGGGATTATTATTATAGAAGCTGGGGCAAATGGTTCAAACGACTTAGATAATTTTAAAGATCGTAATGGAAAAAAGATCTTAAATCGAAATAGTCCAGACTTTAAGGATTCAGGTGCTATTATGGTTGGGGCGGGATCATCAACTGTTCCACATAAACGTTTATGGTTTTCAAATTATGGAAGTCGATTAGATGTATATGGATGGGGAGAAAATGTTGATACAACATCAGCAAATCCAAGTCAAAATACTACAAATTTATATACATCAACATTTAGTGGAACATCAAGTGCTTCACCAATTATTACTGGGGCAGCAACTTCGATTCAAGGTATTGCTAAAGAACATCGAGGTTCTTCTTATACACCAGCCGAATTAAGAAATATCTTAAGTAATCCAAATACAGGAACAAAATCCCAAGATCCGTCGAATGATAGAATAGGTGTCTTACCTGATCTAAAATCTATATTAGATAACTTAGGTTTTAGCTCAGATATACCGAACTCTTCTAATATTTTAGAAGGAAAGCAGTTTGCATGGTCGCTAAAAGGAATTAGTGATTTCGAGTTTGCTAAAATCAATTTCAATAAGTCGACAGAAGAAATGCAAGTTGAATTAAAAGCAGGCATACCACATCATTATTTTAATGAAACATATGCGAGTATTAAAGTACAAAATGCATCAGGGAAAGTAGTATACAATAAAGACATTTATGGAAACAAACAACAAAATGCTGAATCGCAAAAAGTTTCAGTCAAAGTAGGAGATTATATTGAGTTAACACATCTAGAAGGTGTGCATAGAGCTACTCTCACAAATGTCGATAATAGTAA
Organism: Bacillus sp. FSL R9-9492; assembly: GCF_038007365.1. Lineage (NCBI taxonomy): Bacteria > Bacillati > Bacillota > Bacilli > Caryophanales > Bacillaceae > Bacillus > Bacillus sp. FSL R9-9492. The sequence continues at coordinate 167,433 of NZ_JBBOXC010000002.1, forward strand.
ACAAGAGAGCTTTGGAAAAAAAGCAATATACGAAGTTACAAAAGAAGGTCTGAAGAAAGTAGAAAAAATGCCAGAAGGAACAATTTTGGATGGAAATCAATTTGCATGGTCGCTAAAAGGAATCAGTGATTTCGAGTTTGCTAAAATCAATTTCAATAAGTCGACAGAAGAAATGCAAGTTGAATTAAAAGCAGGCATACCGCATCATTATTTTAATGAAACATACGCGAGTATTAAAGTACAAAATGCATCGGGGAAAGTAGTATACAATAAAGACATTTATGGAAACAAACAGCAAAATGCTGAATCACAAAAGGTACCAGTCAAAGTAGGAGATTATATCGAGTTAACACATTTAGAAGGTGTGCATAGAGCTACTTTCACAAATGTCGATAATAGTAAACAAGAGAGCTTTGGAAAAAAAGCAATGTACGAAGTTACAAAAGAAGGTCTGAAGAAAGTAGAGAAAATGCCGGAAACAACAGTTTTAGATGGAAATCAATTTAGCTGGTCTTTAAAAGGATATAATGATCGAGAAATCGCAAAAGTAGAGTATAACAAAGCAACAGAGAAAATGCAGATTAAATTAGAAGCGGGTATACCCCATTCCTATTTTACTAGTACGTATGCAAGCATTAAAGTTCAAAACTCATCGGGCAATATTTTGTACAATAAAGAAATTGTAGGAAATAGACAACAAGCTGCTGAAAGCCAAACCGTTTCAGTCAAAGTAGGGGATTATATTGAGTTTACTCATATAGAGGGAGAAGCACAAAAGGAAAAGACACGTGCCACACTTACTAATCTTGAGAATAGTAAACAGGAATTTGTGGGTAAGAAAAAAACATATCAAGTTACTTCTACGGGATTATTAATAAAATAGATTAAAAAAGAGTTAACTATTGATAATGATGTATGATAAATTCTATAGGCACATTAGATATTTTATATATTTATACCTATTCAAAAAACAAGTTATAGCTAATGTTCTAAGGATTGACACATCTATTTTTGTTTAATCGCGTTATACTTTTCACAAATGAAATGCTACAATATCAAAATCTAGTTTAATGACATACTTCTGTTGCCACAGTCTATAAAAGGTCAATTCCATTGGGGTTGACTTTTTATAGTTTTAGTAGAAAGTTATAAACGTCCATAATTTTGGTTCTGGTGCAAAAATAAAGTAAAAGAGAATAAAGCATATATATTCCTAACGGGATCGTATTTTATGCTACAAGTCCAAACAATTGATGGACGAATTCTTTCTGATTTTGGATAGACTGGTTCCGTAAATTAATCTGTTCTTTTTTAATCATATGCATGGCTTCTACTCCAGAAAGAATGGATGTAGCTGTGTCAAAAGATTTGAGCCCTAGCATAGAACGGATACGCTTCTTTATAAAGCGATGATCTTGTTCTACTATATTATTCAAGTAATTTTGTTGTCTAAGTTGCATACCATCAGGTATGCTTTTTTCTTTTTCAACTGTTCAATTGCTATAGGATAAGCCGGATTCTTATCGACTGTTATCACACGTGGCTTTGAAACATGAAAAGACCGCAAAGCTTTCTTGAAAAAGCGCTTTGCAGCCTTTTGGTCTCTTGTTTTGCTTAGACAAAAATCGATTGTGTTTCCTTTCGAATCAACAGCACGGTACAGGTACATCCATTGCCCTTTAACTTTTATATATGTTTCATCAACTCTCCAAGAGTCATTGGTTTGCTTGAGGTGACGACGAATTCGTTTGTCCAATTCAGGACCATACTGATGAACCCAACGCATAATCGTGGTATGAGAAATAGATAAGCCCCGTTTCTTCATCATTTCCACCAAATCAAGAAAACTGAGGTTATACCGTAGGTACCATCTTACCGTTAACAAAATTAAATCAGGCTGATAATGCTTCCATTTGAATAAATTTTCCTTTTTCATACTGATCACACACCTTTTCTAGAGTAGTAATATCAGTATGTCCAAGTTTTATAGATTTTTTGCACCAGAACCGTCCTGCTTCAAGTAAGTACTTAAGAGCTACTAAAAGGGGGGAGTTCACATATCCTATTCTTATTGCCCACAATTCAATTATCAACACTCTTTTAAAACTAGAATCACACACGTTATCGTTCACTTGGCTAAATTAACATTTTCTATATAAAGTAAATTTTGTTGTTTTTTTTATGTTGGTAAAACTAGTTTTTAAGAAGCATATGCTTTAGTAATTGTAAAAATTCTTTATCGCTTTTCTCACTTTTTATATAATCCTGTTCATAGTCAAAAATCATTCGTACTAACATAAAAGCTGTTAGCGGTAACGGTAGGTTATGCAAAACTCCTTGCTGATAACCTTTTTCAAGTAAATGACTTATCATTTTAATTGCCTCTTCTTCAGATTCTTTAAAACAAGCTGTAATTTCAGGCGAACGGTACTCTTTATATTCTTGAAAGAGTGTAGAGACAAAAGGATCTTGATGGTATTCTGTACTAATATGATGAAGGACCCTTTGTATTCGAAGTAAAACATCTTTTTCTTCTTTATATAAATTAAATAATTGTGAGCGTTTAAGCTGAATATAACGCATATAGCAGTCACGCAATATTTCAGTTTTATCTGTATAATAATAATAAATAGTACCTTTACCAATTTTAGCTTTCTTTGCAATTTCGTCAACCGTTGTGCTACGGACACCACGCGTAGAGAAAAGTATTGTGGCTGATTGAATAATTTTTATCTTTTTATTTTCTTTTTCTAATTTTATCATTGTCTACACCCTATCCTTGAAATATTTAGCGAAGCTGTCTTTAATTAAATTCGCTATCATTCTACTTGTAGCTCCTAATAGAAAATCCCCTATTTGCTTGTTATAGAATATCATATATTATTCCTATGCTACTCACTTAAGTATACCCAGAGTATGCCATGAAGAAATAGAATTTTATACGCTGAAGATAAAAATGAAAGTTTGGAATAGTAATTTTTTAAATTGAATGTTTAGAATTCAGGTGAAAGGAGGTGGAAAATTCTTTTTCGAGTGAATAATTTGATTTTTTATTCAATTCATTTTATTATATAAACATGACTAAAATGTCTTTTTAGTCGGATTTTTTTGTAGGAAATCGACCAATGTTTGGTTTTAGTCGATTTCTATACTATTTGAGAGAAGGTAGACACTATGTGTGGAATTGCAGGATGGATAGACTGGTCTAAAGACCTTTCAGATCAACAAGAAACGTTAAAAAAAATGACAGATGCTATTATTCACCGAGGACCTGATGCAGAGGGGTTTTGGTTTTCAAAACGAGCGGCATTGGGTCATCGACGTCTCATCGTCATTGATCCTGAAGGTGGCCTTCAACCTATGCTGTATAAAGATGGAAATGATACGATTGGCCTTACGTTCAATGGAGAAATCTATAACTATCAAGAATTACGTAAAGAACTTGAGGAGAAAGGTCATGAATTTCTGACTAAGTCAGATACAGAAGTATTACTACACGCTTACTTAGAATGGCAAGAAGATTGTGTTCAACACTTAAATGGAATTTTTGCTTTTGGTATTTGGGATGAAAGGTTTGGAAAATTGATGCTTGGTCGTGATCATCTGGGTGTGAAGCCTTTATTTTTCGCTCAACGTGGAAGTGCAATTCTCTTTGGTTCAGAACTAAAAGTTTTACTTTCGCATCCACTTGTAGAAGCAGAAGTAGATAAAGAAGGACTTTCTGAAATATTTTGTCTTGGGCCAACACGTACTCCTGGTCATGCTATTTTTAAAGACATACATGAAGTGCGTGCTGGTCATTATATGACGTTTACGTCCAACGGTTCGAATACAAAACAGTATTGGAAACTTGAAAGTAAAAGACATATAGATGATATTGATACGACAGTCAAAACAATCCGATCCATTTTACAAGATACGGTTAAACGACAGTTAATTGCTGATAAACCAGTGGTATCTATGCTTTCTGGAGGGCTAGATTCAAGTGGTCTAACAGGTTTAGCAGGAAATGAATTTGGGAATAAAGGGAAACGTCTTCATACATATTCTCTTACCTTCACGAATGATGAAAAAGACTTTGAACAAGATTTCCTTCGTTTTGATCGCGATGAACCTTGGGTGAAACGTGTGGCTGAATATGTTGGAACAAAACACCACTCTATAGAGTTGGGATCAGATAAGTTAATAGAGCATTTATTAGCTCCAATGCGAGCACGTGATCTACCTGGAGTTGGGGAACTAGAAACGTCTCTTTATTTGTTATTTAAGGAAATGAAAAAGGACGCAACAGTCGCGCTCTCAGGAGAATCAGCGGATGAGGTTTTCTCAGGATACCCATGGTTCCATCAAGAACAGTTTTTAGATGCAGAAGTGTTCCCTTGGAGTGTTAACTTATGGTATAGTACAGACATTTTATCAGAAGATCTTAAAGCGAAGATTAGTCCTGAAAAATATCATAAACAAAAATTCCAAGAGGCAGTTAGTGAGATTCCCTTTTTAGAAGGCGAAAATGATCTGCAAATGAAGCAACGTCGAATGTCTTATATGTTTATTACACGTTTCTTGCCATTTATGCTAGAACGTAAAGACCGTACAAGTATGATGAATGGTTTTGAAGTACGAGTTCCGTTTTGTGACTATCGGCTTGTAGAATACTTATGGAATGTCCCATTCGAAATGAAAAGTATAGACAATATTGAAAAAGGTATTTTACGTCGAGCTTTTCAAACTATACTTCCTGAGGATGTATGTTATCGCAAAAAAAGTGCATATCCAAGTACAAAGGATGCTTCTTATTTACAAGGGATTAGTAATTGGATGCTCAATGTGTTGAATGATTCTCAATCACCAATTTTGCCGCTAATTAATGTAGAAAGAGTTCGTACTATTGCAGAAGGAAAAGACAAAGTTATTTCTGGTAATGATGCACGAGGTCTAATAGATTATCTACTTCAAGTTAATAGTTGGCTTCAGGAATATAATATTAAATTAGTATAATGGCTGTAACTTCAAATATAGAGTGTAGATGAATACTCCCCCACCTAAGTATAGACCTGAGGTGGGGGTTTCTTATGTATCGATTTAACGGAACGGAAAGAAATACGCTCAAAAACCAGTTTTAAAACTCATTACGAAAAGCAAAAGGCCCTAACTAAAAAAACACGTTTTATTCTAGCAACTATATATATATTCGATACCAAACACAAACGAAACAACTAGTATGAACTTAATAATGACAAGAAACCATCCCATTAGACTTTGCGGTAATGGATTATGATACGTAATGGAAGTAATACCCCCAAAACAGATAAAGAATGTAAGGGGAAATTTCTCCTTCAATTTTAGGTTCATTTTTTCTTTACTGTCGACTTCTGGCTCATACACACCTGCGAACATACATCTGGTTGAATAAAATACAGCAAAACTGACGACAATACCAAGCGTTGAAGCCCATTCTATAAACGGACGATGTAAAAAGAAACCTCGTATGATGACATCTGTAAGGGCAGTCAAGAGGATGAATACACCCGATTGTGCCCAAATCTTCATTTCAATCTTTTGAATTCGTTCATCTGGATGTGTGGTAAGTGAAAACCAATTTTTTATTTTTCTCCATGTATTCCTCCCGAAATACAACTTTTCATATTGTATTTTGTACATCGCGAAATCTATGAGGACCTTTCAGTGTATTGTTTGCAACTAGGTAAGACGTGCGATGTCAAAATCATCCTTTAATAACCTTATATTCTATATATTTTACATTAAGTCGTGTATAAATTACTTAGCGGTCATTTTTTATACAAATAAGTTTCTAAACTAAACTTTGGGAATGTTCTGCACAAACATTCTCAATTTTTCGGTTATTTGTAATACAAATCTATTTTACATGTAAAGGTTGTGTTTACAAATCAATTAATGAAAGTAAGGTTGGTATCAATTCTTTTCCCGCGGGGAAGGGAGGAAGGCAGAATACACATGGGGATTTTTTCTCTCAACTACAAGTTCTTCATCCTCGCCATATAAAATATGTGGAACCATCCGAGTATTCCTATATAAACTATAAATTGATAAAATTTTACAAATATATAAAAATATGAAAATTAATTATACAATGGATTCGAAACATATACTAATTGGGGAGTGGATGATTTTGAAACGAATCTTTGGTGTACTTTCAACGAGTCTATTAGCTGGTGTCATGGTATTTGGTGTATCCAACATCGAGGCAAAAGCTGCAGAAACGACAGATAAACCCTACAAAGTGGTGGAACCTGGGTTTAATGGAGAACTAACGACAATTGGATTTGATACAAAAACGGATTTCGAGAATCATATTAAAACGCACCCTGTTCCAAAGAATAGCACTATTAAACCGCTAGCAGCAATTTACTCTACTTTCTATCATGATATTAATGCAAGTGGACCAAACTTCACTGTAAACGCAAGTAGAAACCCAGTTGTGGTTACAAACTTCGCAGGCTGGAGTAACGATGCTGTATCGAGTGTACGTACGCATTCGTATGGCGATCACACATTTATTTATGAACATGCAAATGCAGAAGGACGTGCAATTGGTCTTGCGAACACAGGTGCCGTCTATAATTTGACGAATTACAGTATGGGAGACGGAGCTAGAACGTGGAATGATGAAGCATCCTCAACAATTGTAAAATCGAATTAATTGTTCTACAAAAAAAGATGATCCTGAGTGTCAGGGTCATCTTTTTTTGTAGAATTATGTAAAAAGTTTTTGATATATATTACTTAAGTAGATAAACTAATAATGTAAAAGGTTTTTGACAACATTAGGGGTGATGTTTATTTAAATGGAGAATGGAATTCGGATTTTACGTAAAGAGAAAAGGTTTTCCCAAGATGATTTAGCTAAATTATGTCATGTTTCAAGACAAACGATTAATGCGATAGAAAATAATAAATATGATCCTACATTGGAACTTGCTTTTAGTTTGGCGAAAAATCTGGGTGTAACAGTTGATCAATTGTTTATTTATAAAAGCTAGATGAGGAGAAGAAACAAATGAAGAATGGAATTAATATCTTATTTACTAGTTTATTGTTGATTTGAAATAAAGTCGTACCGTTTATAAAAAAGTTTGATCAAAAATCCTGCTTGAAATGTAGGGTTTTTCTTGTTCAATAAACGGGTCATTATATGGAATAAGCAGAATGATCAACCAGAAATAAATGGGCTGAATTTATAATAAGATTAGGTAAGATAGCAGAAATTAAATGTCTTTTTTAAAATATAAAATTGGAGAACTTTTTAAAATACTTTTTTAGAAATGGACTTATTTTGGTTTGAAAGGAAGACGTAAATTTCGATCAAACCAAGTCATCAATCAAAATGGATTCCTATTAAAACACTTATAGTAATTTGAATCTCCAATAATAAATTAGAGCAAAATTATGAAAGACTATAAACCTCGGTTGCTACTTTTAAAAAGGATTGAACTGCCGGGGGTGTGTCCTGTTTTGACATACAAGCTAATGCTATTTTCCTTAAACTTGCTAATTGTAACCTTTTTGTGTAAATATTTGGCTGAGTTTTAAGAAATAGCTCTGAACCAACGGTAACCCCAAGACCTTCATTAACCATGTTTGCAATCGTATTACAATCCTGCACTTCAAAGCGTACATTAGGCTGTACCTTCGCTTTCTTAAAAATTGCCTCTATATATAACTGATACATTCCTTTTGGCATAATCAACGGTTCGTTTTTCAAATCCTTAATTTGAATAAAGTCTTTCCCTAAGAATCTTCCGTTATCCGGGAATGCTACAGCTATTGTATCTTCAATAAGTGGAACGGTATCAAATTCACAATCTAAATCATGTTCAATTATAAATCCGACATCAATTACTCCCGTTTTAAGCCATTCAATAATTTCTTCATAGGATCCTTCAAATAATTTCAATTCAATTTTGGGATATTTCCTATGAAACTTTGAAATAATTTTCGGTAAAAGACATGCTGATGCACTTGTAAAACTTCCAATGCGAATCGTTCCTATTTCTAAATTCGCTTGTAAGGCTATTTCCTGATTAATATGTTCCATTCTGTTTAATATTTCACGGACCTGAATTAAAATTATAGTTCCAATTTCAGTAAGAGCTAAATCTTTTCCTCTTTCTCTGATTAAAAGATTAACTGCCCATTCACTTTCAAGACTAGCGATGGCATGGCTGACAGCCGACTGTGTCATGTGCAGGGCTTTGGCTGCTTTCGTAAAACTGCCAAGCTCGACAACTTTAGAAAAAACTTCGAAACGCGCAATTGTCATGAGTTTTTACTCATCTCCTATATTAAAAATATCAATTTTACTCATGATAACATGTGTTTTAAACTAGGGAAAGAAAAAGAAATTAGTGGGAGATGAATTTATGAATAAATTAATGATATATCTTTTAGCGTTAGGGGCATTCTTAACTGGAACCGCAGAATTTGTTGTTTCTGGTATTATAGAAATTATTGCTAAAGATTTAGATGTTTCAATATCAGCGGCAGGACAATTAATTTCAATATATTCCATTTTCTATGCATTAGGAGCGTTCTTTTTAGTGTTATTAACAGCTAAATGGGATAGAAAAAAGGTTCTTTCAATTTCTTTGTTCATCTTTTTCATTGGAAATCTAATTGCATTTTTAAGTTCCAACTTTATTCTGGCGATGCTATCACGGATTATATTGGCGATGAGTGGCGGATTGTTCACAGTTGTTGCAACAAACTATGCTGCTCACCTAGCATCTCCTGACAAAAAAGGTAAAGCGATGGCCACAGTTACTACAGGTTTTACTATATCACTAGCATTTGGGGTACCTATTGGGACTCTAACTGCTGCGTATATAGACTGGCATTATATTTATCTCATTATTGGAGGATTAACGCTTATAAATTTGCTCTTGTTAAACAGATTAGTTCCCAAATTAGAAGCAGAAAAATCAATTCCACTGAAAAAAAAATTATTGGTAATAAAAGACAAGAAGGTTATAACAGGACTTTTAACAACTGTATTTTGGATATTGGGATATACCTTGGTCTTTGCATATATTTCGCCAATCTTGAGTCAAGGGGCAAATTTTACAATTGAGTTGATTAGTATATCATTATTTGCATTGGGTATTTTTGCTTTTATAGGTACTCAAGTTGGTGGAGTAATGGCAGACAATTGGGGATCGGTTAAAGTCATTACCTGTAGTTTAATCGTTAATGCCATATCTTTATTTTTAATGAGGCCATTTTTAAACTCAACAATTGCTATTTTGCTTATCATTATAATTTGGGCGTTAGCTACTTGGACAACAACACCTGCAATGCATGTTTATATGATTTCATTGAAACCACAGACCTCAGAAATTTTGTTGAGCTTCAATATAACGGTGATGAATATTGGTATGTCCATAGCAGCTGGTATAGGAGGAATGGTAATTAAATACACATCAACTTTAAATCTAAGCTGGATTGGCGGAGTGATGGTTATAATAGCATTGGCATTATCTTATTATTCGTTTGCAATAGATAAAAAACAAAATAAAGAGAAAGAACAAATTTGTATCAATAGTTGACTTTAAAAAACGGGGAGAAGTAACATGAAAAAGTTCTAATTCTTACAATAGATATGTTCTTCCGTGGATTTGCTGCTTATGTAGCGGGTTTTCTTCTCGAAGTTAGTACATCTTATCGTGAAACTCTTGCATTTTTAATTGTACGTGATAATGCACACCAAAATGCTTTCGCAAAAGCATTAGAAACGTTAGGTGTGGAATGGGGAAAACTTTTTCCAGTTCCTAACTATGATATAAATAAATATCCAGAATGTAGAAAATATGTGGAAATGGGATTCCATAATGCTCAATTTAATTTTAGATTGGATCCAACAAGAATGGGAGAAATATTCCAAGGTGAATCACCAAGTAGAAACAAAGGAACTTTAAGTGTAACGGAACCACCACAAGGTTTTCCTGTACCAGAACTTCCTGAAATGCCAAATGAGCATAGCCCTGGATTAAAAGATATGGAGCTTTGAGAATATTATGACCAACCATTTATAAATGGTTGGTCATAAATTTAACTAAAAACCTTTATGTGGATTCGGATAAGCCTACTGAATTTAATACTTTGAAATTAAACTAATGGGTATTAGTTTAATTTCGGTTTTTATTAGAAAAACAAAGAGAACTTGTAGGAATTTCTACAAGTTCTCTTTGAGATAATATAACTACAAGGGCAAAACAAACCATCTTAACAGAAATGACAGGATAAACTACTTAGAAACTGCTTTGACACAGTTATTATATAACAAATATTTCCTTTTAAAGAAAACACCTGTGGAAATTATGTGAATTTTTTAATAAATGAAGATAATGTGTTGTCCCCTATAAGGGGTAGCGTCACATTCCCATCAAGCTAAAGTTTTATAACACCCCAAAAACGAAATTTTTAGGCTTTATTGTGAAAAAAAGATTATTTATTGTTTTGGGGGTGACCTGTTTTCTTAGGTTGATGGCAATGTGGTGCTACCCAAAAATACAAAAATCTCCTTCAAAAAAAGAAAGGAGCCTACGCATCTTCCTTTTGTAATTCACTTGTACTCTCTTCAGCATCCAAAATTCCTTCTGAATCACTTTAATGCATCATTGTACGGACCTAATTGCTTTTTAGAAAAGTAATGATTTGTCTCCTTACTTTTCAGTAACATATTTCCTTTTATAATTAAAAAATAGGTAGCTACTAGAAAATAGATTAGCCCTAATATCCAATCCAAATTTGTAGCTAGATTGTGTAAAAGAACATATCTCATATATGCATAACCAATCGGAACATGTAGTAATACAACCGCACCTAATCCTGGGTTGTATATTGTTTTAGCTTTTATATTCGCAAAAATACCATGCCATATGAATTGAAAAAACCCCATTAAAATAGGTGCCAACCCAAGCCATATTATATTTGGAAAGAAAACCGGAAGTAAATAAAAGGCATACGCAATCAAAATATTTATTACCATAGCAGACTGTGTATTTAATGGATAGCGATCTGGTATATCACTTTTAAATATAACTACATTAAACAGACCAGCAAAATAACCTGGCCAACGATACTCTTCAAATTGATGCACTAAAATGGCCACAAAACTTAACGCTAACAGTACTTTTATTTCACTCATTTCTCCCAAATTCACGACTAAACAAACAGCGACAACTATACCCACAACTAACCCTATATCACACCAATGCTTTCTAAAGAAACTAACCATCTCTATCACCCACTGTCTCAATTTTGATAAAAATAGCGTTCAAATAGGAAATCAATCTGTTTTTCTACAGGCAGTACTCTTATATCTGCCCCTGATTCAAGAATTGGCATCATTAATGCTGGAAGAAAAATGGATCCAAATATTTGCACTGTCATCATCATTAAAATTTCCTGATCCGTTTCATTTGTTATTTCACTCAAAATATTCTTCACTTTACTAAAACCTAGCCTATTCAAAAAATCTCCATATTCGTATTGAGATATAAATACCGTAGTTCCCATTGCAATAATTTTCCTAACTAACTCAGGGTATTGCTGAATTACTAGTACATAATCCAATAAAAATATTTTTAATCTTTCTTTCGCTGGCACTTTAATATCATCTAAAATAGAAAAAGTACCTTGAAAGCTAATTAATAAGACTTTAATCGCCTCACTAATCAACTTTTCTTTTGAGCCAAAATGGTAATTTACAAGCGCGATATTTGTATCTGACAATGCCGCAATTTTTCTTATTGTTACACTTTCGAAACCTTCGTCTTTAATTAACTCCAATGTTGTATTTAAAATCTTTTCTTTCGTTGATATGTTTTCATTTTCCCTCAACTTATCTCCCCCTCTAGAATTTATTAATTAAACAACATTTTAAACGTTGTTTAATTTTATGGTATCACCTTCAATTTTTAAAATCAATTTAATCCTTTCGACATTTCCCTACATTTTTTATGATTTATTCCATACAAAAAAAGAAAATTGTACGTTTAGACTATTTTTCTTTGAAACAAGGGATATTTGGTGCTGTGAATTCGATATTTTTTAAATGTTAACCCGTATATTCCCTTCAACAATAGGAAAAGTAAATAGTTGTTTAAAAAGGTATAGTTATCGGGATTTAATAGTAGTTGTACAGCCTAGGAAAGAACAAAATAAGGAAATTATTCATATCACAAATAGAAGAATCAGATGAACTAAATAGAATTTACCGCGAGGTTAAATCACGTTCTAGCCAAATATATGGGTCAGGGATCGGTTTAGATTTGTAATTTGGTTAAGAAATAGAGTACACTAAAAAATCATGTTTTTAAGGTACATCGAATTTCTTTGAATATACTATATGAGTGTTTGACTTTCAGGATTTTAGTTATTACACTAATCATATAATTAGTACACTAACTAAAAGGAGTTATATATGGACAATTTAGGATATCTATTGCATAAAGTTAGCGTAATGACGAAAACAGAATTATCAAATCAACTAAAAATATATAAGATAACAGCACAGCAATGGTCAGTTTTAAAAGATATATCTCTTCATCCCAATGGAACGACACCGGCCCTGATTGCAGAGAGACTGGTGGCAGACCGACCGACTGTGACAGGAATTATCCAGCGTTTATTGCAAAAAGACTTTATTTTCACAAGACATAATCCTAAAGACAAACGATCGCACCTAATATTCCTAACAGAGAAAACAAGCAAGTTAATAAAAGAAATAGAAAACGTTAGTGATGATGTTATAAAGAGTGCAGTAACAAATATTCCTAAAGATGAAGTAGAAACGACTATCCATGTGTTACAGAATATGATTCAAAATTTAAAAACGAAATAGGGGGCATTGGCATGATTTTAGTAACAGGTGCTACAGGAAATGTAGGGCAAGAAGTTGTAAAAGGGTTAATAGAAAGAAATGCTGAATTTCATATTGCTACTCGTCAAAGAGACAAAGAAGAGATATATTTTGATTTTGAAAATCCCTCATCCTTTAAACCGGCTTTAATTGGGATAACGAAATTATTTCTTCTTCGTCCCCCACATCTTGCTGATGGAAAGAAGTATTTTCAACCGGTGGTTGATGTTGCGAAAGAAGTAGGTGTTCAACATATTGTGTTTCTATCTTTACTAGGTGTAGAAAAGAATCCCATAGTACCACATGCAAAAATAGAAGAAATAATAAAAGATTCAGGAATCACTTATACATTTTTAAGACCGAGCTTTTTTATGCAAAACTTATTATCACAACATGGTGAAGAGTTAAGAAATGAAAAAATAATTGAGGTACCAGCAGGAAGAGGAAGAACGAGTTTTATTGATGTGCGAGATATAGGGGAAGTAGCTGCAAAAGTATTAACAGAAACTGGTCACGAATTCAAATCGTACGCTTTAACAGGGAGTAAAGCATTGACGTATTATGAAGTTGCTGAAATTATTTCAAAGGAAACGAACGAACAAATAACCTATACGAATCCTGGTATATGGAAATTCAGAAAAAAGATGATTCAAAAAGGAATCAAACCTGATTTTATCATGGTGATGATTGGTATATATACAACAGCTAAATTAGGATTAGCCAAAAGAGTTACGCCAGACTTGTTAGAATTACTAGATAAAAGTCCAATTACCATGGAAGAGTTCGTTCATGATTATAGAGAGCAAATCATTTGAAATCGTAAGAGCTGGGATGAAGTCTTATGGTAAGTTGAAATATGTTATGTATTAAACATTACAAAGGATATATACAAAAAATAACTCATTGTACGAATCCAAAAAGATTTTCGTCTATTTTATAACCAAGTTATATCCGAGTATAGAATGATTGTAATAATGAGTGAAAACTACTATATCCCTTCCATTTATTTTATTTTTATTAATGTGTATAGTTTTTATTAATAGTAAGGAATATGATGGGAACTTACCTGATAGATATAATTAATTAATGGAATGAAAGTCGCTAGTCTATATACTAGTGATCTATTGAATAATCTAAGAATTTTAATCTAAAACGAGCATAATATAAGTAAAAATCCTAATAACTTTCTGTAAAAAGGAAAGAGTGCAAAATATAATACGATCTCTAATAACAGAAATATATTTAGCAAAAAGGAGGAAGTCATGAAGAAATTTAGTATCCTAGTTTTTTTCATCACATATGGATTATTTTACTTGTCGAGTATCTTGTTCCCTGTAGATCGTAGTTGGTACAATTCCTTAGACAAACCATCTTGGACACCTTCTGGTATAACAATTGGAATCATTTGGGCAGTATTATACGGATTAATTGCTCTATCTATTACATTTATCTACAATAAGTATAACTTTAAGCCCAAATTATTTTGGAGTTTATTTGTTCTAAATTATATTTTAAATCAGGCTTTTAGCTTTTTTCAGTTTCACCAAAAAGATTTATTTTTAGCAACGATAGATTGTCTGTTAGTGGCTGTTACTGCATTTCTTCTTATCATTTATTCATTCCGCTTATCTAAAGTAGCTGGATGGCTTCTAATCCCTTATCTGTTATGGACTACCTTTGCTACATACTTATCTTGGGCAATTTATAGTATGAATTAAGGATAAAAACAAAAAACTTGAGTATACTTCACACACGCTCAAGTTTTTTGTTTTTATTTATTGTGTAAAGATAGCAACACATCAAATCGAGAAATATATTCCTCAATTCATAATGATATTCCTATTACTGCTGTAACTCTTGTATACACTCTTGTACAAGAGTTACTGCCTGACTCATAGTAGCACCACCACCAAATGCAGCTGTCACTCCCACCGTCTCAAAGATCTCCTGTTCTGAAGCTCCTTGATCTAGGATAAATGATACAATATTCATCCTGAGAATAAAGGCTAATACCTAAAGCAATTAACTGTTTTTGTTTTTTTGATAAGGTGCCCTCTTTAAAGCATTCCTCTGTAAAGGAATTAAATTGTTCGGCTAGTTTAGGCATCTTCTCAGTAAATAAACCTAAACCATACTTATAATGAAGAAGTGCAGATTCTGTAGAATTTCTACCTTCAAATTCCATATTTAATCCAGCTCCATTTCTCATATTTTTTAAACAAAAGTTAGTATGAGCCTAATGGGAATTGATTAAACAAAAATGATATTTATATCAAGGTGAGTGAAAGAGGAGCGAAGATTTAGAGGTATAATATAACAGGAAATTAACTGATAGTATTGCACACACGATATGGATAATCCATCGACTTCTGTAAAAGGATAACGTAAAAAGGAAGTGATGATATGGATAAACAGAGTGTTGTCAATACATTAAATGCCTTTCTAAAAGGGCAGTACATGGGTATTCATGCCTATGAGCATTATATAGAAAAGTTAAAAGATCCAGAAATAAAAAAGGAATTTCAAAGAATACAACAAGATCACAAACAACATGCCTTAAAGGTAGCAGAAAGAATACAAAATCTTGGAGGAGTGCCGGTTGATAAAGAAGGAATCGTTGGGTCTGTTCAAGGTTTGATAAGTCAATTTACAGTACCAGATACAACAGAAGGAATTGTAAGTAGCGCGTTAAAGGGCGAAGGCTATTATGGTGTTCAAATATCAGAAGAAATTGTACAAGGTGATTTAGATCCAGCAAGTCATATGCTAATACATGATATTTTAGATAAAGATAGGGAACATGTAAATGTATTAAAAAAACTTACGCATTAACATTTTTAGTTACGCTGTATCATAATTAAAAGAAGATATTTAAAATAACTCCACATATTTTCACAAGACAGGCAAATACTAATACTTGTTTTAGTACTTTAATTCCAAAGTATTAAAGCAGGATTACTAACTGCGATACTAGGAGGACGTTACTATGAATATTCGTGAAGGATTAATTCCTACTACATTAGGTACAGCAGTTACAGCTGCGGGTTATGCCTTGAAGCAAACTCGTGGATCTAATAAGATGATTGCAAATACAGTATTTGGATTTGGTTTAGCTCACGTTGTTTTAGGTGTAATTGATCTTGTGGAACATCGTCGTTAGAAGAAAAGGCAAGCACATTTTGATGCTTGCCTTTTTAATATCGTCAGTATTTATTATTTTTTTTTATTTTTTTGAAAATAATCCATAAATTAAGAACAAATTAAATGATTAAATGTATTATGTCGATAAGGTGGTTACAAGGTAAATATGTATACAAGAAGGATTTTGCTATCTAGGTTAAAAGAATGGGTTCATTCCTATTAAAAGTTACCAACTGCCAAAGAAATATTAAAAGATTCCAATATGCCTGCTTTATCTACTTATATAAGACATTTTGAAAATTGGAATGAGTCTTTAAGACAAGCAGGATTTCAATCTTGAAAAAAGTTAAGTGAAGAAATAAAACAAAGCAGGCGGTTCAATAAACCGCCTGCTTTGCCCACTTGTTATGAAACGTTAGCCATTTATATGAGCCTTTTAAAGGCTCAGGTGTAGTATAAACATACTGTTGTATATTATACGAAATAAAAGAAGCAAGTTGTGTGAGAAAAGATTAGTTTATGTAACATCAAAAAGCCTTTGTAGAAAAAAATAATAAATTGAGTATGTATTAGATATTTTGTGTATGAAACCATTGTTAATTTCTAATAATAAGATTGAATCCTAGCAACTAACAGGATAGCTAATAAGATGCAGAAAGTACAAATAGGGTTAATTATTGCAGTACTGATAACCGCAATACCATGCAGTCTTATCGCAGTATTAAATAATAAAAACATTAAAATGTTAGTCAAAGTTTATATTATGGTACTGGAATGTATTTATGTTGAATTATGAGCTATCACTTTGATTGGAAATCAAAGCTAACGATTCAAGCAGGAATACAGTGTATTCCTGTACATAGTTTTAAAAGTTGAGACTGAAGGAGGTGTTATATGAATGAGAACTATACAGCGAATTGCCTTAGCTTTAGTTATTATTGGTGCTATTAATTGGGGGCTAATTGGTTTCTTTAAGTTTGATTTAGTAGGAACAATATTTGGTGGACAAAATGCCTTTTTAGCAAGAGTAATCTTTGCTCTTGTTGGAATAAGTGGGTTAATGTGCTTAACACAGTTGTTTCAACCAATGAAGGATGCGAATCAAGAGATGAATCGTAAAGAATATGGAAAACCTAATTATAGTACTGAATTTGGTAAGGAAACAGATATAGTAGATTTAACAGAGAATTCGAGGGGTGCGTATAAGAACAAACAAAATACATGGGATAAAGAGTAATAAAATACAAGGGAACTTTGATTTCCCTTGTTTTTTATTACAATTGAAATATGTATGGAAAATAAAAGTAATATTGAAATACTAAGTATTTTTCAAATTTCCTTTTTTTGATGTTCTTTGTCTTCAATATCAGTTTCTGGCATTCCATACAGTCCATTCATGGCTTGTTCTACTGGTTGAAGTCCAATTTGTGTAGTATTTGATTTTAAGTTTTTAGAATTACTACTCTCTTCTTTTTTCGAATGTGAAAAATTCATTTTTATAACCTCCAAACATTAAAGTTTTAAAAAATTAAAAGCATATGAAAAGAGTATGGCAGATAAAGATATGTATTATCTGCCAATTGAACGAACAATTAATTTAGCTATATAAGTAATAGCTAATAGATAGTATGTCATCTTTTCTATAAAATATGTAAGATGGTTGTTTTTGCCGATCCCTCGAAAAGGGGGATCGGCAAAAACACCTTTATATAAATTTAGTTAATTCCATCTATTTTTTCCATAATAAAGAAGGCATAATTATACGCACTAAAGGAAAAATTTTAGTAATGAATAACATTGCTCAGTGGATTCTATAAAAAGAAAAGGTGATGGAATGAAATTGTCTAACGAAAGTAAAACTTATTATGCTGGAGATATTGTCTATGTTTTTTACCGAAACCCCCACACACAAGATGTAGCCAATATACAAGCAGCAGCAGTTGTTAATAACCCTGAGAAGCCAAATGAACTAGCATTATTTCTTTATGAAAATTATTATCCACTAACAAATGAAATGGCTGTTTATTCTACTGAAGAAGAAGCAAATCAAGCTTACACCTACTATTATGGGGATATTTCAGAGGGGATGTTAGAATGAAACCATTTATGCCTAAGCTTGTATACTTTGAACCTAAAGCATTAGATTATCCGTTAGGGAAAGAGCTTTATGAAAAATTTTCAAAAATGGATGTTGAAATTCGGCATACTACTTCTCATAATCAAGTGAGAGACCTGCCAGGCGAAAACGATTTTCAAAAGTATAGAGTAGCAAAGTCTACTCTTGTTGTTGGTGTTAGAAAAACACTGAAATTTGATACTTCAAAGCCTTCAGCAGAATATGCTATTCCTTTTGCAACAGGCTGTATGGGCCATTGTCATTATTGCTATTTACAAACAACCATGGGAAGTAAGCCATATATCCGTACCTATGTAAATGTCGATGAAATTCTAGAAGCTGCTGACAAATATATGGAGGATCGCGCGCCTGAATTAACAAGGTTTGAAGCTTCCTGTACATCAGATATTGTAGGAATTGATCATCTAACTCATACTCTTAAGCGAGCGATTGAACATTTTGGAGCCTCGGAATATGGGAAATTACGATTCGTGACGAAATTTCACCATGTGGATCACTTGCTTGATGCAAAACATAATGGAAAAACAAGATTTCGGTTTAGTGTAAACGCCGATTATGTTATTAAAAACTTTGAGCCTGGGACCTCTCCGTTGGCTAAACGAATTGAAGCAGCAGGAAAAATAGCTAGAGCAGGATATCCGCTAGGATTCATCGTAGCTCCTATTTATCTACATGAAGGTTGGCAGGACGGGTACTATCATATGTTTGAACGCCTTGATGCTGAATTACCCCTCGATGTAAGGGATGATATTACATTTGAATTTATTCAACATCGTTTTACAAAGCCTGCTAAGAGGGTAATTGAAAAAAACTACCCTATGACCAAATTAGAATTAGATGAAGAAAGAAGAAGATATAAATGGGGGAAATATGGAATTGGAAAATATATTTATCAAAAAGAAGAAGAGGAGGATATAAAAAATCACCTTTATTCTTATATGAAAAAGTTTTTCCCAAATGCAAAATTGGAATATTTCACATAATAGGCCTCACCATACATGCCCGTCAACTTAAGAAAAATAAATGCCCCCAAAACGAAAAAATGAGCTGACTTCTCAGAGGAACTATCTCTAGAGAAAGAAAATTTATGTTTAGGGGGTACCGCCCCATCGCTATCAAGCTAATAAAAAGAAATACCCTCAAAATGAAAAAAATACGTTATTCTTTCTGTAGAATCATAGGAAAGGATGGCGTTTTTGTATGTCTATTTCTGTATCTGATGAATTACAACTATTTGCTCAAGAGATTCAAAGTTTTTGACCGTATTTCTTTGAGTTTTGTTAAAACTAAATAGAGTTCCTTAAACGATCATTTTTGGTTAAAAAGAATTTCTTTTTATTTATTGACTATGAAGTAACCACATAGTTTATAGTATGAATTTTATTCCTTATAGGCAGCAATATAATTAGATGGATAGCTATAAGTTAACTAAAAGTGATGTAATTAAGATTTTTAATACAACGAAAGAAACACTTCGATTCTATGAAGAAAAAGGATTAATCCGGCCAAAGGTAGGTAAAAATAACTATAGACTTTATGGAAATGAAGACCTACAGAGAATTAGCCAAATCTTCTTTTGTAAAGGTATAGGTTTTTCAATTGAAGAAATTGATTTAGTAATAAATAAGAGAAATATTATAAACAATATAAATATCTTACAGAACAAAAAAATGATATTGAAACTGAAATTTATCGATTTATGGAAGTGCAAAAGAAAATTACTAGGCTCCTCGATCTCCTTCAAAATAGAAGTAGAAACTTCAATGAAATTCAGAGTGTCTATTTTGAGGAAAGAAAATATTATCACATCAAAGGAGAAAATTTTAATAGTGTAAAATCCTTTTTTGATAAATCCCGTTCTATTTTTAAGCAAGGTGAATTTTTTCAAGAACAATTTATAACAATGTGTCCTATTAAGAATTTATTCAATGATGATCTGGGACTTTCAGTTTATTATCCTGTTTTGAATGATACAGAGATAGAGCATGTTGATATTCTTAGTATACCTGCAGGTAATTATCTTTGTGTTGATTACGTATGTATAGAAGAGCATATGGATGAAGTACGACGTCAAATATATACAAATATTACAGACTATATAGTGAGAAATGGTTTACAGTTTAGATCATGTAATGTAATTGAAACAGATTTACATGAATTGAATCTGTTTTATCCAGAAGGACAGATAATTATGAATATGCAAATTCCTGTTGAAGAAAAATCGAAACACCAAATGAAATGAGCATTTATTTATGCAACACAATTTACAAGGAAGGCGTAAAAATCGGCCCTTTTATCAAAGTGTGCTTAGTATGATTTTTTTACGAAGTGCTGGTAGTCCACTTATTATAAAATCATAGAATCTCTTTAAGTTAATACAAACTAAAGCCAATTTCCTTAACTTACAGGAAACTGGCTTTTTCTTTGTTGAAATTTGCTTAGCGTATATTTTCGTTAAAATGTTGTTGGTACGCCTATAAGGGATAGAAACTCGAAAATAATAATTCGATTATAAATATATATCACTATATGTAATGCTGCATATGTTATAGACATATTATGCTGAAATATGGAACAATTGGAATTGTTATTTATATAAAATAAAATTATTAGGAATTATATGGTTCTTTTGAAAGGTTTTTGAAACTGAGTTAAACTTTTGCAAAACAGATTAAGGAGAATCATAAATCGGATATTTTAAGGGGAAACAATTCAGGTAGGATACTATTTTAGTAGCAGTCGACTACTACTGTCGTTTTTCTTTAAGTTATCGAGATGTATCTGAAATTTTAAAAGAATGTTGTGGGTCGGTCCATCCCACAACCATCATGCGATGGGTTCATGAATATGGAAATCTCATTTATCAGATTTGGAAAAAGAAAAATAAATCTGCGTAACTATCTTGGCATCTGGATGAAACCTATATCAAAGTTAAAGGGATATGGCGTTACCTATATCGTGCAATTGATAAGGAAGGGTATACATTGGATATTCAACTTTGTAAAAAACGGGATCATCAGGCTGCATATGCCTTTATGAAAAGGTTAGTAAAAATATTTGGAGAACCAACGGTTCTAACAACAGACAAAGCAACGGAATTACTTTGTGCATTCAAAAAATTAAATGAAGAAGGCTTTTATAAATATACTGCTCATTGTACAGTCAAGCATTTGAATAATATCATAGAACAGGACCATAAACATGTGAAACGCCGCTTTGTCAAATCCACAGGATTTCAAAACCTTCAGCATGCTTCACGTACAATCAAGGAAATCGAAACCGTTCATGCTGTATATAAGAAAAACAGGAGTTTTACATCAGACTCCTGTCTTTCGACGTGCAGTGAATTACAAAAACTATTTATAATTGCATAATAGTTAGTGAAAAATACCTCATTTAATTTGATGTTAAAAAACTTTGCAACAGAACCGGCATGATTATAGGGGAGCATCATACATGCCCATCAACTTAAACAATTATTTGTTCCCAAAAATGAACTGAATTAACTAGTTTCTTCCAATCTGCAAATGAATACTTATCTGTAATATGGTTTCATTCATTAGGAACTTCAACATAACATATTAATTCTAAACTGTTACCATCTGGGTCTTTGAAGTATACGGGAGCATTGTATTACTTTGGTGTAGACGGATAAAAGGGTTCTGGTGCAGAAAATTTAAAGTGACTGAAATAGTCTTTCAAACTTGGATATACTGATACTATTACTCTATAAAAGGTGTGTGATTAGTATAGAAAAGGAAAATTTATTTAAATGGAAACTGAAAATGAAATTCGATAAAGGCAAAATTAGTGAAAGCTATAGGGACTAAGGTGCATTGCACTATGTCAGCCAGTTGCGAAAGGTTAGGAAACTACCAAATTATATTCATTTTGGCTGTTTAATTCCTTATGCCTTTAGGCGTGGGAAGAATTATATATAAAGGAGAATCATGCAGCAGTCAAAGGTCAAAAACAAAAAAGGGGGAATTATTTTGAAAAGGATTTCATCTTTATTATTAACTATGCCGATTATTTTAGGCAGTATTACTACGATTCCGCATACAAAGGTTTCAGCTGAAACAATGTCATTCAATCAAGAAACATTCACTTTAGAAACATTGAACCAACAGACAGATCAGGCAATTGCAAAGGGTAATTTTGAAGCTCATTTGAATAATCTCACAGCATATCTGAATGGAAATATTGGAGGTATGACTGAAGAGAGTTTAAAAAAGAAGCTTACAGACCCAGTATTTGCAGCAGCTTTGGCTCAGTTTCAATTCATATTACAAACAAGTGCTGCAACAATGGATGCATTTGCAAAAAAAGATGCTGACCATCAGAAATTTCTTAGCTGGGCTATGAAAAATACAAGTGTGATGAATACCTATCTTGAAGGTGGTAGTCCAACGGGAAAAAATCCTGTAAATGCACTTGAGATATGGAATACAATCTGGAATGTGGATGCAGATTCTCACGAAGGATTGTATTTAAAATTAGCGATAGCTACATCGTTAGCTCATGCTGAACCTATAAAATATTGGACAAACAATCAACCTATTAATCCATTAACAAGGTACCAACATTATAAATCAGCAGATCAAAATAATGAGTTACTTCCTTCCTTTAGAACATATAATGTTTGGCATTTAAGATTAGTAGTGAATACTTGGTCACCAGAAGAAGATTTAACTTGGGCAAGAAATATGATTAATACGGAACATCCAGAACTTAAAAATCAAGATAAGGTAGGGGAAAGTGCATATTTGATTAATTATGTAACCCATAACAAAGATGGCGTTAGTATTCACGCTGGAAATGATGCATTCTACGGTTTAGGTTGGAATCTTTCTTCCATTTACAGATTTGGCGGGGTATGCGGTAATATTTCGAAGTTTGGTACGCAAGTAAGCCAAGCCTTTGGAGTGGCAGCTATGCCTGTTGGACAACCTGGACATTGTGCACTCATATGGAATAACAAACCATCTTCTTGGAATTTAGGAAATGATATATCCGGATGGAGTAAATCAAGCCGTCATGATGCAACTGTTATTCCTTGGTCAGATAATAGCCCGACAAATCAAGTGCCGTATATGCTACTATTTGAAAATGCTGAACTTGACCCAGTAAAACTAGATCAATCAGAGCGATTACGCTGGTTAGCGAAAGCGATGACTTCAGTAGATAATAAAATTGCAATTTATAAAATATCCACCAATATTTTACCAATCAATTTTTTAGTATGGACAGATTACGTTTCTCTTATGTTACAAAATCCAAATGTAACAGATGCTGAGTGGAAAGAATTAAATAACAGTATCATTTCTGTTTTTGCGAATGAACCGCGACCGATGATGGATCTTCTTACTCAAATAAAAAGCTATGTACCAAATACAGAAGATATCTTGGAAGGAAACCAGTTTGCATGGTCACTAAAAGGAATTAGCGATTTCGAGTTTGCTAAAATCAATTTCAATAAGTCGACAGAAGAAATGCAAATCGACTTAAAAGCAGGCATACCGCATCATTATTTTAATGAAACATACGCGAGTATTAAAGTACAAAGTGCGTCAGGGAAAGTAGTATACAATAAAGATATTTATGGAAACGAACAGCAAAATGCTGAAACACCAAAAGTTCCAGTAAAGATCGGTGATTTTATTGAGCTTACACATCTAGAAGGCGGAGAGAGGGCAACATTAATAAATTTAGATAATAATAAACGTGAAAGCTTTGATAAAAAAGCAATGTATGAAGTTACAAAGGATGGCCTGAAGAAAGTAAATCGAATTGTTAATCCTAAGCTAGATACAGAAGCCCCCACACAGCCACAAGGATTATATGCAAGCAAGGTTACTTCTAACAGTATAGAGCTAAAATGGAATCCTTCTTCAGATAATGTAGGTGTAAAAGAATATCAGGTATTACGTGATGGACAATTGATTCAAACGGTACAAGGAACGACGTTTATTGATCAAAACCTAACAGTCAATGTGGAATATAAATATGCAGTGAAAGCTGTAGATGCAGCTGGAAATACATCAATTCAAAGTAACCTTATTCCGGTAAAAACAAAAAATCAAAATGAATTTTATGAAAAATGGGATCCGAAGAAGGCTTATACAAAGGGAGATAAAGTAGAACATCAAGGGAAAGTGTATGAAGCTGTTCAAAATCATCAAGGAAATGGTGACCTGAATTGGATATTTGCGTTATCGTTATGGAAACAACTTACAATCAATTAATTATGTAAGAATCAGATGTGGATATAGAACATCATAGATTTGGGCGTTATTTTCAAGAATTATGGGATGTTGCTTGAATCTTGATAGATTTCTCTATTAAGTTATTATTTAATAATAAAAATTAGAAAAGGAAGTAGATTAATGATTAGACAGAAAACGAAAAAAAGATTTAATAAAGTTATTATAATTACCGCAGCATGTAGCATATTTTCTATGTTTGGAACGTCTATTTCGCACACTAAAGCAGTAACACGTTCAGCTGCTCCTTCAGTTTATGTGAGTCCACAAAATACAGCTTCCTCAGATATTATTAGTATAGACTGGTCACCAGTTCAGACTGCACCTTATACGTATTGGGCTGTACACAACTGGAATGCAGGTGGTGAAGCTGGGGGATACGCTGGTTTTCAACAACAAAGTGGGTTTGATGAAAATGGAAAACGTACTTTACATTTTGCCTTATGGGATCCAATTGCCTCTAAAGAAGCTATAAAGGCCGAATACTTATCTCCGAATTCACAAGCTGGACTCTTTGGAGGAGAAGGAACAGGACTGAAGGTTCAAACAACTTATGGATGGAAAGATTACAATTGGTACAGAATGACAATGCGTTCATGGCAAGAAAATGGTCATACTAAATTTGGACAATGGATGAAAGATGTAAGAAAGAATAAATGGCATCTAATTGCAATTATGGACTTTCCGGTTGCTAATGTTGCATTTAATCATGGATTAGGAATGTTTCAAGAAGACTGGGCTGGTAATGGACAGGATGTTCGAGAAGCGCGCCTGAAAAATGGTTATAGCCGAAAGTTAGTAGATAAACAATGGAGTTCTTGGAATAATCAAAGTATTTCTGGACAGCATGATACTTCTCATCAATATGATGGAGGAGCTACTTCAGAATATGTATGGGTCAAAGCAGGAGGTAATACGCAGTCTACCATTGGAACAGGAAAAATATTCACGCTAACTCAACCTACTCAACCTGAAATAGGAAAAATAGATTTTGATATCCAATCTATATATTATGAAAATGAAAAATTAAATGTATCTTGGAAACTAAAAGAAAATAGCACACCACAATTTAAAGGTAAAATTGAAATTTATAATGATGAAAATATGACAGGACAACCAATCGAGATAATTGATAATATTAAATCTTATCAAAGTCAGGTTAGTCAATCTATACTATTATCTACAAATACTTATGCAAAAATTATATTAACTGATTTATTTGATCAAACTGTTGAGAAAAAGGTACAAATCAAAAATCAATCTCCAAACATTTTTGAAGGTAACGAATTTGCATGGTCTCTGAAAGGGATTGGTGATTTTGAATATGCGAAAGTAAATTTAAATAAATCAACAGAAGAAATGCAAATTGATCTAAGAGCAGGTGTACCACATAACTACTTTGATAGTACATATGCAAGTATTAAAGTGCAAAACACATCAGGTAAAGTGATCTATAACAAAGAGATTTATGGAAATAAGCAACAAAATGCTGAGCAAGCAAAAATTCCAGTAAAAGTAGGCGATTTTATTGAATTCACACATTTAGAAGGTGCGAACAGAGCTACCATTACAAATATAGAAAAAAACATTCAGGAAAGTTTTGGGGATAAAGTGGTGTATGAGATTACAAAAGAAGGATTGAAGAAAGTAGATAACATTGTTAATCCGAAACCAGATACAGAAGCTCCCACACAGCCACAAGGATTATATGCAAGCAACGTTACTTCTAACAGTGTAGAGCTACAATGGAATGCTTCTTCAGATAATGTAGGTGTAAAAGAATATCAGGTATTACGTGATGGACAATTGATTCAAACGGTACAAGGAACGACGTTTATTGATCAAAATCTTACAGTTAATAAGGAATATAAATATGCAGTGAAGGCTGTAGATGCAGCTGGAAATACATCGATTCAAAGTAACATTCTCCTAATAAAAACAAAAAATCAAAATGAATCTTATGAAAAATGGGATTCGAAGAAGGCATATACAAAGGGAGATAAAGTAGAACATCAAGGGAAAGTGTATGAAGCTGTTCAAAATCATCAAGGAAATGGTGACTCGAATTGGATATTCGCTTTAGCATTATGGAAGCCACTTACATAGGAGATTGATATATATTGAAACTACGCCCAAATGTTTATGGTAATTATGGGGGGGCCTCGTTTCGAGTAATGAGGTAGTTTGATTCACCTTTTATACATTATTTGAAAAATAACTTGTAGTGATTTCTACAAGTTATTTTTGTTTTTCTTATTGTATTTAGAGTTGAAATTTTTAAATATAGAAGCAATGAAGAAATATGATATTAAGTGTTCTTCATTTTATAGACTTGCTAAACAGTATGATGAAGTTACTGAATTTTTTGAGATGATGAATACCAGCTGTTAATTAGAAAGGAATTTCATGTAGAATGTAACTGCTCGATAATGAAATGTTTTGATAGACGTTATTTTGAGTAATAGTTGTAGAACAATTTTCGAGCAAAAAGAGGCGAATTCAATGGATTGGCTGTAATTTCGCTTTCTTTAAGTGATTAAGTAAAAATAACATAATAAATTGGGATGGAAAATTGATATTATTTATATATTTATTTGTAAGCCCAGTTGAAAGGAAAATAATGTGTAAGTATTTTTGTAAACATTTGGTGGGCAGTATCATCAATGTGATAAATCACATATTAAGAATATAATAATATTAAAAGCAAGTGATCGTTATCACCACCTGCTTATGAGGTCTCTAAATAATGAAAATCAAAAAACATACTATATAGAGTGAACAGGCACCTCATAGATAATATGTACTTCAATTATTAATTCTAAACATTGAGCAATTCTCACGCGTATTGAGTAAAAAATGTGGTTATGATATTTTCGAATAATTTTACATATTGTTTTGAATAAGTTAATTTTATTTCGAATATATAATCACTATAAATAAATATTAGAATTCAAATAACGGACATAATTTCCCCATATTCACTGCATAAAATTTTGTTAAACTCTGAAATTCAAGAGGTAAATTATTCTTTATCATTGTAGTTCTTTTTTTTTACGCTACTCTAAAATGCGTGTAATTATTAGAAATATGAATATGGGAAGAGGAGGGAGAACTGTTATTAAAGATAATTTCCACTTTTATTTATATACAATAATACAGAAATGGTGGTTTCTATTATAAAATTACAGAATATTGAAATTATTTCCGTTTGTAAATTTGCTAAAACTATTTTAAAAAAGGAGGGGGATTTAACACAGCGCAATACGTGCATTGTGTGTTAAAAATTAATATGAATAAACGACTTTATAACGTCTTAGCAACGGTCATGGTACTTCAAATAGTAAACATAAATATTCCTACTACTTCGTTTGCAGATTCAGTAGAAAATGTAGTAACGGGAACTAAAATAACGTCTTCTGATATAGAAGCGATAAAGAGTATTGAAGATAATATGAGAGATGAGGATGGAAAAGGGGATAAAATAGATGGAAATGGTGAAATACAAGGAAACTTTATTGTAAATATCCAAAAACAAACTACTTTATATGATTATCCTAATATACAATCTACTGTTACCAGTGAAATACCTAAACAAATAGCAACAGGAACAAAGAAGAAAGGTGACTGGCATTTTGTTCAAACAAGCTCGGGAGAAGGTTGGATATATAATAGTAATCAAACCTTTATAGAAAGAAATATCTATACTTTACCAAGTGATTCAAGAAAAATAGTAATTAATGAGAAAACAGAAGTTTATTCATCTCCATTTGATGAATTTAAAGAAAATGGTAGTTTAGAACCCCAAACACTAGATGCTATAACACAGGCAGGAGATTGGTTTCAAATACAAACTGATGGTGAGATCAAATGGATAAAGTCGCCTTCTGTAAAATTTAAAGGGTCAAAGCCTTCACTTATTAAACAAAGAGCTACTACTAGTAATATATATGGTGTACCATTTACAGAATGGATTGTTCCAAAAGGTAACGATAATATTCGTCCTGGATATGCGATGAATGCAAAGTATATTACAATTCATGAAACAGATAATGAGAGCCCAGGGGCAGGTGCAAAAAATCACGCACAATATTTATATAATCAAGCAACAGGGAATACAGATCGTGCTGCTTCATGGCATTTTACAGTGGATGATAAAGAGATTTATCAACATCTACCTTTAGATGAGAACGGGTGGCATGCAGGTGATGGAACGAATGGAACTGGAAATAGACAATCCATTGCAATTGAAATTGCTGTAAATAGTGATGGGAACTATGATAAAGCTGTGGATAACGCTCGTAAATTAACAGCATATTTGATGAGGGAGTTAGATATTACTATAGATCATGTGGTTAAGCATCAAAATTGGAGCGGGAAAATTTGTCCATCAAAAATGATTAAAAGAGATGCTTGGAATGATTTCTTAGTTGGTACAACAAACTATTATAACGCTAACAATAAAGATGATATTACCGGTGGTTGGTATGAAAAGGATATTCGTGAATTAGCATCGCAAGGGATTATGGTAGGAGATGGACAAGGTTCATATTGGCCGAATCGTCTTGTTACTCGAGCAGAATTTGCAACACTTATTACTAGATCCTTAAAGTTGCCTGAGGGTACTTCAAACTTTACGGATCTTAATACGGCAAACCCCTCATTAATAGATGGAATTAATCGTGCAGCAGCAGCTGGAATCATAAATGGTAGAGGAGATAATATTTTTGCTCCAAATGACACAATTAAGCGTGATGAAGTGGTCATTATGATTGATCGAGCGTTACAATATAAAAATATTATTGGAAAGCTAGTAGACGTGCCTTTTACTGATCAGAACTTAGCGTATGATAAACAAGCTGTACAACGTGTTTATGGACTAGGGATTGTAAAAGGAAATGAAAAAAATGAATTTATGCCCAAAGGTACAGCCACTCGCGGAGAAGCCGCTGCCTTTCTGAATAGAATGCTACATGTATTAAATAATAATAACAATAATACAATAGGTGTTGTTACCATAACTGGTTCTGGAGTAAATCTGCGCAAGGGACCCGGGACGGCTTATGAAGTAATTCGTAAACTAAATAAAAATGAATCATATTCTGTATATAAGGAACAAAATGGATGGTTAAGTATTGATGATGATCAATGGGTATATTATGACCCGAGTTATATTCTTTTTACTAAAAATAAATAGTTACTAAAAGACTCGTGTAAAACAGAAAGCATTCTTGTTAGCAAGAATGCTTTCTGCTTTTTTATATTTAAATTTCAAATATTGCGAGAGATTTATATAAGAAAATCTATA
The DNA here is from genome assembly GCF_038007365.1 of Bacillus sp. FSL R9-9492. Taxonomy (NCBI): domain Bacteria; kingdom Bacillati; phylum Bacillota; class Bacilli; order Caryophanales; family Bacillaceae; genus Bacillus; species Bacillus sp. FSL R9-9492. The sequence goes on from NZ_JBBOXC010000002.1 coordinate 197,180, forward strand.
AATCATTTCATTTGTATAAATCTTGTTTGAAATAAAATACAGTGAACCACTCGCCATTTAGCAATGCTTGAAGTGGAAGCTTCTCAGTTCCACGACGAAAGCAATCATTCATCTCCGACCTACCGTTGGGCTAGCGCCCTTCACAAGCTTGAGAAAGGAGCATTCTTTCGGCACATTTGTTAAAAAACTCTTATTTTTTTTGTAATTCCTATTTTAAATCTTTCGAAATCCGTTGAACACTTTCTATATCAGGTTGTGCATAGTATATACCATCTATATATTTATCATCACATTTAATTTGCCTTTTGTTAATGTTAGGTGAGTGGTCCATCATAGTTTTAGCAATAGAGAACATATCTGTTGTGGATAAATTGGTAGACATATGTGGACTAACTTCATCTAATATACTATTCAACTTGCTTAATGAGTTCATGGTTAATATCTTTTTTCCAATCGCTTCTATAACTAATAACTGCCGTTGTCCACGCATAAAATCATTATCAATATGGCGTGTCCAAGTCAAGGCTAAGGCCTGTTCGCCATTTAGGTGTTGATATCCTTTTTCTAAATGAATCGCATCTGCTTGGCCTAGGCTATCCTGTTCTGTAAATGTGACAGGAACATCTACTTCAATTTTTCCAATCGTATCAATAAGACTTAAGAATGAATCAAAATTTAATATAATAATCAACGGGAATATCCAAAAACTTTTCAACAGTATCTATTGTACTATCTATACCACCAAATGCATCTGACCTTGCGTTTTTTCCATATTCTCCTTCTCTTGTTTCACTATTATCCTCTCCCATGATTAGGATAGAAATATTATCTTTTAAAGGGGATATTTTATGTTCTTTTTTCATAGATTTGCGTCCTCTTTTGAGTTCACGATATGTTTTATCACTAAAATTATAAAATTGAGAGTATATATACGTTCCTCCCAATAGGAAAATAAAAAATAACGTACCCAAAATAACTTTTATTTTATTTTGATAGATCCAATTTTTTTCATGAAGATTCACCCTTTCTTTTTGTACTATATTCACATTTAAAAGGCCTTTACTCATATGAGTAAAGGCCTTTTTCAAGACAAAGAAACCTTGTTAGGAAAAAGCTAAACAAGTCGTTTTATCATAAAGGTCCCCCTCATTGAGTTTTAGCACTGTACAGCATAGGTTTAACGAATTCCTCGAAAGAATTCTCCTTCCTCAAGCGCGTGAAGGGCGTAGCCCAGCGGTAGGTGGGAGATGAATTTCGGTTTGGCGTAGCCAAAAGGCTTTGCTTTTTATTTTGCCTCTGATATAATCAGTCTTATAAAGAATAAAGGTTGGTATATCAATGAAATTAGACAGCAATAATCATTCAGTATTCTTGTTGTATTATCATCTTGTGTTGGTCGTAAAATACAGAAGAAATGTGTTTGATGATGATATGTCAGATTATGCAAAAGACATGTTTGTCAGGTTATCCGAGAATTACAACATAACACTGGTAGAGTGGAATCATGATGTAGACCATATTCATATTTTGTTCAAGGCACATCCGAATACAGAAATGACAAAATTCATCAATGCTTATAAGAGTGCAAGCTCTCGACTCATTAAAAGAGATTTTCCACAAGTGAAAAAGAAACTTTGGAAAGAGATGTTTTGGTCAAGAAGTTTTTGCTTACTAACTACTGGTGGTTCTCCAATAGATGTAGTAAAGAAATATATTGAAAACCAAGGTGAAAAGTGAGGTGAAATGATATGACAAAGCATAATAAAGCATATAAATTCCGTTTGTATCCAACAGAAGAACAAGCATATCTTATGCGTAAAACCTTCGGTTGTGTACGTTTCGTGTATAATAGAATGTTAGCGGAACGGAAAGAAGCGTACGAAAAATACAAAGATGATAAGGAACAACTAAAGAAACAAAAGCTTCCAACTCCTGCGAAATACAAAGCAGAATTTGAGTGGTTAAAAGAAGTTGATTCATTAGCTTTGGCAAATGCTCAACTAAACTTGCAAACTGCCTATAAGAATTTCTTTAGTGGTCAAAATGACTTCCCAACATACAAAAGTAAAAAAGACAGAAAGTCTTATACAACGAATGTAGTAAACGGAAATATTATGTTGCTTAATGGTCATATCAAATTACCAAAACTGAAAATGGTACGTATCAAACAGCATAGAGAGATACCACAAGATTATATGATCAAGTCATGTACAATTTCTATGACACCTACCGGTAAATACTATGTGTCCATCTTGACTGAATACGAAAAAGAGATTGTACAAAAAGAAGTAGAAACAGTTGTTGGATTAGACTTTGCGATGGATGGATTATACGTTAGTTCTGAGGATGAGAAAGCCAATTATCCTAAGTTCTATCGTAAAATGTTAGACCGGTTAGCAAAGGCACAACGAGTATTATCAAGAAGAACAAAAGGTTCTATTCGTCAGAATAAACAACGTATCCGTGTAGCTAAGTTACATGAAAAAGTAGCGAACCAACGTAAGAATTTCCTTCATCATGAGTCTAAAAAGTTAGCTGCTAATTTTGATGTTGTAGCTATTGAAGACCTAAACATGAAAGGAATGTCGCAAGCACTTCATTTTGGAAAAAGTGTCGCTGATAATGGGTGGGGTATGTTCACTTCTTTCTTAGCTTATAAACTAAATGAACAAGGAAAACAACTTGTGAAAATAGACAAATGGTTTCCTTCCACAAAAACATGTAGCAGTTGTGGAAATGTAAAAAATATATCATTGTCTGAACGAGTATATTCTTGTAAATGCGGTGTAAATCTCGATAGAGATTATAACGCAGCTATCAATATCAAAAATGAAGCAATACGTCTATTAGCGTTAGCATAAATAGCAATAAAATAACCTTTGGAACAAGGGAGTTAGCTCGGCTGTCTTAGGAAGAATTCGTTAGCTATCAAAAGTAACGACTAACCGAGAAGCCCCCACTTCAAACAGTCCGTTAGGGCGTTAAGTGGCTGGTAGTTCACTAGTTTATAGTTTAGAAAATTTAGCGCATAAATTGTAAAGTTCGTTGTATGAATATAAATTAGTATTCAGTTGTTTATATCTATGATTTGGGAATGGTATGATATCAAAAAATGAAGAAATAAGTTTTATTATTACTTGACAAGCTCAAAAATAGTGGATATGCTTTAACACGAAACGAACAAAAAATTTTAAATATTTATAACCTGTTAGGTGAGGCTCCTATACAAACACAGGCTATTGCCCAAAAATATCGAAAGATGCCAATGGGTAGAACAGGAATTGTCGGATTAAGGCTCTTCTTAAGATAGCTAAGTGATGAATGATTCATCCTTTACGTTGTATAGTGCCAAAACTCAACTAGGGGGGAATGAGCTTTATTTAGCTATGTCTTTTTTAAATCAACCTCCTTTAGTTGAATCACTAGGGGAGGTTTTTTATATGCAAAATTTTATTTGTAATAAATCTCTTAAAAAAGGGGGGAAAACTAATGATTGATGATATTGATCCCATATTTATTAAGAAATTTGTTTTCCCAGAAGTGGGAAAATGACTAAATAGTACTACTGTCCTTAAGGAGGAATTACGATGAAAAAATATTTACAACAATTATTAACGACAAAAGACATACACCTAGTGCGAGAACTTTTAAAAACTCAGTCCTATGATATTGCAATGGGAATGAAAGATTTTCATCATGAAGATCAGATATCTTTAATGAAATGTTTTCCTATTGAAAAAGGAGCGAAAATTCTTAGTTACCTTACTCCAGAGGAGCAATATAATATTTACACCAACTTGTCTGTGGATAAAGGGGAAAAGCTATTAGCTAGGCAATCCATTGATGACCTCGTTGATGTAATTCTTTCAATTCATCCACTTCAGGCTGAAAAATTGATACAACTTTTATCTGAAGAATCTCAACAAAAAATTAGAGATCTGCTGGTTTTTCAACCTGGAACAGCGGGCAGCCTGATGACAATTGACTATATCGCTGCCAGGGAAAATTGGAAAGTGAAAGATACGCTGTCGCATATTAGGAAAATTGGGGCAGGGGTAGAATCTATATCGTATATTTATGTTCTTGATACACGTGGACAGCTTAATGGAATTGTTTCTATTCGTGAATTATTGCTAGCATCAGATGATAAGACTCTATCATCAATAATGGCATCAGATGTTATTTCAGTTTCAGTAGACTTAGACCAACAGGAAGCTGTACAAAAGCTAATGGATTATGATTTATCCGCTATACCTGTAACAACGATGGAAAATCGGATGGCAGGTATTATAACCTTTGATGATGCAATGGATGTTTTCGAAGAAGAAGCAACCGAAGATATTCAAAAATTAGGAGGAAGTACCCCATTAGATAAGCCATATTTCGAAACCTCTATTTGGCATATATACCGTAAACGTATAGGTTGGTTATTACTTCTGTTTGTAGCAGAAGCATATACTGGCTCTGTACTTCGACATTATGAAGAAACTTTGACTCATGTAGTTGCACTGGCTTTCTTTATTCCATTGTTAATCGGAACTGGTGGAAATACAGGTACACAAGTTGTAACTACATTGGTGCGTGCTGTAGCTCTAAATGAGGTGAAATTTAAAGATATATTTCGTGTCATGAAAAAAGAGGCATTAGTAGGTGTTTTACTTGGGCTTACATTAGCCGTGGCAGCATTAATTCGTGCATACACTTTAGGCGTAGGTACTGAAGTCGCACAAGTTGTAGCTATTACAGGATTATTCATTGTTATTTGGTCGTCTATTGTTTCATCTGTATTACCTTTGATTCTAAATAAGTTAAAGCTGGATCCAGCTGTTATCTCGGGTCCGTTCATTACGACGTTAGTCGATGGGACGGGGTTAGTTCTGTACTTTACCATTGCAAAAATGCTATTAGGTTTATAAAAAATTTATGGGCCTTAATAACCCATTATATAGTTAAAACTAACTTCAAAAAAAATAAATAAAGCGTCTACACTATACTAGCGACAGACCACATTATATTCTAAAGTTTTGCTGCTAAAGAGTAAAGCTTATAAATAAATATTACTTTTTATGGTGAGAATAATACTATTTAAGTGCAATAGCGCTTCTAAATTTGATTGAAAATTCATGGTAGTTAAAAAATTTAGTTTTAAAATTATATTTTGAAAAACAGGGGAATTTTATTAAATGGATAGGAGGTAAAGTTGTTGCGAATTAATAAAAAAAAATCTTTTTATAATCAGGAAATATTAAGCAAAAATTATAAAATGCTAAGTGAGATTGCAAAATGTGATGTTGAGTCGACGCTAGCTTTTTTTAAAACAACGTCTCATGGACTTTCTCAGGAGGAAGCTACTAAGCGGCTTGGAGTATATGGAAAAAATAAAGTGGTTTATCAACAAAGAATCAGATGGTATATAACATTATTTAATTCTTTTAGAAGTCCGTTTATTTTTCTTTTAATTATATTAGGAATATTATCTTTTCTTACTAATGATAAAATAGGTACTATTATTGTAGGCATTATGGTGGCTTTAAGTGTGTTAATTCGGTTCATACAAGAAATTCGTTCTCAAAAGTCTATAGAAAAATTAAAAAATCTTGTATATGAAAAGGTAACTGTTCTCAGGGGGGAAAATGTTCCGTATAGGGAAAATAAGAGGGCGGTATTAGAAGAAAGTGAAAAGGTAAAAGTTATTCTTGAGGATCTTGTACCAGGAGATATTATAGAATTATCTGCTGGAAACATTGTACCTGCAGATGTACGAATTATCTCATCAGAAAATTTACTTGTAAATCAATCTTCTCTAACAGGGGAAGCATTACCCATTGAAAAATCAAATCAACATTTCCATATGTACAAAAAACGTAAAATTAGAAAAATCCAGAATTTAATTGAATTAGAAAATCTTTGTTTTATGGGAACACATATTATAAGTGGTACCGCAAAAGCGATAGTTGTATGTACTGGAACAGATACTTACTTTGGTTCAATAGCAAAGAATCAGTTTAAACTGAACAAGAAATCTGATTCTAGATTCGATAAAGGGGTAAGTAAAGTTAGCTGGCTATTAATTAAATTTATGATTATCATGACACCTATTGTTATGATGATACATGGAGTTATAAATGGGAATTGGTATGAGGCATTTTTATTCGCTTTAGCTGTAGCGATTGGACTTACTCCAGAGATGCTCCCAATGATTGTAACCGCTAATTTGGCTAAAGGTTCTATTAATATGAGTAAAAAGAAGGTACTTGTAAAACAACTATCTTCTATCCATAATCTCGGAGCTATGGATATTCTCTGTACCGATAAAACAGGCACATTGACAGAAGATAAAATGGACCTGGTATGCCATACAGATACTAATGGAGAGAAGTCGGATGAGGTTTTGAAATTAGCGTATTTAAATGGTTACTTTCATACAGCATATAAAAATGAAATTGATCTATCGGTTATGCGTTATGTAAGAGATAGTAGTAATTTTGATATATCTCAATACTCAAAAATAGATGAATGCCCATTTGATTTTAATCGAAGACGAGTTTCTATTGTAATAGAAAAAAATGCTAACGAACGAATATTGTTATGTAAAGGTGCTGTTAGAGAAGTTACATCATTTTGTAGTTATATAAAAGAAAATAATAAAATAATTCCTATTACAGATGACATTCAGCGTAAAAATAAACACTTAATTGAACTCTGGCATGAACGGGGGATGCGTGTTGTTGCAGTTGCATATAAGGAGTTAAAGAGTGATAAAGTAGGGGGTTACTCTATTGATGATGAATCAGATATGACACTTGTTGGATATGTAGGTTTTTTAAATCCACCCAAACAATCTGCTATCGCTGCACTTCATACTCTACAAAAGAAAGGAGTACAAGTAAAAATTTTAACTGGTGATAATGAGTCCGTTACAAGAAATATATGTAGGAAAATGGGCTTGTATATAGGAGAACCAGTACTTGGTTATGAAATTGATAGTCTTCCTGATAAGGTATTAGTAAAACTTGCGAGTAATACGAGTGTGTTTGCAAAATTAAATCCTAGTCAAAAATTCCGTATTATTAAGGCACTACAAATGAATGGGCATACAGTTGGATTTATGGGAGATGGAATTAACGATGTGTTTGCTTTAAAGCAGTCTGACGTTGGTATATCTATCCATACAGCAGATGATATTGTTAAAGAGTGTTCAGATATTATACTTATAGAAAAGAACTTATATGTATTAGAAGATGCTATTGTGGAAGGTCGTACAACGTTTGGGAATATATTAAAGTATATTAAGGTGACAACAAGTGCAAATTTTGGAAATGTATTAAGTTTATTAATTGCTAGTGCCTTTATTCCTTTTCTTCCAATGCTACCAATTCAGATATTATGTCAGAACTTGCTATACAATCTATCCCAACTTTCAATTCCATGGGATAAAGTAGACAATGAATTTTTAGTAAAACCAAGAAGTTGGGAGAAGAAAGATTTATTTCGCTTTATCATTTTTATTGGGCCGGTAAGTAGTATTTTTGATATAACCATTTTTATTGTAATGTGGAATATATTTGGTGCAAATATTCCTGAAATGCAATCCTTATTTCAAACGGGTTGGTTCGTAGTAGGATTATTAACACAATTATTGATTGTGCATATGATTCGTACTCAACATATTCCTTTCCTACAAAGTACGGCTGCTAGACCTGTTTTGATACTTACAGGTTTAGTTATGATTATAGGAATTTCCCTTCCATTTACCAGGTTAAGTACCCAAATTGGCTTAACTCCACTTCCGTTGTATTATTTCCCATGGTTATTTGGAATTTTAACAATATATGCTCTAGTTACTGAAATTATAAAGAGAATATACATCAGGAAGTTTAATCGCTGGCTTTAAAACTAAAACATTTTGTTGAAGTTCATTGTACGTTGAAAAGGCGGAGTCTCTTTGGAGACTTCGCCTTTTCGGTATATCATGAATTACAGGAATTACTAGTAGCCTCATAATATTTCCTCATATATTCATGCCGCTGTTTATCTCTTGAGAAATTTTGCACCAGAACCATATATACCCTAGAAACACATGTTTCCCTACAGAAAAGGTGAATTCATCTTCCACTTAACTTATTGGTGCTATGCACCTTCACACAAATTGAGGGGGAAGTTTTCTTGGCTAAAAATAATCTAGATAGTTTAATTTCTAATTGTTCCTGTATCTTTTATTTTAACGTGTGTATTCACACGTATTTTAGCTTTTGAAAAAGCGCGCAACCAATCTTCTTTTACCTTTTTCCATTCTTTATATTGAAAAGCTCTAGCGTGTAATGATAAACCAATTGGATCAATTTTATTTCTCTTCATATCCTGTAACATGCCTTGTAATTTTTTATTGAACTCTTCCTGGATTTCATGTTCCAATCTACCTATATTCTTATTACCATGTAAACGAGTTTTAGTTAAGTTTCCGTTGGTTTTTTCAATTAAGGATACATTCATACTTACATCTATATTAAAAATAAATTTACCTTTTTGGAAATCAACACTAATTTTTCTCTTTGTATTTTGTACGAGAACAGACGTATTTGGCTTTTTGTCAGATTTTTTTGGAGAAAGAACAAGGTGTAGTATCATCCGACCTGTATTTTTTGACTTATTAATAAGGTTGAAAAACTTCACATCGGTTTTAGGAATCTTCGTTAAGTACTTTCCTTGATGATTTAAAAATGCAATTCCTACCGTATCAATTTCATTATTTGTTTTCTTGATAATGGGAACAGTTTGCGTCATTCCCTGTTCATTTTTTTCTCTCATTAATTGTTGAATCGTGGAAGAGACGGATTGATTATTTTGAATAGACGATTCGATTACACCATTTATATAAGATGGAAGTGATGGCTTATCAGGCCTATTAACTTTAAACACATCTTCTGCCGGTCCATCAACAAGCACCACTTTAGCATTGATGGTAGCGTAAGGATCACGGTAAGAGGAATCGAGCGCCTGTATCCAATTTTCTTCTTGTGCTAATTTATCCCCAATTAAAATAACTTCAGCTTTGGATGATGTCACATACCCTGTTAATTTCGTATCCATTTTGCTAAATCCATCATATATGGTTGACGCCTGAACCCAATGCTCTACAGTACTGCTTTGCTGTTTATGATGAAAGAGTGGTATGCTTGTGCCCACTTTTATGTTTCCATTAGAAGTTCTATCTAAGCCGATTAAAAGGATTAAAGAAACTTTTTCAAGAGGAATTCTCTGACTACAACCAATTAAACATACACAACAGATTACAATCCATATCCATTTTCGAATCAAAGCTGTTTCCTCCTAGTAAACCAAGTAAAAAGAATGCTGTAAGCGAAAAAGAAGATTGGTAATAGAATAAAGAAAATGATATTTAAGATATCCATAAGAGAATATATAATTAAATATTGATCCACATCGGGGTTTAGAAAAATGAATAAGCCGACTATTAATAGCATAAAACCAACCAGCACCCAATTGCGAATGGTTTTTTGAAATAAAATGGTCACTGATTCGAAACTGAAAAATAAATACGGATATATTGTAGTGGAAAATACAATCAAATAGTAAGCAATATATATAATTTCTAATCGTTCTATGAAAGAAAAACGAACCCCTTTTAACAGATGAAATACTGGCCAAATCACTTCCTTTATACCTTCAGGGCTAAAATATATATAAGAAAGAATAGTAGCATATAGGTAGAAAAACATGGTTCCTGTATTCGCTATAAGTATTCCTTTTATCGCTTTATGTTTTTTTTGTAAAAACGGATAAATAAAATATGCAATTTCTAAGCCGGCATAAGGGGTAATTGTTTCTTTAGTTGCCTTTACAATAGGATATATACCATCTTTTAAAATGGGTAGTAGGTGTAATGGATTGTAATTACTTTGTAATGAGAAAAGGAGAAAGATTGGCATCCAAGTAGTGAAGAGGAAAACAAGCATAGAGTAACTAGTAAGAGCCCTTATCCCACTCAGTGATAAAATAATAAAAGGTAATAGTAATAATATGGCAATTTGATAAGCAGGAGTGGAAGGGAATATCCACACTTTTACAATATCAGTTGCCTTTAATAAAGTATTAAATCCAGCAAAAAATAGATAAAAGGCATATAAAAGAATAAATATTGTCCCCAGCCATTTACCAAAATAAGTTTTTAAAATCTGTGAGAAATTTTTGTTAGGGTTTTTTTGTAACATTAATATAATAAATACGCCAATTATAGAAGTGATTATCCATCCCAGAATGATAGAAATCCAGCCATCTGTGCCAGCGGTAGTGGCAAGTGGACTTGGCATAATTAACATACCTGATGCTAGTTGTAGTGAATGGATGAAAATAATATATTCGAATAAAGTTATGTTTTGGAATTTAAGATTCCCCATGTGAACCACCTTCTTTTTTCTTTCTTTGTTTCGGTTTTCCTGTACTAGAACGGGTGGTGATCATAGAAATAGGAAATCTTACAAAAGAATCTTTTAATTCTTGGAAACGAAAAGGTGCAATTGGCAATCCATATGGTGAACCATAGGAAGTTAGTGAAACAAAATGAGCAAATAAGAGCATTAATCCACTAACAATACCTACAATTCCAAAAAAGTAGGCAAATAACATCATTGGAAAACGAATAAGCCGAATACAACTTGATAAATCATAATTAGAAACAACAAATGATGCAATGGCAGTAATAGATACGATAATAACCATAACATTACTCACAAGTCCTGCTTGAACAGCTGCTTGTCCAATTACAATCCCTCCAACAATTCCAATGGTTTGTCCAATTGGTTGTGGTAGACGAATACCAGCTTCACGAAGCATTTCTAATGTGATTTCCATAATAAATGCTTCTAGTAAAGGCGAGAAAGGGACTTTAATTCTTGACGTTGCAATAGAAGTATATAAATCTAAAGGAATGATTTCAAAGTGGAATGAAACCATTGCAATATATATCGCGGGTAAAAATATAGCTATAATAAATCCTAAAAATCGTAATAAGCGAAAAGATGATGCAATCAGCCAATGTACATTATAATCATCTGGAGTCTGAAAAAATCCAATTAAATTCATTGGAACGATCATTGCACCAGGAGATCTATCAATTAACACTGCTACTTTACCATCAAGAATATGATTAGAAATAGCATCTGGGCGTTCACTTAAATAAGCCTGTGGAAAGGGAGTCCAATTTTGATCTTTTGTAAAGTTGGACAATTCTCCTATGCTCAATACTGTATCAGTTTTAATTTTACAGATTCTTGTCTCCACTTCCTGTACCACATCTTCGTTAGCTACATCGCCTAAGTAAAGTAAATATACAAAAGTAGTGGCTCGTTCTCCGATTGTCAATTTTTTGATTTTTAACTCAGTAGAAGGAATATATCTACGAATGAGACCTATGTTTTTAGTGGCATTCTCAATAAACCCATCATGAGAACCTTTAATGGTAACTTCTGAAATAGGTTCCTGAATCGATCTTTCTGCCCATCCCTTTGTATTTATGAGAAGGGCTTTCTTTTCTCCTTCCATAAACAGTACACATTGTCCCTCGAGCAGCCCTTTTTTAATTTCATTCCATGTATATACTGTTTTTGTATAAGTAGCAATAATATTAGAATTAAATACTTGCCTGTCTTCATTTACTTCTTGTAATAATGGTGTAACGACATTTCCTTTTAGTGCAAAACCATCTGTCAGACCTTCAAAATAATATAGTAAAACATTCGTTTTTGTTTTTAATTGTAATGGATGTTCAACTAAATCGGCACAAATGTCAAAGATCTGTTCTAATGTATTCTTAAGTTCTTGTAAATTATTTGTCTGGATAGTTTCAACAATGGTATTTTCCATGGTTTCTAAGGTCTTTTCATTTAAAGACATGATTTACACCTCTTTACGTATAATAGTCCTGTTTTTATTATTTTTATATAATCAGATTTTATTCATTGGGATAGCAACACATCGCTATCAACTTGAAATTTTGTGGCACCCCCAGAACGAAATTTTAAAGCCTTCTTGAAACAAAGAATTTCATTTTATCATTATTTTTGTGGTGACCTGTTTGCTTGGTTTGATGGCCCCGTATATAAAAGTTTAAAGGGTTCTGGTGCAAAAACTTAAGGACAATTGCAATGAATCTATAAATCTTGGACATACTGTTACTATTACTTTAAAATGGGTGCGTGATTGGTATGGAAAAGGAAAATTTATTCAAATGGAAGCATTATCAGCCTGATATTATTTTGTTAACGGTAAGATGGTACCTACGGTACAACCTCAGTTTTCGTGATTTGGTGGAAATGCTAGAAGAACGGGATTTATCCATTTCTCATACAACGATTATGCGTTGGGTTCATCAGTATGGTCCTGAATTGGACAAACGAATCCGCCGTCACCTCAAACAAACAAATGACTCTTGGAGAGTCGATGAAACATATATCAAAGTAAAAGGTCAATGGATGTATCTGTATCGTGCTGTTGATTCGAAAGGAAACACAATTGATTTTTTCCTAAACAAAACAAGAGACCAGAAGGCTGCAAAGCGCTTTTTCAAGAAAGCTTTGCGGTCTTTTCATGTTTCAAAGCCACGTGTTATAACAGTCGATAAGAACCCGGCTTATCCTATAGCAATTGAACAGTTGAAAAAAGAAAAAAGCATACCTGATGGTAAGCAACTTAGACAACAAAAGTACTTGAATAACATAGTAGAACAAGATCATCGCTTTATAAAGAAGCGAATCCGTTCTATGCTAGGGTTCAAATGTTTTGACACAGCTACATCCATTCTTTCTGGAGTAGAAGCCATGCATATGATTAAAAAAGAGCAGCTTGATTTACGGGACCAGTCTGTCCAAAATCAGAAAGAATTCATCCATCAATTGTTTGGACTTGCAGCATAAGATACGATTCCGTTAGGAATATATGTGCTTTATTCTCCTATATTTTATTTTTGCACCAGAATCCCCTAAAGGTACACGCCATGGAGAGCTGTACCGACACGAGGCATTACAAGTTGCCAAAGGAAAGTTCGTATGTTATCTAAGTGATGATGATTTGTGGTTTCCTGATTATTTAAAATACATGGAGAAAGCTCTAAACAAAGCTGATTTTGTTCACAGTCGGTATCTAGCTGTAATACATAACCAGATGATGACAACTATTAAGGAATCATTGGAGGAAACTTGGGTCCGTAACCGCATGTTGCAGGAACCATTTAATATTTTTGGTCCTACAATTGCTGGACATCGTATGGATACCTATCGTTGTCTTCCTGAAGGATGGGCTCCTGGCCCTAAGGATGTGTGGAGTGATCTAATATGTGGCGAAAATTTTTGCTGCTAAACGACGTAACTTTCTATACTATACCAGCTGTAACTGCTCTTATTCTGCCCTCCCCCTTTAGAACCTCCATGACCTTGGAGGAAAGAAAAACAGAAACAAAGTTTTGGAAAAAACAAATCAGTGACTCTTCTTTCCGTTCCTTTCTTCAAACTATATTTTTACTTCATTAATTCTAAATATAAAAAAAAAATCTTGATTCGATGAGTACTACAGCAAGTGTCATTGCGTTAGGATTTGTATTTATATTACCCCTTTTTCTTATATTCTTGGATTTTCTGTTTTCGTGTCACATTAGCTATATTCATTATTGACTACTGATAATGAGACGTTATGTTAACTTTACATGAATATCGTATACATTTTTAAATCAAAACAATCATCTTATAAATATTTGTTATAATTTGGATATGTTAAAAAGAAAAAAGAGATGGACATAGATTATGTCAGTAAATTGGAAAAGTGTAGAACATAGAATTTATACAATGTATATGATTCAAAATGGCGATAAAATTTTACTTATGAACCGCCCAAATCATTTAGGATTCCCCGGGTATCTAGCACCAGGTGGAAAAATAGAATTCCCTGAAAGCATAGTAGAGGGAGCTGCACGAGAAGTCAAAGAAGAAACCGGACTAAATGTTTCAAACTTGATATTTAAGGGATTAGATGAATATGTTAATCCTAAAGCCAATGTCAGATATATGGTATTTAACTATTGGATCGATAGATTTAAAGGGGAACTACTCGAAAATCCTCCGGAAGGAGAATTACTTTGGATATCAATTGATGAAGTTTTAAATTTACCTATGCAAGACTGGTTTAAAGAAAGATTAAATTTGTACCTTGAACCCGGAACCTTTGAAATTCAATGACTATGGGATGACGATTTGGATAAACAAGTAGATATCAAAATTACTAGAACTTAATTAACTTCCGATAACGAGAATTATGTCAAAAGTAAAGCCGTCCTGATGGACGGTTTTACTTTTGACTAGCGTGGTTTTTTTCTAAAATGCTGGTGATACCCCATCGCCATCAAGCCAAAATTTTATAGTACCCCCAGAACGAGAATTTATGCTAATTTGTAACAAAAAAGCTCATTTTTTTGTTTTGGAGTATTTCTGAATTCTTAGGTTGATGGGCGTGTGGTGCTACCCCTAAAATGTCTTAGCGTGGGTTTTATGTTATTTGGTTGGCGGGACCCCTTATATCGAAAGTATTAGATCGATTATCCTGTATGTCAATCGATATGCTAAATTACATACCTAAAAAAGTATAATTTGTCAACGTTTTCAAAATAAGGAATATTCTTATAAAATTCTGTTAATATCAAACTTGTACTTATTATAAAACAAGGGGATGTTTATATGTTTAAAAAAGTTACATTAGGGATATCATCATTAGCGGTGGTAGCGGTAGTTGGATTAGGAATAGCATCGGAGGCATCAGCAGGACCAGCAGCACCTCTAACTTCTTTAAGTGTAGTAAAAGTGGAATCACAATTGGGTGGAGTTGAATACATTACCCCTAATAGTTTTAGTACAACTAAAGATCATGGGGGTAGTTACTTGTATGTTTACACAAAAGAAATAGGGTATGGCCAGTTTCCTTTTGCCAAAATGAATGGATTTGATGTGAAAAGTATTGGTTCACAAATAATTGGTGGTAATCCTATTGTAGGTTGGGAATATAAATGGGACGCATCAAATCATCAAGAAGGGACTTTTGAATATCAAAAGACTTCAATAAATTATCCAAGAGATACGTGGCGCACTTCGTTATATATTAAATAATCAGTTTTATATTCGTAGCATGAAAATCCCTGCACCTTATGTGGGGATTTTCCATAAAAAAAACACCCAAAGGTGCCTTCCTGCGACTTGAACCACTTTACTTTTAATAATATGTATTGGAAATTAAGTAAACACGTCCTATAAAACAGAATCATTTATTTTTACCAGATTGTTAGTGTACAAATACAAGAGAATCGAGATCGTTTGCTTGGCTAGATTAAAGCAACGCCACATCTATATGGTTGAGATATGTTACGCCTTCTAATCGGAGAATCAGCTTTATAGAACGTGTTCACAATTTATATTTTACTACATGTAATATTTATTTAGTGTAATTTTTACAAACATGTATAATTGCATAAAGTTTATGAAAAAATGAGAGTATAATTTGGTATTGTGTAATAAAGATAAAGTCCACCTACGGAAATAGGTGGGCTTTTTTTGGGTATTACTATCTCATTGCACAAAAGGGAATTTGTATTAAAATAATAGCACATTCTTAGAATTCTTATATTGAGAAAAAAGACACTCTTATGAGTGCCACCTTTTTAGTATCCGAATCCTCCACCGCCGCCGCCCCAACAACTACATCCGATAATAATTAACAGGATAAATAGAACGATCAGTAAAGCAAATCCGCCACCAAAGCCACCGCAAGAACCACCGAAACTCATATTTTTCCCTCCTTTAATTAGGAGATAGAACAATGGGTAAGTTGTTATTTTAACGGGTTCACTTTACCTTATGTTTTTAAGTATTTATTGAGCAGGTCCCTTTGAAAATAAAGAAAGACACATTAAAATTTGAATTTATTGTATTTTTATAGTAATTTTTAGGATAGTGTTACTTATGTCTAATTTTTTTAGCTATTATTTCTGATGGTCCAGGAGGATAAGCGTTATGTCTAATGATTTTAATATGGATTATAGTCATTATGAAAGGAGTGCTAAAATTTTAGAAATGTTGGGTAATTCAAACCGTTTATTGATTGTTCGTGAATTGATTAAAAATGGTGTTATGACAGTTTCTCAACTTAGTGCCGCAACACAAATTGCAGAATATAAAATTTTACAACATTTAAAAAAATTAACTATAAGTAAGGTTGTCATTAGTGAACGGAAGGGTACAAAGATTTATTGCAGAGTAGAAGAGAAAAAAGCCATTAATATTATCGAATTATTAGGATTGTTAAATTAATAATTTATTATAGTTTTAAAAGAATCGAACGGATTTATATAAATGGAGGAAGACACCCTAAGGTGCCTTCCTTCGACTCGAACCACTTTAATTTTAGTTTGTTGTTATTGTAAAAGTAAAAGGAGACATCCATTAAAATGTCTCCTTTTACTTTTACAATATTTCATCAGCTACCTGAAAAGAAGCTACGACTTTTACGTTTTCTTTTATAATGCTGATGTCCATGACTAGATGAATTTCGTTTATAATCGCTACTTGAATACGAACGCCCTTTATGACGATGATCACTGCTCGAGTACGAGCGATGGTTTTTCTTTCCTAATAAAGAGTCAATAATTTTTTTGAACATCCCGTCACCTCTTGAATTATTTTTTAAAATTATACCAATAATCCTTTTGTATGTCTGTGACAAGTTTGTAAAGAGTAAAAAACTCCCCAACATTGTGTGGGGAGTTTTTTTGTAAATCAGAAGTTAGGTTTCCAGTCTAAAAAAATATAAACAACCATTGTTATTCTTATAATCCATAAAAAAGGACACCCTAAGGTGCCTTCCTCCGACTTGATAACCACTTTAATTTTAATAATATGTATTGGATGGCTAATCCAACATTATTTTACCATGTTAAGTTATATTGTTCATTGAGAAATTTAAAAAGTCCCTTTAATAAGAGATTTTATGTGATCTTTTAGTTTTCTCCATTAAATAATTTAACATTTAAGCGAAAAGAAATATAATCATCCATAAATTTTTGTACATCGACTGTTAATTTTTCAACTTGTTGAATGTCATTGTCTGTGATGGAAACATCCCTAATAATTTTGCTAGTTAAATTAGAAAATAATAATATATAATCCGCCTCTAGTTCACTAGTTTTAGTAGTGAACTGAGTGAATTCTTCTATTTGTTTATTTGTACAAATATGGCGATCCCTTTCTTGCTGTTTATAAAGGAATAATAAGTCTGTTTTTATAGAGTTGAATTTTATGTCAAGTTTTTGTTTATGATCAAGTGCATCTGCTTGTTTTTGCAGTAGTTTTTGTTTTACTTCTAACTCGTCTAATTTATCTTGTGCGATAGTTGCTGTTTGCTGGTTTTGACTGATTAAAGATTCAGCTTGTTTTACTTTATTTTGAGCTTGTTTATTTAACCATGCAACATAACCGGAAATCTTGTGGATCATAAAGGATTTAAGAGCTAGAGGTGTACATAAAAGCGCAGATAAGGTTGAGGAAACATACAAGTATATAACTCTAGCTAAATAAGAAAAAACCCTACAGGGGATGCAGGGCAGTACTAAGGGTATTGAGTTGTCGATTCCATAAGGACTTCCTGGAATGTACAAAGTGTAACACGTAATTTATAAGAACTTTATATATAGATGTTACAAAAATATGAACAAAGGGGAATGAAAAATGAGTAAAGACGAATTAAATCTAGATAATTTCGGTCAACAGCTAATAATCACCGGTCTTACAAGATTAGTTGAAGAAGAAGGTTATACAGCTCATGAGGCGTTTCGATTGTTAGAAACGATTAAAAGAAATACGTTCCATGCGCTTTTAGAAATACAAAAAGAGTCGAGAGAAAACACAAAGCCCTAGCAGGGGAGCTAGGGCAGGGGACGGGATATTGAGAATTGTTGATTCTATTAATAACGAATGACTTCTTCGAATGACCTTAGTTTAGCACAGGAACTCATGTATATGTGTTACGGAATTATGAACAATGGACAAATCTACTCTTATCGGAATATTCAGGAATCTAATGATATCCCCCACCTAGCAAATAGATTCCTGGATATTCCGATGCGTGAAAGCATCATAAAAAGCCCGTACAGAAGCACAGGCCGGTTGTTACACATATCGATAACTAAACATTAACGGAATTATCATTCAATTTATATTGAGAAAATAAAAAACCGCCTTACCCATAAGACGGTTTGGAGAAAACACATGTAAATCGCTACTTACATTATACCAAATGTTTTCTCTTCATAACAAGGAGGAAAAATAATGAAAATAAACTTTAAAGAACTATGTATTACTAACTTTAAAAATCATGACAGCCTTAATGTGGCATTCGGTGAAATAACAACAATTAGTGGCCCGAATGGAGCAGGCAAATCATCTATAGGTGAAGCAATTACATGGGTTTTATACGGTATTGATCCATACGGAACTAAGAACGAACCGAAACCTATTGATAATGAGGATGCAGAAACGAAAGTTGAACTTCTTATCCAAGTAGACGATAAAGATATTTTGATCGGTAAAGCTCAAAAGAAAGCAGCTAAGTACTTCATTAATGAAGTTCCTAAGAAAGCTAAGGAATTCGAATCATTTGTAGATGAGTTGTTCGATAAGCAAGCATTTCTATCACTATTCAATCCTGGATTCTTCAGCTCACAACATTGGCAGACGCAGCGTGAACAACTTCTATCATATGTAGGCGAACCGCTAAAGAAAGAAGTATTCGCTGAGTTACCAAAAATACAAGTTGAGTTATTAGAAGAGAACTTAAAGAAACTTTCAATAGAAGACTTACAGAAAGTCCATATAGAGCGTAAGAAAACACATGAAAAATCATATGCGTGCCAGCGAACGAGTTATCGGCGGGTTTGAATCAACAGGCATGAAATAAAAAAGGCTAGGATTTCTCCTAGCATCTAGGCATAACTAAAAGTCGTATGGAAGGGTTTAATGTAGAACGTTTGTCGCACTTTTAATATATAACAACTCCGGAACGAATAGTGCGAATGACAGCAATCTTTACTAATCATTTACTTAACATTTATATATTAAAGAAAATGATAAGGGATGAAACTGTCAAAAAGAATGAAGAATGGAAAATGGGATACTTGGGGGTTCTATCAAGGTCGTTGTAAAAATTGTAGAGGGCGGGGATAGTCGAGAAAGAAAAAATAAGCATTTTTGGGTAGCTTTTAAAAGTGAGAAATATAAAAAGTTTTTTACCTTTCTTCATGAAGACAAAAAATTCGAAACTACTGATGAGGCAAAAGAGTATGCAATCAATTGGATAGATACCTATGTAAAAAAAACAAAAACTAAACAAAAGCGTTATTTGATATTAAAATTCTGCATGCATAAAAAGAGAAATTCATATATGAACTATTAAAAAGATTAACATGGCCTTACTGATTGGGATCAAGTGTATGTAGACATTTTAAATAAAGTCCCTTTGAAAAATTAAAAGGGACTTTATGTTTGGATAATCAGAGTTATCGGTTGCTAATTAAGTGCTATTTCTTCGGCAGTGAGGATAACAGATACTATACCTTCAACAAGCGTATTAGGAGGATTAGTTCTACGTACCAAGTTTCCTTCTAATACATAGAAAAAGGTTCCAACTCCAGGTTTATCAAAAGCTGTAAAAGTAGTAGTTAATTCATCAAAATCCGTATTTTGAACAGATTGGATAGTTGCAGCTGGTGCTATGCGTCTAATTCGAAAGCCAACAACAGTTCCGTTAAGTGGAGTGGAACTTACAGATGAGAAAAGAGTTTGCGATTGTATTGTTGCCATGAATCTGATGATATCGTTAGGACTATTAATAGTGATGCTTACTGTTGAAAGAGGAACAAATATTGGACTTGTTAAATTTGGAAGTGAAGCGCTGTTAACTCCGACTTTAAACTGTCGTAATCCATTTGGTCCTTCAGGTAAAGGGAAGGCACATTGGAATGGTATATGCGGGTCTTTTTTAAATTGGCTCATAAATTTCACCCCCTATTATTTGATTCATTATTAATATATTCATTGAGTATTTAAGAGGAATATGGAAATTATCTAATATCACTAATAATAGTGGTAAATATTTAAATTAAATAGTTATCTTGTAGAAAAGAGGGTCTTAAATTAAATTACAGGATATAAGAGAAGATAAAACGCTTTGGGAGAAGAAGCATCTTGAAGGTGTAGGCAAGGTACTACTTGTTGAAGAGAGTTATTACGACAATATCGTTGAATTGGTAACTAATTTGGAACAAGAAAATAAAAGAGCAGCTAGCAAAAGCTAACTGCGCAGCTGGTTCTCCAAGGGGGAAAGGAGAAAGGTTAGGGACTTCATTAAATGAGTTCTGGCTATCGCCTATCTATAGTATTGACGGAATATTGAGATTTATTCAGGTGTATGAGATCTTTTTAAAAAGAAAAAGGCTAGGATTTCTCCTAGCACTCAACATAAGCCGTATGGAAAGTAAAATAATTGCACCTTTAATATATAACAACTTCGGGACAAATGGTGCGAATGACAGCAATCTTAACCAATGATTTACGTAACATTTATATATCAAAGAAAATGATAAATACTAAAATTTGAATTTTGTAGAAAAGTAGGTGATTAGTTTGGGGAATAATTACAAATTTAAAATGTGGGATTGGGATGAAGGGTGTTTCTATATCATCCCAAAATAAGACATTGTAGAAGCGATATACTATGCGTGGAATTACGAGTTTGATGTTTATGACTGTGAATCAGGCGAAATAATTTTCTCAGGGAATCTAGATAACGAAGATAACTCAGAACTATTAGAGGAGTACGGGCTACGTGTAGTTGATGCAGATAAACTCCGTCAACTACAGAACATTGAAACAGGTGAAATTTATAAGGAGAGTTGGGAAAAATAAAGCAATTAATTTATAACCAAAGCGTTATTTGAAACTGTTCATGAAAAAAGAGCACTATCGAAAGTGCCCTTAGAAAATACATTTTATATTCTGTTTTGAGCTACTATTTTAATATTCTCTGGTGGAATGATATCTTGAAATTTTTCTTTTAAATCTACTTGGACCATTTCTTCAAGATGTCCCAGTGAAACTTCAAAGTTTATGCATTCCGCAGTTGCGATGTTTAATAAAGAATAATTTTCATTCTTTTTAACAACAAGATATTGTGATTGATCTGTTATTACTATACATCCTTATTGAATTCCTAATTTACGATTATCTTCAAAAGTCATAAATAAATCTCCTAACATTTTTCTGATAGGAATTGTACTACATAAAAATGTTGGTGTCTAGTCGGTCTTATGTAAGAAATAGAGTCAAACAAAATCCTTATTTTAAATGAATAAGCCCTAGAGTTAGGGCTCCAGGGCTTATTGTTTTGGTATATCTCACACGGTTTTATAAAAAGAATAGAACGTAATGAAGATAACATATGAATGTTTCATAAATGTATCGAAAAAGTGAACAAAATTGCTATTGCAGAAGAAATAGAAATGAAGTTTCTAATAGTTAAGTACGTAAAAGGTGTTATTTCCAGTGGATAAAATGCGCATGGGGCACCTAATCATTATTTTACCAGAGGAAAAGAATATGTTATGAACTTGGGTGAATGAAAAAATGAAAATTTTACTTTAAGCGAAGTTAATGAAATATATTTTGGGGGTTATATCAATGATTGTTATCTCGATGGACACTTTAACTTTATAAAAGTCCTAGAAGAAAAACACAACTATGAGGAATAGTAAGCTATAAAAGTGAACAAAATCGTTATTTAAATAAAAGAAACCCCGATTGTCTGCGGGGCTTCTAAGGGTAATCGTCAAGTAATGACGTACTCGACTAAATAACCATATCATGAATTTTTTGGTAAAAATACTGGTAAATGTGTCCAAATGAGTAAGGGCATCATTTTGAACAAAACGCTATTTTAATAAAAAAAGAGCTTGCAAGGAAACAAGCTCTAACGTAATTGAGATGTCTATATATTACCATTCATTTCATTCTAATTCCATACGTTGTGGTTGAGAAATAAAGTATAAGCAATTTAATAAAAATTTCATTTTGTAGAAATAAAAACCCTAGTTTCCTAGGGTAATGGTATAACAGCTCAATATATTTTATTCTTTTATATCGTAACGTAATATTACGTTGAAAACATCAGGTGAATGTAACCAATTACAGAAAATAAGAGCAGCTAACAAAAGCTAACTGCTCATATAAGGAAAACAGAGAAAGGATAACCATGTGTCTGTATAATTGGCGGAATATTGAGTTTTATTAGTGAGGAAATACGTTTAACTTAATGCATAGCCTACAATCAAAGATAGTGTTAAAAACACAGATAATAAAAGTGTTAGTAGGACTGTTGCTAAGCTTCTAAGCATCGCAATCCAATTATTCATCTTAGAAAATCCTTTAATACCAGTAAAAAAGGTTACCGTTGTTAAAACTAGTAAGAAAAATAAAGGGTGGATAGGTAGTGAATCCATAATAAACATCTTCGTTTCAGATGAGGCTATCGAACCAATCTCAAGATATAAGAGGAATAAACCAATGCAAATAAAAGAAAAAATAAAGGACCATAGATTGATGTTATGTTTCATTGCTTTCTCCTATATTATTAAAATATTTTCCATTTAATTTTAATGGGAAATAAAAGAAAAAGATAGCGTTTAGAAATTGAAATGAATTTTTTAACAAAATAATCCTTTGAATAGAAAGTGAGGTTAAGAGAATGGAAGATAACGTAAAGCTTTTAGGTTCAGACGGAATGTGTGGAATGGAGTTTAAAGGGAATAAGGTCAATGTTAATAACGATGAAGGATACGTAATGGAGAGTATGACAACAAAGGAGCATATTCAGGAAGTTATTGATTTTCTTGAAGAATGCAAGAAAGAAATGAAGGAATAAAAATGGGACAAGGTAACCGTGGAATGGATTTTGAAATGCTTATCAATCTATCGAATGAAATGTATCAACGCGAGGGAGTGGCGCTTATAAACAAGCGTCCGACTTCTGTGAAGGTATTAAAAATGGTTTATGGACGTGTGAAAGATGGTTATTACGAGTCAAAAAGCACAGTAGACTATGACGGTGTGTATAAAGGACGAGCTATAGCGTTTGAAGCAAAGTCTACAAATGAGATAAATAGATTTGATTTAAAGAACATCGCGCAGCACCAATTGGATTATCTAGAGACAGCGGAGAAGATGGGAGCGATTTGTTTCTTCCTTATTGGGTTTAGTAAGGACCAGTCAGTATTTGCCACTATCAGTCATTCAATCTTACGTAAGAATGTCGCAACAACCAAAAGGTAAGAAGTCGATACCAAGAGCAGACTTTGATATTTATGGATACTTAGTAGATCAGACAGAACGAGCGCCAGTTGATTACTTGCAATATGTAGATGAAGCAGTAGCAGTAGCTCCAGTTATGTTTGATGGCATGATTCAATTTGATCAGGACCATAAGAAAGTGGCAAATAACATTGAAGCAGCAAAAGAGAAGATGGCCAACAAGAAACATAAATTATTAAAGGCATAATGGATAACGGAACCATGCAGAGTGGATGGTGGGGGCTACTTGCTATGCATGTTTCTCTTATTCAACAATGAGATATTAAAATTTCACGTACCTAATGTGAATATAAAAACCAAAATTTGAAATAGGGGGATTCCGACTTGGAGAGACAATTGACTTTGTTACCGGATATCGATGATAAGAAAGTACAGAAGGAAGTAGTAAGCGTATTAAAGGAATACAGAGTACTCAAGATGCGATTCAGCAATGACGTGGAGCAAGAAGGGATCAGTTTGTATCCTGAGTTACGTGATTCAAGGAATATGAGTAAATGGAAGGTTGTTCATTAGTAATTACTCAAGATTCTTAAATGACCAAAACGAGAGCAGAGAGCTTCCGCTCTTTGTTTGAGCCAATACAGCTGAACCTCCTCAGTCTTATGTGTTGGTTCAAACAAGGCGTAGGAAGAAACATATGCGTCTTGATATAAATCCTTTATAACTCGATATTGGCGAAAATGACATTAAGTAGCCGACTCTACGGAGTATAAAAGAGAAGAGTCTTAGTCTTCTCCCAGTCATCGACACAGGGCGTGTAGCCATATTAGTTGATGCGGTGATTTGGAGAAGCCTGAGAGTATCTAGAATACCAGAGGCTTGAAGAGATACTTATTGCCATTTGTTCTCTCTCTTCCCCTTCAGGAGCTGTCACTTCGGTGATGGCTTTTTGTTTTGTAGGATATTCTTCTTTTCTGTCGAATAGATAGATTGGGAGAGGTGGGGAATAAGTAAATGAAAAAATTTATAATAAGCATAGAAGCAGTCGATGGTAAACAACACGAATTTGAAATTGAGCATAAAAAGACAGTAACAGTTGCTGCTATAGAAAATTCTATACAAGCAAGAGAAGCTAGATTCTTCAGATTTGGAGATCGTATGATTAATTTGGACAATGTATTCTCTTTAGTGGTAAAAGAGAAGAAGGATTAAATACAAAAAAAGCATCCAAAACGGGTGCTTTTTTCTTTGTTATATAGAAATTACACATTAACAATTCAGCATATTAGGGAATATCGAGCATAGAATGATATTGACACCACGATATCAAGGTTATTGCTGCGTTTTAGTGTTACCCCTATGTTCACGAAAGGGCACCTGAATAAGGTGCCTTTTTGATGAACCATTTTAATAAAGAAATCATATAGTATAGTGTAGGACAAGCTAACCGCTTATATCCTATTCAATGCTCATCGAGAAGTCCATTCACATATTTTAGCATCTACTGACGTGGGTGCTCTTTTTTATTGAGTAAAACGGACATTAAAATAGGAGGGTAGTGATGGGTATAACATTAGAAGAGTTAGAAAAGTGTTTTAATAAAGCTGTAAATGAAGAAGCAGAGTATGTAGCTGTTCAGATTGAAATGGATGGATTTCCTAGCGATGAAGTAATTATTAACGACAAACATAACATTGATTCTAAACTAGCGTATTATAAGAAAACGTACAATGAAGATTTAGAACATAGATACACTCCAGGAATTCGTATTGTAGGTTTTGCGTATGGTTATTCGTTCTCGGGAATCCTACGTGAATTAGGATTGTTGGTAAGGTAGCGATTAAACCAATAGCAATTATCGTAGGCGCTGCCGCTATCCTGGTGGCGTCTTGTTTGTTGTTAAGGGATGAAATAGACTTGCAATTTGAGGTTCTGGTGCAAAGATTGCATTTATTTGAAAGAGGTATATAGATTCCTAATGGAATCTATTCTTATGCAGCCATTCCGAATAGTTGATGAATAAACTTCATTTCATTTTGGACAGACTTGTCCCGTAAAATAAGTTGGCCTTTTTTAATGATATGCATCGCTTCTATTCCTGAAAGAATAGATGTAGCTGTACGAAAAGACTTCAATCCTAACATTGAACGAACTCTCTTTTTAATAAAACGATGATCTTGCTCTACAATGTTATTCAGATATTTTACCTGCCTTATTTGGATGCCTACAGGCATCTTTTTCTCTTTCTTCAACTCTTCAATCGCTATAGGATAGGCTGGGTTTTTGTCTACTGTAATCACACGGGGCTTTGAAGCATGAAAAGACCGCAAAGCTTTCTTGAAAAAACGCTTTGCATACCTATAATCTCTTGTTTTGCTTAAATGAAAATCAATTGTATTTCCTTTTGAATCAACAGCACGATATAGGTACATCCATTGACCTTTGACTTTCACATACGTCTCATCGACTCGCCAAGAATCATTGGTTGACTTCAGACGTCGTACGCGCTTATCTAATTCGGGACCATATTGATGAACCCATCGCATGATAGTTGTATGGGCAAGGGATAGCCCGCGTTCTTCCATCATTTCGACTAAATCACGAAAACTGAGGTTGTACCGTAGGTACCATCTCACGGTTAATAAAATAATATCCGGTTGATAATGTTTCCAATTGAATAGATTTTGCTTTTCCATACCAATCACATCCTTTTTAGAATACTAGTATCAGTATGTCCAAGTTTAGGAGGTTACTTACAAGCTTTTTGGAGTGTTTGCACCAGAACCCTTTTTCCTTACCCATTCCTTACAAATTTCTTACGTTCAAAATAGATTCTATTTATTAATATTATTTAAAATCTGCGATACGATTTAATCTTAATTTAGTTGTTTAATAGAAATATTTCTGGTTTTTAGAAAAAATAATCGGAATATTCATTATTTTCTATATTATCTTTAGAAAATAATCCCATTAATAGGAGTGTTATGATTTAATTGTTAGTCAATATCTCACTTTTAGAGCGTTAGTGTCTTTGAAAAAGTCTAAGCAAGCTATTGATTTCATTACTATCACAAACGAACTGCAAAAAAAGAATAGGATTTAAGAGGCGGGAGAAGTCTCGTATCCCACTCAATTAGTTTCTATCGTCCCTATTTAGTAAACTTAAGGAGCTCGTTTTTATGAAAACTACCGAATCAAAAAGTCTATGGAGAAATACAATTTATTTACAAGTTTTCTCTGCGTATTCACTGCTTATGCTCGGAGTATTTATTGACATGTTAGCCATTATGACCATTGTTAGTTTTGAATGGGAAGTAGACCCCACCATGATTGGATTAATTCCCGTTGCGTATGCACTTCCTGGGATTATATTTAGTTCATGGGCAGGCGTGATTGCTGATCGCTTTAGAAAAATTCCAATTATGATGTTTTGTAATCTAATGGTTGGTTTATTAACAATTGTTCTTTTATTTGTCCAAAATATTCATTGGCTTTTGTTAGCATTAATGGTTCGTTCCATTTTCACCGTTTTTTACTATCCTGCACAGCAAACACTAACACGACAGATTGTTTCTCCTGATCTGCTTACCAAAGCGGTAAGTATCAATGGGATAGTTGAGCAAGGAACCAAGATATTGGGCCCACTTATAGGAGGAATGTTACTGAGCTGGTTTCAGCCAGAGTTTTGTTTGATTATAAGGGCAATATGCTGTTTACTAGCTGCTTTGGTTCTGTTGCCCACAATAAGGTTACAGGAATCTCTGTCAAGAGAACATATAGAAAAGAAACAGCAAAGTACTTGGACTGCTTGGTTACAAGGTTGGGGTTATGTATTATCCAATCGGATGATATTATCAACCATGATTTTCTTTACAATAGCTATGGCAGTATTACAATTAGTAGACTCGCAGTTCCCTACTTTATTTAAGAGCTTGTTCCCAAATGATAAGAGTAAAATGGGATACATCATTTCTATTATTGGTCTTGGGGGAATAATTGGCGCATTCTTAACTCAGAAATTAAAACATTTTCAATATGGTTGGGTAATATGTGGAGGCATTGCTTTAATGGGAATTGGCTTTGGAGGTATTAGTCTGATAACTCTGATAAGTCCTGGTTCATCCCTCATTTTTGCCTATATGATTAGTTTTATAGCTGGTATTGGAAGTGGACTTATGTTTGTATCCAATCAAGTTATTCTACAAATAGAATCTCATCAAGAACAGGTCGGAAGAGTATTTGGAATTCAAAGCAGTTTAGCAAATGCAGTCCTCATTATTTCTCCTGCTATGAGCGGTCCACTGGTTCACTTTTTCGGAGTAATTGAACTCTATTTTTATGTGGGTATTGGGCTCATCATCATTGGAGTAATTGGGGTTTCACTACAGAAATATATATGGGTTAAACATAAACAAGAACCTATAAGAGTAAATAATTTTTGAAGGGAAGATTTTTTATGGCCAATGAAGAATGTTATCCGTTAAGTCATCCACAGAGGAGAATATGGTATACAGAAGTTATTCATTCCGGTAAAGGGATATGTAATTTAAGGTTTTTATTTAAACTTCATAGAAAAATGGATTATTCAAAATTAAACCGAGTTGTGAATCGTGTTATTAGTGAAAATGATGGTCTTTGCATCAGACTAAAAGAAAATGGGCATCAGGAACCTGAACAATATTTTATTAAACATGAAGAACAAGAATTTGAGTTTTTCGATTTCAGTTCCGTGAAAGATCCAGATTTGCTGGAAAAATGGATTGAGCAGAAAACACAAGAAACGTTTACATTATTTGATTCTGATTTATACTATTTTGCTTTAATAAAATTAAACGATAATGAATGTGCAGTCTTTGGGAATGTTCATCACATTATCATGGATGGTTTATCAATCCAAATTTTTACTAGTCAGATTGCTAAATATTATTATGAGATTCATAGCGAGACTGATGAAGACGTACTTAGAAATTCATATGTTAAATTTCTAATCAATGAACAAACATACTTGAATGGTAGTCGCTTTCAAAAAGATCAAAAATTCTGGCTAGAGGAATTCAAAACACTCCCATCTGTGACGGGATTGAAGTCCTATAATGCGTACCAAGTTAGTACGAGAGCATCACGCGAGACGTTTATATTATCGGAGTATTTGAAGAGAAAGATAGAAAAATTCTCTGAAGATTATAAAATTAGTATATATACTCTTTTTGTTGCTGCGTTTTCGTTGTCGATGTATCGGTGGACCTCGTCGCTTGATATTGCATTAGGAATGGCCTATGGCAATCGTATGACTAAAATGGAGCGGGAATTAATTGGAATGATGGTGAGTACAGTTCCTCTAAGAATGGATATCGACCCTGAAGAAGAAGTACTTTCATTTATTGGTCGAGTGTCCAGAAAACAAAGTAAATCATTACGACATCAGAAATTTCCATTTGATTTGTTATTAAAGCAGATTAATAAAGAGAACAACAGCAATGTTAGACTTTTCGGAACTACGATTGATTATAGAGATCGTGATGAAAGTGGTGACTCACTTTGGATTCCAAATGGTGAAGAAATGCAAGATTTTGCAGTACATATTGAGAATTTGACTGATATAGACTCTTTACAAGTACATATTGACTATCGTAAAGAGCTATTTTCTAAAGAAGAGATAAACCGCTTTTTTAAAACCATGTTAGCAATAATAGAAAATACATTTAAAAACCCAAAGCAAAAGGTTTCTGAGATTGAAATTATTTCAGAAGAAGATAAAAGAAAAAGTTTAGTAGAGTTCAACAATCCTAAGCTTGATTTTCCACCTCAAGTAACTATTCATGAATTGTTCGAACAGCAAGCGATGATTTATCCAAATTCTATTGCAGTTACGTATGAAAAAGGAAAAGTTACTTATAGTGAGCTAAATGAACGTGCAAATCAGTTAGCTCATTATCTGCAGAAAAAAGGAGTAGGACCTGATACTTTAGTTGGGCTGTGTGTTGAACGTTCTCTAGAAATGATTGTAGGTATTTTAGGGATTTTGAAGGCTGGTGGAGCCTATGTTCCACTTGATCCAACATATCCAGAGCAGCGACTTCAATATATTTTAGAGGATGCTGGCATTCAGTTATTCGTAACGCAAGAAAGTTTAAAAGAATTGAAATGGTTACCAGAAAATATTAAATCGATTTGCCTGGATCGTGATAGAGATGAGATTGGGCAAGAAAGTAAGACCTTACCGTTTTCTGATGTAAGTTCTCAAAACCTAGCTTACGTAATCTATACTTCGGGATCAACAGGGAATCCAAAGGGCGTTATGATAGAGCATCACAATGTCATTCGTTTATTTAAATCGACGGACTGTTGGTATCAGTTTAATGAAAAAGACACTTGGACGCTTTTTCATTCTTATGCATTTGATTTCTCAGTATGGGAAATTTGGGGAGCATTATTATATGGTGGGAAATTAGTTGTTGTTCCGTACTGGATTAGTCGATCGCCCAAAGATTTTTATCAATTGTTGGTAGATGCAGAAGTCACAGTTCTAAATCAAACACCTTCCGCATTTCGACAGTTAATACAGGTGTGTGAACAAGAAGATGAGAATAAAAACTTGCAGCTGCGTTATGTGATATTTGGTGGAGAAGCGTTAGAACCTATTAGCTTGTTACCGTGGTTTCAAAGGTATGGGGAGAAAAAACCGCAGCTAATTAATATGTATGGAATTACAGAAACTACCGTTCATGTTACATATTATCCAATTACTCAAGATGATGTGCAGCATGCTTCAAGAAGTAATATCGGAAAGCGGATTCCAGATTTAGAAGTGTATATACTAGACGCTTATCAACAACCTGTACCTATAGGTGTAGATGGTGAGCTTTATATTGGCGGGGCAGGGCTTGCACGTGGGTATTTAAATCGACCTGAATTAACTGCAGAGCGCTTTATACCTCATCCATTTAGTAGTGATCCGAAAGCAAGATTATATCGGACAGGAGACTTAGCAAGGTATTTGCCAGATGGGAATCTGGATTATCGTGGAAGAATTGATCATCAGGTCAAAATACGTGGTTTCCGAATTGAGATTGGGGAGATTGAGTCTACTTTAAATGCATATGCATCTATAAAAGAGGCTGTTGTAATTGTTAGAGAAGATCAACCGGGTGACAAACGATTAGTAGCATATGTTGTAGGAGATGGAAATGTAGGTGCGTGGCGAGAGTATCTTAAAGCGAAACTACCGAGCTATATGGTCCCTTCGAGATTTGTGACGATGGAAGCCATTCCCCTAACAGCTAACGGTAAAGTTGATCGTGAGGTCTTACCTATGCCGGAGGAAGAGCAGACTAACAGTGAAGCTGTTGCCCCTCGGAATAGTAACGAAAAGATACTGGCTACCATCTGGAAGCAAGTATTAGGTGTTAAAAAGGTAGGAATCCATGATAATTTCTTTGAAATTGGTGGCGACTCGATTCTCAGTATTCAAATCATATCTCAAGCAAGTCAAGAGGGATTAAAACTTACTCCAAAGCAAATGTTTGAATGCCCAACCATTGCCGAGTTGGCACAAGTGGCTATAGAAACTCAGGGAGTACAAGCGGAGCAGGGAATTGTGACAGGAGAAGTGCCCCTTACTCCAATTCAGTACTGGTTCTTCGAGCAAGAACATTCACGTCCGGAGCATTGGAATCAATCGATGCTTTTAAGAGTAAAAGAGAGATTGGACGTGAAGTTACTAGAAGGAGCGATCTTAAACTTACTAAAACATCATGATGCTTTACGTTTCCGGTACGAACAGTTACCAAATGGAACGTGGAGGCAGAGAAATGAAGGGACTGATGAGCATTCTGTACTTCATGTGGTAAAACGGAACAAAGCTAATGAACAAGTGTGGAATAAAGTAATACAAGAAGAGATGAACATTACTCAAACTAGTTTCAATTTAGTTACAGGTCCGTTAATGAGAGTAGTTTACTTTGAAGACACCTTGTCTGGAAATGATCGAATATTCTGGGTGATTCATCATTTAGTAGTAGATGGGGTATCTTGGAGAATTCTATTGGAAGATTTACAGGCGGTATATAACCAGATGAAACAAGGTCAAGGAGTTCGCCTACCTGCGAAAAGTACATCTTTTAAAGAGTGGTCGGAACGCCTGCAGGCATACAGTGATTCGGGTATTTCAAAAGAAGTACAAGATTATTGGAATGAACGGGTAGAAAAAGAAACGATGAAAATTCCAATGGACTATCCAATGCAAGAAACAACAGAAGAATCGATTGATCAAGTGACGAGGACTTTAGGAGTAGAAGAAACACATGCATTGTTACAAGAAGTTCCAGTGACTCATAAGACAAGGATTAATGAGGTACTATTGGCGGCATTAGGACAAGCTATCGTCGATTTTACAAATCAGCAAACGGTTTCTATTCATCTAGAAGGACACGGGAGAGAAGAGATGGTTGAAGGTATTGATCTATCACGGACAGTGGGCTGGTTCACGAGTATTTATCCTGTTCATCTGAATTTTCAAGGAACTAAAACACCTATTGAAGGATTAAAGGCTGTAAAAGATCAATTGCGTCAAATTCCGAATCGTGGAGTTGATTATGGTATTTTACGTTACTTGAAAAAAGAATTACTTCCGTTTTATCAGCAAAAGCCTTCAATAAGCTTTAACTATTTGGGCCAATTTGATCAAGTGTTTTCAAAGGAATCTTTGTTTATGCAAGAGACAGGGTTTACATTTTTAGATCATGCTCCAGATTCCAAGCCATCGCATCTAATTGATGTTATCGGTATGGTAAAAGATGAGAAATTACATTTTATTTGGATATATAGTAGAGAACAGTTTTCTAGATTAAAAATTCAAGCGATAGCAGATGGTATGTTGAGGCATCTTCGTCAGCTTATAAATAAACCAACAACAGAGTCAGCTTTTACAGTATCAGATTTTGCTGATGCTGAGGATCTTACGGAAGAAAGCTTGAGCAAAGTATTACTTAAATTAACAAAGAAGAGGGTGTAAAGATGGGAGACGTTATAGATATATATGGATTATCACCTTTGCAAAAAGGAATATTGTTTCATACTTTATACGATCAAGATGATGAACATTCTTTTTCCTACATTGTACAAGTAGGCTTCTTGCTCGGGGGGCAATTGGATGTTGCTACTTTTGAAAAGGCTTGGGAATATGTTATTCATCGACATGAGGTTCTACGTTCAGTATTTGTGTGGGAGGAAGTTGAAAAACCTCTGCAAGCAGTTTACCAACGTCTTCCTTTTACTATTCATCAAGAGGATTGGAGTGCCCATTCATATGAAGAGAGGGAGAAGAAATTACACCAGTTTTTGACTGCAGATCGTAGAAAAGGATTTTTATTGGATGAAGCACCATTGATGAGAGTCACTGCGATTAAAGAAGCAGAAGAGGAAACGAGAATCATTTGGACACATCATCATATTTTGCTAGATGGGTGGAGTGTGTCATTGGTCTTTAGTGAAGTGATGGAAGTTTATCTCAAGATGATAAAGGGAGAATTGTTGAATCTTCCTAAATCTCTTCCTTATAAAAAATATATCCAGTGGATAAATAAACAAGATCAAAGTCAAGCAGAGGAATTTTGGACAGAAGAATTAAAGGGGTTTTATGCACCTACGCCATTAGCGATGGAAAGAAAGGATCAAGAACAGGAGAAGGGCTATGGAGAGCGTGTTTATCAGGTATCTGAGGAACTCACTGAAAATTTACAAGAGTGGGTACGAAATAGTCGATTAACATTGAATACGTTAGTACAAGGCGCATGGGCCTATTTGATGAGTAGGTATAGCGGTGAAAGTGACATCGTATTTGGCGTAACTAGCTCTGGACGTCCTACTGATTTGATAGGAGCAGAGAATATGGTAGGTCTATTCATTAACACATTACCTACTAGAATTCGATTAACGAATGATACATCAGTGGTAGATTGGCTTCGCAAAATACAGATGAAAGAAATGGAACGAAGACAATATGAATATAATTCGTTGGTTGATATTCAAGGGTGGAGTGAAGTTCCGCGGAATAGCTCCTTATTTCATACCTTGTATGTGTTTGAAAATTATCCAATTCAAGGTGAGAGAAATGATGATTTAAGATTACTAGATGTTAAAAGCGCGGAACAAACAAATTATCCTTTAACACTCATTGTAATGCCTGGTAAGGAAATTACTATAAAGTTGATGTATGACCGGAGCTATTTTAATGAAGAAACAATAAATCGAATCCAGGGTCACTTATTGCAAACATTAATTCAGATGACAAAGAGCCTAGATTCAAAGCTCTCCGAAATTACTCATTTAACAATGGAAGAGCAGACACAGTTACTAGAGGAATGGAATAATACTCAAGTGAAATATTCAGCTGAAGGCATGATTCATACGGCATTTGAGGAGCAAGTTAAGAAAACGCCAGGAGCAATCGTAGCTATTTACGAAAATGAACAAATTACCTATAGAGAGTTGGATAAGCGTGCGAATCAGCTAGCACATTATTTACAAAAGCGTAGTGTAGGTCCAGATTCTCTTGTCGGAGTATATATGGAACGTTCATTACAAATGATAATAGCGTTATTAGGTATTCTAAAATCAGGAGGGGCATATGTTCCACTTGATCCTACTTATCCAGAGAGTCGGCTTCGTTATATATTAGAGGATGCTGGAATTGAAGTACTAGTGACAGTAGAAAAATCAGAAAATTTATATATATCTGAAGATGTTGAAACGATTTGTATGAATCAAGATTATATTGCAATTGAAAAAGAAGAATCAACCCCATGTATAAGTGGTGTAACAGGAAGAAGTTTAGCGTATGTTATGTATACCTCAGGATCTACAGGGAATCCAAAGGGAGTGATGATTGAGCATCATTCAGTAATTAATTATCTAGAATGGATGCAACATCAATATCCACTTTCTGAAAAGGATGTGGTCTTGCAGAAAACACCATTCTCATTTGATGTATCTGTTTGGGAGTTATTTTGGGGTATTCACGTGGGAGCATGTGTATCTTTCCTGCCTCCAGGTGGAGAAAAAGATCCTTCCATTATAGCTGAAGTGATTGAAAAACATCAGGTTACTATTGTTCAATTTGTACCTTCGATGTTATCTGTTTTCTTAGATCACTTCAATCATATTGAATTGGACATGAATTGTTCGTCTGTGCGCCATGTATTTTCTGGTGGGGAAGAACTAAGTTCAGGGTTGGTTAGACGTTTTCAACAGCAATGGAATCATAGACAAGTAAAATTAACTAACTTTTATGGACCAACTGAAGCCACTATTTATGTAAATGCATTTGACTTACAACCTAATCAAAAAATTGTTTGTATTGGGCAGCCGATACAGAACACGCAATTATATGTATTAGACCAAAATCAACGCTTGCAATCAATAGGAATAGAGGGTGAGTTATATATTGGTGGTGCCGGTTTAGCGCGTGGATATTTAAATCGCCCGAATCTTACTGCCGAAAAGTTCGTTTCGCATCCATTTCAATTGGGGGAACGACTATATCGAACAGGAGATTCAGTAAGATATCTAACTGATGGAAATTTAGAATTTATAGGTAGAATGGACCATCAAGTAAAAATGCGTGGTTTTCGGATTGAACTAGGAGAAATTGAAGCGACTTTAGAAAAATGTTCGTTTATTAAAGAGGCTGTCGTATTAGTTAGAGAAGATCGTCCAGGCGATCAACGATTGGTTGCATATGTAATAAGCGATGGAAATACCCAAGAGTGGAGAGAGTATTTACAAAACCAATTGCCGAATCATATGATTCCAGCGCACCTTGTAGAGTTAGAGCAGTTCCCGCTTACTCCAAATGGGAAAATCGACCGAAAGGCCTTGCCAGTACCTGATGAGCAGCCTATAGGAGATTTAAATGTTCTACCTCGGACGCCATCGGAAGAGCTTATTGCCTCGGTTTGGGGTCAAGTGTTAGGGACAGAAAATATTGGTATTCAGGATTCCTTCTTTGAACGTGGTGGGCACTCACTACTTGCTACTCAAATCGTCTCTCGATTGCAAGAATTGTTCCAAATCAAAATCCCATTACGTGAACTTTTCAAGCACGATACAGTGGAAGCATTAGCGAAACGAGTAGATCAGTTGCGCAAAGAAGATAGAAAACGAGAGATTCCACCCCTTATACCTATGACGCGGGAAGAATTTATTCCACTTTCCTATGCACAGAAACGCCTATGGTTTATTGATCAATTAATGCCAAATAGTGCGATGTACAATATTCATGCAGCGTGTCGCTTAACAGGAAAATGGTCAATTGAAGCATTGGAATCCGGATGGAATTACTTGTTGGAACGTCATGAATCATTACGGACGATAATTCTAGAACAAGAGGGTGAACCTTTTCAACAGGTTCATTCTTATACTTTCAGACCTATCTCTCAAACGGATTTAACAAATCTCTCTTTGGAAGATAGGGAAAGAGAAATGAAACGGCTCATTCAAAATGAAGCGGAGGAACCATTTCATTTTGAACAAGGTCCTCTGATTCGAACGCGAATATTGAAAGTGGGCGAGGAAGAATGGGTTCTCCTTTGTACGATGCATCATATTATTTCGGATGGATGGTCAATGGGAATCTTACTTGAAGAATGGATGGCTTTTTATGAACGAGTACTAAGCGGAAAACCAGTGGAACTGAAGGAGTTATCTGTTCAATATGCAGACTTTGTAATGTGGCAAAAAGAATGGCGAAAAGAAGAGAATTTGAATCAACATCTTCAATATTGGAAGGAAGAATTGTCTGGGGAGCTACCAGTTTTACAATTACCGATGGATCGTCCTCGACCTGCGGTTCAAACCCATCGTGGTGCAAGCCAGTCCCTAATGGTGGCGGATTCCCTTCAGGAAAAGCTCAAAAATTTAAGTCTGCAAGAAGGATGCACTTTATTTATGACCTTGATGGCAGCCTATCAAAGCTTCCTTTCTCGTTATACAGGACAAGACGACATCTTGGTTGGAAGCCCAATTGCAAATCGAAATGTGAAAGAGATTGAAGGATTAATAGGTTTCTTTGCAAATACGTTGGTTTATCGAGCTGATTTAAGTGGAAATCCGACGTTCCAAGAACTTTTGTCGCAGGTACGAAAAAAAGCACTAAAAGCATACGAGTATCAGGACATTCCATTTGAGAAAGTGGTAGAATCCGTGAAACCGGAACGGAATACAAGTCATTCACCAATATTTCAAACTATGTTTACTTTACAGAATACGAAACAAGAGTTTCCTCAGCTATCTGAAAGACACATGGAACTCATGGAAAGTCATACTACTGTTGCGAAATTTGATTTGAGTTTATTTGCTTCTGAGACGGAAGAAGGATTATCGCTAACATTTGAATATAATACTGATTTGTTTAATGATACCACCATTGAGCGTATGGCAAGTCATTTTGAACATTGGTTATATCAAATTGTATCTCATCCAAAAGATTTATTATCGGAAATGAATATGTTATCGAAAGTAGAATATAAGCAACTACTAGAGGAATGGAATGAAACAGGTGTTGTAGATATACAAGAAAGAACGATTCATACATTGTTTGAAGAACAAGTGAAAAAAACACCAGAAGCAATTGCAGTAGTGTACGAAGATGAAGAACTAACATATCGAGAGTTGGACGAGCGCTCGAATCAGCTGGCACATTACTTACAGAAAAATGGTGTAGTATGCGAATCATTGGTTGGGATTTGCGTTACACGTTCATCCGAGATGATTGTCGGCCTCTTAGGAATTATGAAGGCAGGAGGGGCATATGTCCCAATTGATCCAGCGTATCCGGAAAGTCGACTGAAATACATTTTAGAGGATGCTCAAATAAAGGTACTGGTGACACAGGAAAAGTTACAACAAAAAATGGTTATACCTAAATCCGTTGACGTGATTTGTATTGATCGTGATCGAGCAGAAATAGAACAAGAAGCAACTACGGTGTGTACGAGTGAAGCGACGGGAGATAACTTAGCCTATATTATCTATACTTCAGGTTCAACTGGAAATCCAAAGGGAGTAATGATTGAGCACAGGAATACAGTAACAATGATTCATTGGGCGCATCACACATATTCCCGAAGGGATTTAGCGGGAGTGTTGGCTTCAACTTCGCTATCCTTTGATCTATCCATTTTTGAAGTGTTTGTTCCCTTAACGATGGGTGGTAAGGTAATTGTCGCTGAAAATGCTTTACATCTAGACAAGTTGTCTACCAAGGGTGTGACTTTGGTCAATACTGTGCCATCGGCAGCGAAGGAACTGGTTCGAGCAAAAACAATCCCTTCTTCGGTAAAGGTGATGAATTTGGCTGGAGAACCATTGCCATATTCACTTGTTCAAGATTTATACGAGAGAAGTACGATTGAGAAGGTGTACAACCTATATGGACCGTCCGAAGATACTACGTATTCCACATATATGGAATTAGAAAAGGGTGTCATGCATAGGGTACCACCAATTGGTAAACCAGTCTTCAATACAGAAGTATATGTACTGAGTGCTGAACAAAAAATGGTTCCAATTGGTGTAGTTGGTGAGCTTTACATTGGTGGATCAGGATTAGCACGTGGATACTTAAACTGCCCTGACTTAACGCAAGATCGTTTTATACCGCATCCGTTTAAAGAAGGAGAGCGAGTATACCGGACTGGAGATTTAGTAAGGTATCTGCCGGATGGAAATTTGGAGTATCTTGGCCGAATCGATCATCAGGTGAAAATTCGTGGGTTCCGGATTGAACTAGGAGAAATTGAAGCGACATTACAAAAGCATACATTAGTTAATGAAGTCATTGTGATGGTGCGGGAAGATTATCCTGGTGATCCACGTTTGGTTGCCTATGTTGTGGGAGATGGGGATGCTCATACGTGGCGTGATTATCTCCTGGCCCAGCTACCAAATTTCATGATTCCAGCCTATTTTGTCAGCTTGGACGCATTTCCACTTACTCCAAATGGAAAAATTGATAGAAAGGCCTTACCAGCACCAGAGAGACAAGAGGTAGCGAGTGGGTATATTGCTCCTCGTACACCTACGGAAAAAACAATCGTTTCGATATGGCATCAAGTTTTAGGTGTAGAAAATATTGGAGTGCAGGATTCGTTTTTTGAAATAGGTGGGCATTCATTAATTGCTACGCAAGCTGTTTCCAATCTTAAAGAGGCTTTTGGAATCGAGATACCATTGCATGATTTATTTATGTTTCATACGGTGCAGCAATTGGCAGAACAGATTGATCAATTGCTCTATAACAGAAATCAAGAAATGCAGAATGATAGTAAGGATAATATAAGTCTTCAAGACTATATTCAAAAAGAAGCAGAAGTGAGTAATGATGAAGAATTACTTGAACTGCTTAAGCAATTAGAAGAGCTATCAGAGGAAGAAGCACAAGAGATATTCAAGAGCAATTTGATTGAGGAAGGGGTAAAAAAATGAGAAGTGATTTACTTGCAAAGCTGAGTTCACTTTCTCCTGAGAAGAGAGCATGGCTTCAGAAGCAAATGCAAAAAAAGGAGAATAAAGAAGCACTCCCGTTGTCTTATGCGCAACAACGTTTGTGGTTTATGGACAGATTTAACCCAAACAGTTCTTTATATAATATTCCAACGGTATGGAATCTAAAAGGAAATTGGATACCTGAAGCATTAGAAAAGGGATTCAATCGACTCATTAAACGTCATGAATCATTACGGACTGTTTTTAAAGAAGTAGGAGAACAACCTGTACAACAAATTGACGATTTCCTTCCTAGAGCATTACCTGTAAGAGATTACTCTCAATTTCCTCTAGAAGTAAAAGAAAAAGAGGTAGATAGTTTAATTGCCAGAGAAGCGCAAGAACCATTTGATTTAATAAATGGTCCTTTAATTCGTAATCAGCTTGTTCAATTAGAAAAGGATGAATGGTTATTACTGTGTACGATGCATCATATTATTTCTGATGCTTGGTCTATCGGTATATTCATGAATGAATTACTAGCTTTCTATGAAGAAGAAACGGGTGGGAGTCCTGCTAAATTAAGTTCACTATCCATTCAATATGCAGACTTTGCGAAGTGGCAAAAGGAGTGGTTGCAAGGTGATGTGTTAAATCGTCAACTTACGTATTGGCAGGAAGAATTGTCTGGGGACCTTCCTATATTACAACTGCCAGTGGACCGGCCTCGACCGGTTACGCAAACTTACGCTGGGGATACGCATCACGTGATTTTTCCTAATAGATTACTCAATCAATTAAAGGATATAAGTCGACAAGAAGGATCTACCTTATTTATGACTTTAATAGCTGCATACCAGAGCTTTCTTGCTCGTTATACGGGGCAAAAAGATATTCTAGTCGGAAGTCCGATTGCAAATCGGAATCATAAGGGAGTAGAAGGATTAATCGGTTTCTTTGTTAATACGTTGGTTTACCGATCAGATTTGAGTGGCACTCCTACTTTTAGAGAGATTTTGAATCAAACAAAGAAAAAGGCGTTAAAAGCTTACGAATACCAAGATATACCATTTGAAAAAGTGGTAGAAGCTGTGCAACCTGAACGAAGCATGAGTCATTCTCCTATCTTTCAGACCATGTTTACACTACAGAATATAAAACAAGAACGACTAGATCTGCCTGGTAGAAGTATCAAAATGGTAGAAAGTAATATGTCTATTGCAAAATTTGATCTGAGTTTAACTGCCTACGAAGTGGAAGAAGGTCTATTTGTCTCTTTTGAATACAACACGGATTTATTTGATAGTAGTACCGTTGTACGTATGGCAGGACATTTTGAGAACTGGTTAAATGAAATCGCGTATCATCCAGATGAATCATATACAAAGCTGTCAATGTTATCGGACACAGAACAGAAACAACTCCTAGAAGAATGGAATGATACTGACGTGGTCTATGGTCATGAGTGTATGATTCATGAGCTATTTGAGCAGCAAGTTGCACGTACACCTGATGCAGTGGCGGTAGTTTATGAAGGCGGAAAACTAACGTATCAAGAACTCAATGAAAAATCGAACCAATTGGCACATTATCTACAAAAACGAGGTATAGGACCTGAATCATTGGTCGGTATATGTGTTGAACGTTCTTCTGATATGATTATTGGTCTCTTTGGGATTTTGAAAGCAGGTGGGGCTTATGTCCCACTGGACCCAAGTTATCCCGAAAACCGTCTGAGATACATTTTAGAGAATTCACAAATTCAAGTGCTGTTAACAAAAGAGGCACTACAGGACTGGTTACCTAAAGATATTGAAGCAATTTGTTTAGACCGGGATCAAGCAATGATTTCTAAAGAGAGTAATTTAACTCCAGTGAGTGGAGTAACAGCAAATAACTTAGCGTATATCATATACACTTCGGGTTCGACGGGAAACCCGAAGGGAGTAATGATTGAACATCATTCGGTCATCAACCGCCTACAGTGGATGCAGAAAAAATATCCCTTATCTGAGGAGGATACAATCCTACAAAAGACACCGTTTTCGTTTGATGTTTCTGTCTGGGAATTATTTTGGTGGTCATTTGTAGGAGCACGAGTTTGTTTACTTCCACCCGGAGGTGAGAAAGATCCTGGGATGATTGAGGAGTATATCGAACGATATCGTGTGACCACCATGCACTTTGTTCCGTCGATGTTATCCACTTTCTTGGATTACATGGAACAATTTAACTCGAAATGGAATGTTTCATCTTTAAGTCAGGTTTTTACTAGTGGGGAAGCACTAAACACTGAACAGGCTCGCCGGTTTAAGGGGGTATTTTACGATGTTCAGCAAACAAAGTTAATTAACTTGTATGGTCCTACCGAAGCGACTGTGGATGTGACTTATTATAATTGTGATTTAGAAAAAGAACCTATGCTTATTCCAATTGGTCGTCCAATTGATAATACAGAGTTGTATGTGTTAGATCAACATCAACAGGTGGTACCGATTGGTGTGGCGGGGGAACTTTACCTTGGAGGAGTAGGATTGGCACGTGGCTACTTCAATCGACCAGAGTTAACTACTGAGCGTTTTATTCCGCATCCCTTTAAGGAAGGGGAACGATTATATCGAACGGGTGACCTGGTGAGATATATGAATGATCGTAACTTGGAGTATATTGGAAGAATAGATAACCAAGTCAAAATCAGAGGATTCCGAATTGAACTGGGAGAAATCGAAGCAGCTTTACATGATCACTCATCTGTAAAAGAGGCTGTCGTGTTGGTGAAGGAAGATCGACCAGGAGATAAGCAGTTAGTAGCTTATGTAGTGGGTGAAGGGGATACTGGAGAGTGGCGTGAATATCTTAAGAAGCAATTGCCACATTATATGGTTCCGGCATACTTCTTCCAAGTTGAAGGGATGCCACTCACTCCAAATGGTAAGGTGAATCGGAAAGCTTTATTGGAATTGGAGGCACAGTTCATAAGTGAAGATATTACTACTTCATCACGAACACCAGTAGAGGAGCTCATTGTTTCCGTATGGGGCCAAGTGTTAGGTATAAAAAATATAAGTGTTCAGGATTCTTTTTTTGAGATTGGTGGTCACTCGCTGCTAGCTACTCAAGTAGTTTCACGCTTACAAGAAATCTTTCAAATCGAATTACCGGTACGTGAACTATTTGAGTATGCAACGGTGGAGTCACTGGCAAAGCGATTAGATCAGTTACGTAAAGGAGATAGAAAACGAGAGATTCCGCCACTAATGCCGATGGAAAGAGGGGAAACTATTCCGCTCTCTTATGCCCAACAGCGCTTATGGTTTATCGATCAATTTACACCTAATAGCGCCCTTTACAATATGCCAATGGTATGCCGCCTTACAGGGAGTTGGCTACCTGAGGCATTGGAAAAGGGATGGAATCAGCTCATAGAGCGTCATGAATCATTGCGGACGGTCTTTCATGAAGTGAACGGTCAGCCCGTGCAGCAAATTGAACCGTATGCTTTTCGATCAATTCCGAAAACGGATTTAACTATGCTTTCTCCAGAAGACCGAGAAGAAGAAGTTAAACGTTTGATTCAACAAGAAACAGAAGTGCCATTTGATTTAACAGAGGGCCCACTAATCAGGACAAGTATTTTGCAAGTGGGAGAGGAAGAATGGATTCTCCTTTGTACTTTACATCATATCATTTCAGATGGATGGTCAATGGGAGTCCTACTTGAAGAATGGATGGCATTCTATGAGAAAGCTACGGATGGAAAGATAGCAGAACTTGAACCATTACCGGTTCAATATGCCGACTTCGCTCAGTGGCAAAAAGGATGGCTGAAGGCGGAAGTGCTTGATCAACAACTCCAATATTGGAGGGAAGAATTGTCTGGGGAGCTTCCTGTACTCCAACTTCCTATGGATCGCCCGCGTCCCGCAATACAAACTCATCACGGGTCGACATACACCCTGGTTCTGCCAAGCACGCTACATGACAAATTAAATGAATTTAGTCGTCAAGAAGGGGCTACACTCTTCATGACCCTGTTAGCTGCATATCAAAGTTTTCTATCCCGCTATACGGGACAAGAAGATATTCTGGTCGGAAGTCCAATTGCTAATCGAAATTATAGAGAAATTGAAGGACTTATTGGTTTCTTCGTCAACACCTTGGTATATCGGGCTAATCTAAGTGGTAGACCGACATTTCAGGATGTTCTGTCTCAGGTTCGTCAAAAAGCATTGAAGGCGTATGAGTATCAAGATATCCCTTTTGAAAAAATTGTGGAAGTTGTACAACCAGAGCGGAGTACAAGTCATTCGCCAATCTTCCAGACTATGTTCATCTTGCAAAATATGAAACAAGAGTTCCCGGTGTTATCTGGTAGAAGTATTGAAATGTTAGAAAGCCATAGTCCAATCGCAAAGTTTGATTTAAGCGTAATGGTAGCTGAGACGGAAGAGGGATTACTTTTTACTTTTGAATACAATAAGGATTTATTCAATGCCACAACTATTGAACGGATGGCAGGGCACTTTGAGAAATGGCTACACGAAGTTTCCCATTACCCGCAAAATCCGTTGCATAGTCTGAGCATGCTATCGGAACCTGAGCGTACTTTGTTATTAGAAACATGGAATGACACTGTAATGGAAATGCCCCCACAGGGTCTTATTTGCGACAGATTTGAGGAACAAGTAGCAAAGCGTCCTGAAGCGATTGCGGTAGTTGATCAAACAAAAGATTGGACTTACGGTGAACTGGATGCACAAGCAAATCAGTTGGCAAATGTTTTACAGC
This sequence comes from Bacillus sp. FSL R9-9492, assembly GCF_038007365.1. Lineage (NCBI taxonomy): Bacteria > Bacillati > Bacillota > Bacilli > Caryophanales > Bacillaceae > Bacillus > Bacillus sp. FSL R9-9492. Next base: position 240,859 of record NZ_JBBOXC010000002.1, read on the forward strand.
GAAAAGGAGTTGCTCCAGAGTCAGTCGTGGGAGTTTATCTTCCGAGGTCGGCTGAGCTCATGGTAAGTTTACTAGGCATATTAAAAGCTGGTGGAGCTTATGTCGTTTTAGATCCGTTGTATCCAAAATCAAGGCTAGAATACATGATAGAAGATGCAGGAATTCAATTTGTAGTGACGGCGGAAGGACAAGAAGGCCTTTTCGAACAGGTCGAAATGGTGAGGTTAGAAGAGTTAACAGTGGAAAGCGTAATCGCACCTACACGGCAGATAAATCCAGAGAACTTAGCTTACATTGTATATACCTCTGGTTCTACAGGAAAGCCAAAGGGTGTCATGATTGAATATCGCTCATTAATGAATATGGTTTCTTGGCATCAAGAAGTTTATCATATTACAGCAGAGGATCGTGCGACTCAGATTGCAGGGATTGCTTTTGATTCGGCTGTTCAGGAGATTTGGCCGTATCTAACTGCTGGTGCAGCACTCTACTTGTCAACAGAGGAACTGAGAATTAATCCAGAAGCACTAAGAGACTGGCTCATTGATTCGCGAATAACAGCTAGTTTTGCACCTACGCCTATTCTGGAAAGACTCTTGAAATTATCTTGGCCAGGTAAAACGGATCTTCGTTTTATCATTACCGGCGGGGATCAATTAACGCAGTATCCATCTAACGATATTCCTTTTGCGGTAATCAATCAGTATGGTCCATCGGAAAATACCGTTGTTACCACGGATTGTTATGTACCTGTAGGAGTGACAACAGGTACGCCATCGATTGGTCGACCGATTGCGAATACAGAAGTTTATGTGTTAGATTCTCATCTTCAGCTAGTACCAAGTGGTGTGATTGGAGATCTCTATATTGGAGGGAAGAGTCTTGCTCGTGGATATGCTAATCGTCCGGACCTTACAAAGGAAAAATTTATTTCGCATCCATTCAAGTCAGGAGAACGTCTCTATTACACCGGAGACAAAGCAAGTTATCTTTCTGATGGTGCTCTCCAGTTCCATGGTCGTATAGATGACCAAGTGAAAATTCGTGGTTTCCGGATTGAATTGGGAGAAATAGAAGCAGTCTTGCAGGCACATTCTTCTGTGAAAGAAGCGGTTGTATTGGTACGAGAGGATGATCCAGGCGACAAGAGATTAGTAGCTTATGTAGTTGGTGAAGGAAGTGTCCAAGAATGGCGAGAGCATCTACAAACACATTTACCAAATTATATGGTCCCAACAAACTTTATTGAGATGGAATTTTTACCACTTACACCGAATGGAAAACTTGATTTAAAGGCATTGCCAATACCTAGCAAATTATCTACGGAAAATACCGTTCACGCACGAACTCCGCTAGAAGAACTTATCGCTTCAGTGTGGAGTCAAGTGCTAGGAATAGAAAATATAGGTGTTCAGGATTCTTTCTTTGAACTTGGTGGTCATTCTCTACTTGCTACACAAGTGGTCTCACGCTTGCAAGAAGTCTGTCAAATCAAATTACCGGTACGTGAACTGTTCGAATATTCAACAGTCGAGGCATTATCGAAACGAATGGATCAGTTACGTAAGGGAAGCAAAAAACGAGAAGAAATTCCACCATTGATGCCGATGGAACGAGGAGATAACCTTCCACTTTCTTATGCCCAACAGCGTTTATGGTTTATCGATCAATTTGCACCTAATAGTGCACTTTATAATATGCCAATGGTATGCCGTCTTACAGGGAATTGGTTACCTGAAGCATTGGAGTTGGGATGGAATCAGTTGATAGAGCGTCATGAATCATTGCGGACAGTATTTCATGAAGTGGACGGTCATCCTGTGCAGAAGATTCAACCGTATACTTTCCGTTCCCTTCCACAAATTGATTTAACTAAGATTTCTCCAGAAGAGAGAGAAAGAGAAGTGGAGCAATGGATTCAAACTGAAGTCGAATCCCCATTTGACTTAGAAAAAGGACCATTGTTCCGTGGACAAATCGTGAAAATTTCAAAAGAAGAATGGGTTCTTCTATGTAATATGCATCATATTATCTCTGATGGATGGTCGATGGAAATCTTGTTCCAAGAATGGATGGCATTTTATGAGGAGGCGATTGGTGAAAAACCAGCAGACCTTGCACCACTACCAGTTCAATATGCCGATTTTGCTCAATGGCAAAGGGATTGGTTAAAAGAGGAAGTACTAAATCAACAGCTTGCATATTGGAAGGAAGAACTGTCTGGTGAGTTACCAGTCTTAATGTTGCCGATGGATCGTCCCCGTCCTCCGGTGCAAACCCACCATGGATTAACTCATAATGTGTTGTTGTCACGCTCATTACTGGATAAATTAAACGAACTTAGTCGTCAAGAAGGGGCCACGCTTTTCATGACCTTATTGGCATCTTATCAAAGTTTCCTCGCCCGTTATACAGGACAATCAGATATTCTTGTTGGAAGCCCAATTGCGAATCGAAATTATAGAGAAATTGAAGGGCTTATTGGTTTCTTTGTCAACACGTTGGTTTATCGAGCTGATTTAAGTGGCGCACCGGCATTTCAAGAGTTGCTGTCTCAAGTGCGGATAAAAGCATTGAAGGCATATGAGTACCAAGATGTTCCGTTTGAGAAAATTGTGGAGGTTATCCAACCTGAACGAAGTACAAGTCATTCTCCGATTTTCCAAACCATGTTTACTTTGCAAAATACGGGACAAGAGCTACCACAGCTACATGGACGAAGTATAGAAGTAATAGACAGCCACGCTTCAATCGCCAAATTTGATTTAAGTTTAACTGCCGCAGAATTGGAAGAGGGCTTATTGCTTACTTTTGTTTACAGGACTGATTTATTTGACAGTTTAACTATTGAATCCATAGCCGAAAATTTTGGGAACTGGTTGAATTTAATCGTGGAACATCCTGATAAATCATTAGCTAAGTTGCCGATACTGTCAGGATTACAGCAAAAACAGTTAGAAGAGTGGAATAATAATGCTGTAGCATATCCACAGGAATTTGGGATTCATCAGCTGTATGAAGAGCAAGTAAATCGTACACCTGATGCGGTGGCAGTGGTAGATGAAAAACAGCAGTTAACCTATCGAGAGCTGAATGAAAAAGCAAACCAATTGGCACATTATCTCCAAAAATGTGGGATTGGGAGCGAGTCATTGGTTGGTCTCTGCTTCCAGCGTTCAGTTGAGATGATTGTCGGTCTTATGGGGATCTTGAAAGCTGGGGCAGCCTATGTTCCGTTGGATCCATCGTATCCAGAAAGTCGCCTACGATATATTCTGGAGGACACAGGGATTCAAGTATTGGTCACGAACGAAGCATTAGAAGGTTGGATAACTGAAGAGATCAAAACAGTTTGTTTGGATCGGGATAAAGCGATGATCTCGCGAGAAAGCACCCTTTCACCAATATGTGAAGTGACAGGAGAAAACTTGGCGTATGTAATCTATACTTCGGGATCAACAGGGAATCCGAAGGGAGTTATGGTAGAGCATCAAAATGTGATTCGTTTATTTAAATCGACGGAATGTTGGTATCAGTTTGATGAAAAAGATACTTGGACGCTTTTCCATTCTTATGCGTTTGACTTCTCGGTATGGGAAATTTGGGGAGCATTATTATATGGTGGGAAATTAGTTGTTGTTCCGTACTGGATTAGTCGATCGCCCAAGGATTTCTATCAACTGTTAGTAAAGGAAAAGGTTACGGTTCTTAATCAGACACCATCCGCATTTCGACAATTGATACAAGTGTGTGAACAAGAAGATGAGAAGAAAGACTTGCATCTGCGCTATGTCATATTTGGTGGGGAAGCACTCGATCCTACCAGCTTGGTACCATGGTTTCAAAGGTATGGAGAGCAGGAACCACAGTTAATTAATATGTATGGAATTACAGAAACTACCGTTCATGTTACGTATTATCCAATTACTCAAGATGATGTGCAGCATGCTTCAAGAAGTAATATAGGAAAACAGATTCCAGATTTAGAAGTGTATGTACTAGACGCTTGTCAACAACCTGTGCCTATTGGCGTAGCTGGCGAACTATATATTGGTGGAGCAGGACTTGCACGTGGATATTTAAACAGACCCGAATTGACTGCAGAGCGTTTCATCCCTCATCCATTCAGTAGTGACCCAGGAGCGCGATTATATCGGACAGGAGACTTAGCGAGATACTTACCTGATGGAAATCTGGATTATCTTGGGCGGATTGATCACCAGGTGAAAATCCGTGGTTTCCGAATTGAGCTCGGAGAAATTGAATCTGCTTTAAACGCACATGTCTCCATAAAAGAGGCTGTTGTAATTGTTCGAGAAGATCAGCCGGGTGATAAACGGTTGGTGGCATATGTCGTGGGTGACGGGAATGTAGGTGAGTGGAGAGATTATCTCAAGGCGGAACTACCAAGCCATATGGTTCCTTCAGGATTTGTGATGATGGAAGCCATTCCACTAACTGCTAACGGAAAAGTTGATCGTGAGGCCTTACCTGTACCAGAGGAGAGGAAAATCGAAAGTGAATGTGTTGCCACGCGGAATGGTAACGAAGAAACACTGGCCACCATTTGGAAGCAAGTATTAGGGATTAAAAAGGTGGGAATCCATGATAACTTTTTTGAAATTGGTGGAGACTCAATTCTCAGCATTCAGATTGTCTCTCGTGCGAAGCAAGCAGGTTTGCAATTGACGCCAAAGCAAATGTTTGAACACCAAACGATTGCCGAGTTGGCGCAAGTAGTCAATGAAGAACGGGGTGTACAAGCAGAGCAGGGAGTTGTAACTGGAGAACTGATCCTTACACCAATCCAGCAATGGTTTTTTGCACAAGATCATCCAAACCCACACCATTGGAATCAATCCATGTTTTTTAGAACAAAAGAGCGACTGGATATAGTATTACTGGAGAAAGCTGTGAGTACCCTTCTAATCCATCATGATGCTTTGCGTTTAAGATATGAACGGTTACCGAATGGAGCTTGGAAACAGCGGAATGAAGGGATCGAAGAACAATCGACGCTGACCGTTATTTCATTAGACGAAGTGCCACAAGCAGAATGGCATCAAGTGATTCAAACGGAGATTGACACTGCACAAGCAAGCTTGCACTTACACGCAGGACCGCTAATGAGAATGGTGTATTTTGATGAAGGTGAGAAAAGAGCCGGCCGATTATTCTGGGTGATTCATCACTTAGCAGTGGATGGTGTTTCTTGGCGGATTTTACTGGAGGATCTGCAAACGGCGTATAATCAAGCGAGCCAGGATCAGATAATCCAATTACCTACAAAGAGTACATCCTTTAAAGCGTGGTCGGAGAAATTGCATCATTACGCTGAAGCTGGGATTGTGCAAGAAGTGCGTGATTACTGGGAGCAGCAATCCGAACAAGAAGTGGCTATGCTACCAGTGGATACCACCCTCGAAGTTCCAGCAAACACAGGAAACGAGGAGATTACCGTGGTGCTGGATGAGAAAGAGACCCGTACGTTATTGAAAGAGATTTCAAGCACTCATCGTGTCCAAATCAATGAAGTACTATTGACAGCATTGGTACAGGCTACGGCAGCATGGACAGGTCATCCGACGCTGACCGTGGATTTGGAGGGGCATGGTCGGGAAGAGATTATCGAAGACGTTGACCTATCTAGAACCGTGGGGTGGTTTACAAGTATTTATCCTGTTCACTTAAATATTACCGGTGCCGACACGCCAATTGCAGCATTAAAAGCAGTTAAAGAACAAGTGCGTAAAATTCCTAATAAGGGTGTTGACCATGGAATTTTGCGGTATCTGAACACAACAATGTGTGAGCAATGGGGGTCTCAACATACACCGTCTATTAGTTTTAACTATCTTGGACAATTTGACCAAATGTTTTCTGACGATGCAATACTTATTCCAGAGAACGGATTTAAGCGCTTAGATCATGCTTCTGGTTCCAAGCGATTGCATTTAATTGATGTAATTGGAATGGTAACGGATGGGAAACTTCAGTTCACTTGGGTATACAATGTAGGACAATATGCGAAATCAACGATTCAAAGTATTGCAGAGAATATGCTCCATCAACTAAGTAAATTGATTCAATCTGCGGATGGAGAATCTGCACTGACCGTTTCAGATTTTGTGATGGCTAATCTTGACCAAGCCAGTTTGACAAAAGTATTAACCAAGATGAATCGTGGAAATAATTATCCGATTACCGATTTATATCCACTATCGCCTTTGCAAGAAGGAATGATTTTCCATACATTGCATGACCAAGGGGAGGAACATGTAGCGCCGTATATAGTGCAATTAAGTTTCATGATTAGAGGAGAATTGGATATTGCTACTTTCGAACAGGCGTGGAGATCGATAATTCAGCGGCATGAAATTTTCCGCTCAGCTTTTCTTTGGAATGAAGTTGAGGAGCCTTTACAAGTGGTGTATGAGAGTGTTCCATTTAAGGTGAATGTAGAAGATTGGCGTACGCTGACTGCAGAAGAAAAAGAAGAGAAAAGAAAAGCCTTTTTGGCAATGGTCTTATCCCTGTCAAGTAGACAGTATTAAAAAGACTAAGCAGCCATCGAGATTCGATATTCTATCGGAGCTCGATGGTTGAGTCGTTTTTGGAACCGTTTATAGTTATAAAAGTAAATATATTCTTCAATTGCTTGTATTAAATCTTCTTCTGTTTTAAAATGATTCAAATACAACATCTCCGATTTAAAATGGGAGAAAAATGACTCGATACAGGCATTATCATGGCAGTTTCCTTTGCGAGAGTGGCTGCCAATGATACCTAAATCTAAAAGTCGTTTGTTGTAGGCATGAGATGTGTACTGGAATCCCTGATCTGAATGGAGAATGGTTCCACGCACATCTCTTTTTTGTGCCAACATTTCAATTGTATCTAATACAAGTTCATTATCATTGCGCTTGGATATTTTCCAAGAAACAACTTCGTTATTATAAATATCTTGGACAACAGAAAGATACCGAAATCCCTCTTGGAATCGTAGGTACGTAATATCTGTAACAAGTGCTTCATTTTGTTGGCGATCTTTGAATTCACGGTTTAAAACATTTGGAAAAGTATTGGAGTAATTCCCTTTAAAGAAGCGACGCTTCTTCCGAATAATAGACTGAATGTTAAGCTCGCTCATTAAGCGATATACCTTTTTGTGATTTATAAAATAACCCTCCTCTTGTAAGGCGATTTTCATACGTGGATAACCATATTCTTTGTGCTTTACGTGAATAGATTGAATTACCTTTTTTAATTGTTTATCGGATTCTAGTCGCATGTTTTTCATACTTTTTGTATGAATCCACTTATAGTAACTTGAGCGATGTACATTCGCAAAATTAGTAAGCCATATAACGGGATATTTTCTCTTTAGTGATTCAATGATATGATATCTTTCTTTATATTTTAGTACGCCCCCATTTACAGATTTGGATACTGCTTTTTTAAATATTCAACCTGAGCCTTATAGTAGTCACGTTCCTCTTCAACGGTGTTAAAATGAACGCGTTTTCCTTTTAAAGGATTTGGTATACCTTTCATTCCACTATTTTTCCCACGAGTATCTGTAATTTCACCACATTCTTTATATTTTTTCACCCAATTTTTAAGTTGTGTAGAGCTTTTAATCTGATATTTCTCCGTTATCATATCGTAGCTTCCTTCTTCGTTTAAATAACTTTGAACAGCTGATAACTTTAATTCTTCTGAATATATATTAAAAGTTAAGCCTTTTTTAGTCATGAAAAATCCCCTCCAAGTAATAGTGTAACATCCATGTATGTACATGGTCTTTTTACACTGTCTACCTAAAGGGGATAATATCACATTGGATCGAAAACAAGCCTTTCTTTTTGATAAAGCGCCATTGATGCGGGTGACTGTCATTCAAGAAGGTGAGGAAGAATATCGAATTGTTTGGACACATCACCATATTCTGTTGGATGGATGGAGCCTACCACTGGTCTTTAACGAATTGCTTACAGTGTACCAGAAGAGAATGAATGGAGAAGCCGTGCATTTACCTAATTCATCGCCATACAAGAAATATATTCAATGGCTAAGAGAACAGAATCAGGAGCAGGCGGAGCAATTCTGGAGAGAGAAACTTAAAGGTTTTACAGCTCCAACCCTGCTGGGCTTAGAAAGTAAAGAGCAAGAAAAAGGTTACACAGAGAAGGTAACTTATTTATCAGAAGAGCAAACCCAAGCGTTACAAAACTGGGCGAAGCGCAATAGGCTCACTTTGAATACAGTAATTCAAGGTGCGTGGGCGTATCTCATGAGTCGGTATAGTGGAGAAGATGAAATTGTCTATGGTGTAACTAGCTCAGGACGCCCTACGGAGATTATTGATGTTGAAAACATTGTAGGTCCTTTTATTACCACATCACCGACGCGAATTCAGATGATAGATAATATAAAAATAATGGATTGGTTGCAGAAGATACAAGAGGAAGAGATAGAAAGAAGACAATATGAATATGCTTCTTTGACAGAGATTCAAGGATGGAGTGAAGTTCCTAGAGGAACCCCGCTGTTCCATAGCTTGTATGTGTTTGAAAACTACCCAGTGAAAGAGGAGTCCTCAGGAAATCTAGAAATTGGTGGGTTGGAAGGAGTAGAGCAAACTCATTATCCATTAGGATTGACAGTTGTCCCAGAAAGCCAGTTGTTGTTAAAGTTGAAGTATGATCGTAGCAAGTTTAATGGCCTCACCATTGAACGGATACTGGGTCATTTAAGCCAGGTGTTAAAGCAAATGATCGAGAACGTTGATCAAACTCTGTCGGAGCTGGTGTATGTTACGGAAATAGAACAGAAACAACTACTGGAAGAATGGAATGATAATGCAGCAGCGTATCCACGTGAAAGTGTGATCCACAAATTGTTTGAAGATCAAGTGGATCGTACACCTGATGCGGTGGCAGTGGTGGATGAAAATCAGCGGTTGACGTATCGAGAGCTGAATGAGAAAGCAAACCAATTGGCCCATTATCTTCAGAAAATGGGGATTGGGACGGAGTCATTGGTCGGGCTTTGTTTCCAACGTTCAGTTGAGATGATTGTCGGTCTCATGGGAATCTTGAAAGCTGGATCAGCCTATGTTCCGCTGGATCCATCGTATCCAGAAAGTCACCTACGATATATTCTGGAGGACACAGGAATTCAAATATTGGTTACGAACGAAGTATCACAAGGTTGGATGCCTGAAGAAGTTGAAACAGTTTGTTTGGACCGAGATCAAGCAATGATTTCGCAAGAAAACACTCTTTCACCAATATGTAAAGTAACAGGAGAAAACTTGGCGTATGTTATCTACACTTCAGGTTCGACCGGGAATCCAAAAGGGGTTATGGTGCAGCATCATTCGGTATTAAATCTATCCTATGGTTTACAGAAAGAGGTTTTTTCACATCGGGCACATGATAACATGCGCGTTGGTCTAAATGCCTCAATCGCCTTTGATTCATCCGTTAAACAATTACAAATGCTTTTGTATGGTTCTAGTTTGTATATTATTTCAACAGAAGTTCGCAGTGATCCTCAACAGTTTATATCTTATATTCGGGAGAATAAGTTGGAAATGTTCGATATAACACCTTCACTACTCCAATTACTCATAGATGAGGGGTTGTTAGAAACAAACGATAGTGTTCATGTTCCAAGCAAGGTACTGGTCGGTGGAGAAGCGATTATGCCATCACTGTGGGAACAACTAGTAGAGAATGACCATATCCATTTTTATAATGTATATGGTCCTACGGAATGTACGGTTGATGCGACATGCTATCGTATCAAAAAAGATAGTAAGAGAGTAACCATTGGGCGTCCGTTGCCAAATGTTCAAGCCTATGTATTGGATGAGAAGTTGTTACCTGTTCCAGTTGGTGTAACGGGGGAACTTTATATCGGTGGAGCAGGCCTAGCGAGAGGATACTTGAATCGTCCAGAGTTAACGTTAGAACGTTTTATTCCACATCCATTTAATGAAGGAGAACGGTTATACCGGACGGGAGATCTAGTCCGTTATTTAGCTGATGGCCATTTGGATTATCTGGGAAGAATCGATAATCAAGTGAAAATTCGAGGATTCCGGATTGAGCTTGGAGAAATTGAAGCGAATTTAGAAAGTCATCCATCGGTGAAAGAGGCGGTTGTCTTGATAAGAGAGGACCAACCAGGAGATCAGAGATTGGCTGCCTATGTGGTGGGTAAAGGAAGTATGCATGAATGGCGTGAGCATCTCAAGAGGCAAGTACCGAATTATATGATTCCTGCACACTTTATTGAGGTTGATGCGATTCCCCTTACAACAAATGGGAAGGTTGATCGAAAGGCACTGAACAGCTTAACGATTCAAAGAGAAAGTACCTTTTCTACACCAATCATCCCACGGGATGAAATCGAGTATCAGCTGATTACAATCTGGCAGGATTTGCTACAGTTAGAAGATATCCATGTAAACGATGATTTCTTCAATATAGGAGGTCACTCTCTCCTTGTAATCAAATTGATTTCAAAGGTCAGAGAGAAATTTGGAAAAGAGATTAAGGTGCCCGCACTAATTAAGAATCCGACAGTGGAAGGAATCGCTTGTCTCATCCGTGAGAATCATCGTATGGAAGAATCATTATCGGTTCTGGTTCCATTACAAGAATCAGAGAAAAGACCTTTCTTCTGTGTTCACCCGTTTATGGGTAATGTACTCTGTTACATTCAGCTAGCAAGGTTACTCAAGGATCACTGCTCATTTTATGGTCTACAGAATCCTCTCGTAGAGAAAGAAGGAATGAACGGGTTGATTTTATCGGAGGTAGTTCAACTCTACATCGAGGAAATGAAGCGGGCTCAGCCAGAGGGGCCGTATCGTCTGGGAGGATGGTCTCTGGGCGGTGCCATCGCCTATGAAATCGCAACTATGCTACGGAACCAGGGAGAAGAAGTTGAGGTGTTGGTACTATTGGATACCAAGGTGCCTTCAGAACGGGATTACAAGACAGAAGATGAAATGCTATCTTATATATTGGAGCATTTCATCAATATAGAGTTAGTGGATCAGGAAGAAGAGCTTGTTCATCAACAGGACATGCTTGTTGAGCAATTAATTGTGGAAGGAGTGCTCCCGCCTGATGCAAATCTTACGAATTTGAAGCAAATTATCAATGCTCACAGGAAATGTCTGAATTTAATGGCAGAGCATGATTTAACACCATATTTTGGGGAAGTCATTTACTTTAGTGCTGAGGAAGGTAAAGAATTGTTTACGGATTGGAAGCCTTTATTAAAAGGAAGAGTGAATATGTATTCGGTCCCTGGATCACACGAAGAAATAGTAGCTTCCCCCGCAGTTGAAAAGTTAGCTAAGTATTTACTAAATGAATTAGAAGGAATAAAAGAGACGTCCCTTTCACTAACGGAAAAGTAGAGAGCACAAAATAGGCAACTTTATAAACGAACATTGTTATTATTAAAGTCGTTTTTTGTGAGTAGTAGTGTAAATAAAGAGAACAGTCCAATAACTGCACATCAAGTGTAGGAGATTATGTATATATCAAGAGCATTACTTTTTAAGGGGCTAATGAAAAATTGCTTGATAGGGACATAGAAACATATATGAATTGTTCATAGTATGCTGTAAATTATCTGAAGCTTTTGTACCAGAAGCGAATGCTTTGATGATATTGCTGAGGAAAGGTGTATATTTTCATTGATATGTTAATATGCACCTTTTCTATTATATTTGCACTTGAATAGATGCAAGTTAGAAAATGAAATTGAATTTCTATAACGTATACATAGGAAGCCATCCTTTTAAAAAGGAAGTGATTTATCATACAAATTCATGCTGTGAAAATACCAAAGAATATTGGAAATCATTTGTTTAATCAATTTAGTAACTTGATTTCAAATGAGAAGAGAGAACGAATGAAGCGGTTATTAAATTTATGTGATATTAATAGGACTTTAATAGGAGATTTGTTAATCCGATCTCTAGTCTGCCAAAAGTATAAAATTAGTAATGAAGAAATTAGATTTATATATAATGAGTATGGAAAACCTTTTGTTGAAAACTTTTCTGACTTTCATTTTAATATTTCACATTCAGGAGAATGGGTGGTTTGTGGCACTGCTAATTCTAATGTAGGGATTGATATAGAGAAAGTTTCAGAAATAGAGGCTCTTAAATTAGCAAATGAGTTTTTTTCAGATGAAGAATTTTATGATATATCTAGTATGAATTCTGATGAACAAATTAATTATTTTTATGATATATGGACATTAAAAGAAAGCTATATAAAAACGATTGGAAAAGGGCTTTATATCCCGTTAAATTCATTTTCTATAAAAAAAGAGTCACGAACTTTAATCTCATATAAGAATATACCTAAAGACTTTTACTTTAGACAATATAGCATTGAGCCGAATTATAAGATATCTGCTTGTGCAACAAGGGAAGAATTTCCGCAGGATATAATAATTAAAGATATTTATACAATTTGCCAAAATATAAACAAATTTTAAAGTAAGGAGAAAATCAATGCAGAAGACTAAACTTTTTTGCTTTCCACATGCTGGGGGATCTGCGTTTAGTTACGCAAAATGGAAAAATTACTTTAATCCATATATTGAAGTAGTCCCAATAGAGTTAGCTGGTAGAGGATATAGAATTGAAGAAAGCTTGTACCAAAGTATGGAAGAGGCCGTAAATGATGTCTACACTAGTATAGTTAAGCAGATAGAGCATTCGCCCTATATTCTATATGGGCATAGCATGGGAAGTTTGATTGCCTATGAAGTAGCCAGAAAAATACAAGATTCTAAAAACGTATTGCCTGAATTTCTTGTTTTGTCCGGTAGAAACCACCCAAATAGTAAAATGAAAAATATCCGACATAATCTTTCTAACGAACAATTTAAAAGAGAAGTTATTGCAATGGGAGGTACACCGTCCGGGGTACTTCAATCAGAAGAATTAATGGGAATTTTCCTCCCAATTCTAAGAGCAGATTTTAAAATTGTTGAGACATATATTCATGACAATAATATGCAAGCATGTGATATTGATTTTCTTATATTTAATGGGGAAAATGATGAATTTACTACATATAATCAAGTAATAAAATGGGAGCAATACACAAGTAAAACGTGTACTTTTCACTCTTTTAAAGGTAATCATTTCTTTCTAAATGAAAATATTGAAGAAATAGCAAATAGAATTATAAGAAAGTTAGATTCTAAAAGATTTTCAACTAGTTTTTAGAGTTTTTTTAAGTACAATCATGGCTGAGAAACCAAAAATTAAAGGTGAAAAATACAGGTACTGCTGGAATATTATTGAATGGAGTCATCTATGACAATGAAAAGTTAACGGGACAAGCTTTGAAAACAATCGATTTTTGCCTAAGCAAAACAAGAGATCATAAGGCTGTAAAGCGCTTTTTCAAGAAAGCTTTGCTGTCTTTTCATGTTTCAAAGCCACGTGTGATAACAGTCGATAAGAATCCAGCTTATCCTACAGCAATTGAACAGTTGAAAAAAGAAAAAAGCATACCTAATGGTATGCGACTTAGACAACAAAAGTACTTAAATAACATAGTAGAACAAGATCATCGCTTTATAAAGAAGCGAATCTATTCTATGCTAGGTCTTAAATCTTTTGACACAGCTACATACATTCTTTCTGGAGTAGAAGCCATGCATATGATTAAAAAAGACAAGATTGCTTTACGGAACCAGTCTGTTTAAAATCAAAAAGAATTCATCCATCAATTGTTTAGACTTGCAATATAAGATACGATTCCGTTAGGAATATATGTGATTTATTCTCTTTTGTTTTATTTTTGCACCAGAGCCTATACTATAATGAGGTTACCCGTATTGCATTGAAATTTTTTTAACATATATTTATATGCTAGCTATACCCTATAAGCAACCATGTAATCAATATTAAAATGTATAGGTGAATGTATCTGCAACTAAAAGATATTCATACTGATGAAAGGTGCATGATGTATTTTGTTGGATGAACATAAAAGAATTATAAAAAGGGGGAAAAATAAACATCCTACAACTTCGCACGAAATACCAATTTTACGCACAATAATACGATTATAAAAAAATTAAATACAGTATCTAGGGATTTCAAGCCCAAGTGCATGAATCTTAGTATATTGGTATACGCCATATAATTCATATTTTATATAAGAATAATCAAATGCTGAATTACTCATAAACAATTTTTATAGTGAATTACATTTTAATTTATAAGAGCTTTTCTTGTGTTGATCTAACTAACTCTTGATTAAATTAACCAATTCACATTTTATAACGACTTTTAAACTGTGTTCATGTATTCATTTTGTTAGAATTTATATTTGAAAATCGTTTTATTTTATATACATATATAATTTTTATCGCCAAATATGAATTTATCACTTGGTTATCTATAACTTTTATTAGAATAATTACACTTTCCCATTCAATTTCGAGTGAATTTTAGTATTACATAATTTAATTATATAAATAAGTTCGTGTAAAAATTGAATTTAACGCGAACTTGTGTTCGTGTATTTTTTCTGTTATAGTATATATGAGGTGATTTTTATGGATTACAGCAAGCAACGTCAAAAATCAGTACATCGTAAGAAATTATACGAGAATTTAAATGAAATGCCCTTTTACATAGAAGAATTTGTGGAGTACAAAGAATTGCATGATGCCTCTCCCTCCACCCTACTGAATTATGTATATGATTTTAGAGTTTTCTTTAATTGGCTATTATCTGAACAAATTATTGAATTTAAGCCCATTAAAGACATATCCTTCTCTGATTTGGAGAATTTAAAAAAAAAAGATGTTGAGAACTTTATGAGGTTTTTAAAACTACAACAAAATATGCAGAATTCCTCTGTTAACAGAAAAATTTCAGCCTTAAAGTCTTTATTTAAGTACCTTACCTCCCTATCAGAGAATGATGATGGAGAATGTTATTTTTATAGAAATGTAATGGCTAAAATTGAAATACATAAAGATAAGGAAACATTAAATGCCCGTGCAAAACGTATGAGATCTAAAATATTTCATAATGATGACGATCAAGAGTTTTTGAATTACATTAAGTACGAACATGAAAAATCTTTAACAAAACATCAGTTGTTCTATTTCCTAAGAGATAAAGATCGTGATGTAGCTATTCTTTCTCTCTTTCTTGGTAGTGGTATTCGTGTAAGTGAATTGGCCGATCTTCGTATGGAAGATATAAACTTAAAAGAAAGGCTAATTGATGTAATACGAAAAGGAAACAAAGAAGATTCTGTATGGATTACCCCAATTGCATTGAATGATCTTGAAAATTATATGGAAATTAGAGATAGAAAATATGCTCCAGGGAAAGAATTAAAAAATGTATTCTTATCGAAGTATAAACATACTGCACAGCCTCTTTCAGTTAGGGCTATCCAAGATATAGTAGAAAAATATACTAAGGCCTTTGGTAAAAGAATGTCTCCTCATAAATTAAGACATACATTGGCAAATAAGTTATATATGGAAGAAAAAGACTCGTTACAAGTGATGCAGCAACTTGGGCATACTAGCCAAGATACGGCCTTATTATACACACAGCTTGGTGAAACAACTATTAAAGATAGCTTAGGCAGAATAGGAAAGAATAAATAATAAAAGTTCAGCAATTTTACATTGCTGAACTTTTATTATTTTCCCTATACTAGGGTTAAAATGATATTTATTATTCGTTTCACATTTGATTTTATTATGTAAAAAATATATAGTTTGAAATCTACATTAATTGGAATATAAAAACTCTCTCTTAGTAGATATAAATAAAAATTTTAGATTTCTACAATTGTTGTTTACGTTAAATCGGAATTTAACGAACACTTGGTGGTGGAGGTTAACTTCCCCTCCCATCTTGTTGTAAAAGGACATGAATCTCTAAACTATTTAGACAAGAAAGTCTAAACTGAAATTTTTTAGATTTACAGATTTATACTCATTTAATTTGAAGTTAAATCGAATAAATAATTTTACAAGAGACAACAATTTTAAAAGAAAATCCCCAAAAATAAGAATTTTGGGGATTAGATGAATTATACATATAAACGTTTTAACACTTGCTTCATTTCTGGCTTAATATTAATGATTGAACGAATTTCTTTTGCTTTTTGTTCAGCCTCATCTACACTAGAAGCATGACCTAATTCTAATAACAATCCTGTTGCAACTGTACCTGTACGATTACTTCCACCGGAACAATGGAAAAATACTTTCTTATCTTGTTCAACAGCTTCTTTGACCGCTGCAATTGCATTTCTTACTGATTCATTTTGCGCCTCTATACCTTCTACAATTGGATAAGCATGTCGTTTAGTTCCAGTTGGAAACCCTTCTGGTTCTTCTCCTCCAGCACGTAAGTCAAACACTTCAGTAATCGTACAGCATCTTGTATAGCGTCCACTCCACCAATATATACTTTTCCTTTTACGAGTTCGTGATAGTTAGTCATGTTTGAAAGATATTTGTTTATATGCAAACAGGGTGATAACTACTTTTGTACATTTTATAAGATTTTTATTCCTAATTTTCATTCACTGGAATAAATTCAACCTTATCTAAGTAAAAACCACTTCCTGTACTGAGGTTTATGCCGTTTATAACAGACGAAATATGTACTACTTTTTCTACATATTGAAAGGAATTATATTTGAAAGAATCCCCTTTTTTCATTGTTGCTTGATAGAGTATTTGATGTTTAGCTGGTCCAATACCAGTGTGAAAAGTCATTGTAAGTAAATCATTTGAATCAGCGGCATAGCGAATTCTCAAACGATACTTTTTGTTGAGTGCATCACGAGGTGGAGTTAATTGAATGTTTCCCATGCTCTTAGATCCTTTTATTAAATCCCCTCCTGAATATCCAGGACCTTGTATAACTTCAGAAGTGAAATAACCATTAGCTTTAGTAGCTGAGATTACTGTAATCTTATCCTCATGAATTATATTTTTAGGGGTTACACTATGATGTGTCCAACCAAATACGGGTATTGTCCCTCCTTTCTCATTGTTATGATTCCAATATAAATCAAAAGATTCAACATAACTTAATCTATGACTATGTAATTCCTCTTCTGAGTCAATTATTTTTTGTGATTGACTCGTAACCCAAATATCTTTTTTATATTCCTTCTTCCGAGGTGTATTGTTATCGAGATAATGAAACTCAACTTGGTTTACCCCCACCAAACTATTATCGTATCTCCCTATATAATTGCATAAAACCCTATGAATATCATAATCTTCAAAAGTAAATGTATCTTCTTCACTAGTAATTTCACCACTAATTGTTGTTTCTCTTAGGTATTTTTCACCAATTAACGCTTTCTCTAACTGATGTCCTACCCAATAATTATAATACTCATATTTCCCATTTTGTCTTTTCCTTGTATACATCTTAAGATCTTTTAGCCAAGTAAACCGACTAGGCTTTCGGATTAAGCTTTCTAAATCGTGAAATGTAGGCTGGCGATATCTTTTCATTTCATACCAAGACATAACATCCTTGAAATTACCTTTGTAGGGCAAATAACTCCCAACTGGATTTGTATAAATTTCCCGTGTAAGTTCTGCATGTATTGGCATTGGATACATATGTACATCATAATTAGGAAGTAAAGCAACGATATCTAAAATTGCCACTGTCATTTCTCTTCGGAAACGATTGTAGTCAACCCAATCCTTAGCAGTTGAACCTTTAAGTTTATTTAAGCCAGTATGATACCATTCCACACAATGGTCAGAATATTTTTCTATGCACTCTAAGTGTTCTTTATAAAAAAGATCAATTTCATGTTGAGGCATTCCCCAATCTTTTCCGAAAATCTGGCTATCTCTTAATAAAAGTAAATGAAGATTTGCAGCTTGTGCATATACCGGTAATAATGAAACTTCATAATCTTTAATTGCAAAGGAAGGCATTGCCTGTTTAAATTGCGAATCTGCAACAACCAATCTCTGTTGTACTAATAATCTTGTTTGTGAATTCCGAGAATTATTTTGCCATGATTCAAGTGCATCCACATATGACTTCATAACATTTTGCAATCCTTCCAATTCTGCTAATGCTTTACTTCTTGCGTATTCTGTTAATTTCTGATCAATGAGTACTTCCACTCGATCCATCAGCTCTTTCCATGGATCTTGTCCTGGCGTTGATCCCCATAAAAAACCAAATAATTTACTATATAATTTAACAACGGTCCCTAACATCGGAACACCTAAAGCACTCAGTATAACACTAGTAATATTAGCTGTAGTATCAACTAGACCTGGGGCACTAATAAACACATCATGATTCAGAGAATCTCTATTTCCCTCAGAAACACTCAAACAATCATTAGAATCCCTTTGTTGTAATGGATTGCTTTGATCGTTTGCTAAAGGTTTTTTTACAGAGTTGCTTAATAAAGATTGGTCAGATGAAGTGCCTATTACATTAGGGTTAGTTTTATTATTCGAATTCATATTTTTCCTCCTCTATATTCAATGTTAGATATTTTATACATCTTTTAACTAGAAAAAGTTTATTTACAAAGCGTTTGGATGTATAGTGTAGGGCTTGATTCCCTTCGAAATCTACTGTTCTTTTTCATATATTTGTACTAAAATGTTTTTTCTTATGGTTCAATAATATTAAAATGACGATACTCTGATAATTGAGTGATATAGGACATAAAGTTCACCAGTGCATCTATTACTTTTGGATCAACTGAAATACTTTCAGCAATTTCTTTTGCTTTTTCTGGTGTACTACCTGCTGTAAGTGATAATAATTGTTGTCGTGTCATAGTTACTGTAGGTAATTCTGACGATGACGCATCCTTAAAATATAATACGGTTCCCAGATAGAGTTTTAAAATGTATTCTCTCATTTGATATTCACTTGTTCCTTCAGTTAAATCAATATCATCAGAAATACTTAGATTAAATTCAAGGGAAATATGTGAGAATCTATCCCCGTCAATTAAAATACCTAAATAATCTAAAATCATTTCTCCTGTCATATATTCAGCTATATTAGCTCCTGAAACATACTTCGTTGGATCAGTAACTGTTCCATTTCTTAATTCATACGCACCTGATAAGTAGGCGTTTCTCCAAATACCCGATTCAGATTGATACCCCAATTGCTCTAAAGCATCGGCAGCTAAAAAACGAGCCTTTTGATTGTTAGGTTCAGCAAATACAAGTGTACTCATAATATCTGCAACAAACTGATAATTACAATTTTCAAAATCAATTAATGATTTTTCAATTACCGCATCACTTCCGCCCATATAATCAATTAATTTTTGTGCCCGTTCAACATTTGGCAAAGGATCTAAATTTGCTGGGTTCGCATCATACCAGCCCATATATTTTTGATATACAGCTTTTGCGTTATGTTTTGGTGTCCCATAATATGGACGAATATACCAGTGTTTCGCTAAATCTGTAGGTAGTTGAATTTTATTTGCAATTTCTGTACTCGTATATCCTTGGTTAATATATAGTAATGTTTGATCATTAATGAACTTATATGCTGCAGCTGTTACTGTTATATGTTCACGAACCATATTAGGAGAATCATCGGTATTCCAATGTGGCCAATTATGTGCTTGAAAAGTTACATCTGTTTCATCAGCGAATAACGATATAGCTTCAAGTAAATATTTTCCCCATGCATTGCCATCTCGCACTTGAGCACCGCGCAATGTATATAAGTTATGCAAGGTTCCTGAACAATTTTCTGCTAACCATAAGGCTCTATATTGCGGAAAATGAGTATTCATCTCCGCTGGAGCTTCAGCCCCAGGGGTTA
Organism: Bacillus sp. FSL R9-9492; assembly: GCF_038007365.1. Taxonomy (NCBI): domain Bacteria; kingdom Bacillati; phylum Bacillota; class Bacilli; order Caryophanales; family Bacillaceae; genus Bacillus; species Bacillus sp. FSL R9-9492. The sequence continues at coordinate 260,750 of NZ_JBBOXC010000002.1, forward strand.
ACTGGAAAGTAAGTGTTAAATCATCGATAACAATTAATTGATTCTCTGTAATTTCATGAGTGGGTAACCTAAAGCTAATTGTTCCTTTTGATTGGGTCTGACCAATACCTATAGAAATTGCCCCTTTTTCACTAGCATCTAAAAAAGAACCATATTGATATGCAGCTCTACGTGCCATTGCATTTCCTGCGTAAATATTCTCACTAACAGCATGCTCAGTAAAGCCTTTAGGAGCATAAATAGGGATATCCGGATTTTGCTCTTCATATGTAAATATACCGTTAATCCCTCCAAAATGATCGACATGCGAATGACTCATAATTATCGCACTAATATTACCTATCAGTTTTGGTAAATTATTTTTTGTGAAATAATTATCTGCAAAATTCAAAGCAGCTATTGTGCACTCTGTGCTCATCAAAGTATCTAACATAATCCATGTTTTTTGGGGAGTTAAAACCATTGTCATATTAGCCATATCAAATCCTCTAACCTGATATATTTCTTCAGTTACTTTAAACAAACCGCTCACATGATTATTTTTCCCATTGCACCATAGACTTGGATTCACTGTAGGAGGCCACTCGTCTTTTTCTAAGAATTGATAGGCTTTTTGACTCCAAATGATCTTATTATCTTCCATAATAACTAGCTCTTCACACGGTTCAACTAAATTCTTAATAGCTAATGCATACTCCGTTTCGCTATTTATATTTAAATTTTCAGCAACTTGTTTATTAAATAATGTTGTACAATACGTTGCATCTTTTTGATGTTGTGTTATCTTCATTGTTACTCCTCATTTCTATAATCATTTTCTTCATAAAAATATCTAGATATTTTTTTAAATCCATTTAAATACTCCACTTTTCTACATATGGTATAATTTACCTGAGAGATATTTTTTCTTCATAAAATAAATAACAAGGGGTATAAACATGAATATTGAACAATTAAAATTGATCGTAACCCTCTCAGAAGAGAGAAAACTTTCACGTGTAGCTCAGAAATTAAATCTCACTCCATCTGCGGTATGTCAAGGAGTTAAAAACTTGGAAAAAGAATTACATACAACACTGTTTAACAGATCTAAAAACGGGACATATCCAACAACAGAAGGGTTACATGTTATAAAAAAGGCATATGAAGCTTTAAAAAACATCGATGAAATTGTTGAATATACAACAGAAAAAAAAGATTATCCGAAGTTAAATATGAAAATCGCTGTTGTACCCGGTGTGATTCCTCCACTGGTTGAGGCAATCAACAAATTAAAACTAGAGTTTCATTTTGTTGAGATGGAAATAATCCAAGAAAAAACACAGAACGTTCTCACATCTTTACAAATGGAACAAGTTGATTTTGCATTAATCATGCATTCTGATAATATCCAAAACAAAAGCATCCCTTACAACATTAAGAAAATCTGTAATGGAGAATTCCACATTGCAATGAATAAAAATTCCAAACTTGCATTCTATAACCAAATTGATTACGAAACACTTATAAAGGAACCGTTAGCACTATACCAAGATGAACATATTCTTGATTATGTGAGACATATAGAAAAAGAGACGGGTGAATATAGCAATACTTTGTTTGTAACAAATAATTCAAATTCCATTATTTATGCTGTTAAAAATAATTTTGCAATCACGATTTCACTGCAGTTTACATTTAACAATGAATATAGAAATTTTTATAATGATATTAAACAAGTTCCTATCAAAGTTGATGAGAATCGACAACCGTTTTCATTATGGTTTGTTTCTTCTAAAAGGAATGATTTAACTGAAATTACAGATACCTTTTTTCAACTCATTCATCATTATGTGAATGCCTTTTGATCATTTAAGTTCCTTAAATATTATGAGTAATGACTTTAGAAGTGAAAATTTATAATCCCTTCAGCTTAATATAATGTTTTAAAAATGATAGAGAAGTTCAAAAAGCATTAGTAATTTTTCAAACATATGAGTAATTTTTTGGGTACCCCTAAATTTTTATTTGCTGTGCCACATATTTATCGTAACAAAAATAAATTATTGAATACATTTAATGTTTTTACAAATATGATTAAGTATAAATTAACTTTCAAAAGATATTATCGAATAAGAGGAGACTACATATATTTATCAACTCGAGACTTTAAATTAAGCTTTACAAGGGGGACGGAAACGATTCAGGGAATGAGGGTTCAATCTGGGATTATATTACAATTTTAAATTTTGTAATTATTTTCTGAATATGGATATGGATGTTAAATGTGGGTTTTGTATCGGAAATTAACAAAAAATATAATATTAAGATGGTTTTTGCCTTTTGTTTTTCCCTTATGCTAAAGATAATTTCGGTTAACCTGTTCTTTTTGGTTGATGGGTATGCGGCAGTACACCTAATAAGAAAAACCACAGCGATTGCTGTGGTTTTTCTTATTAAAGATGACCAAAACTATGTTGTAAATGCTCATAGCATAATATGTTGGGTTTCAAAAAAGTGTTAAAATGTAAATTTTTAAATAAATGTTTTACTTTGAGATTTATTATGTAAAACATGAATAAGTTAAACAAAAAGCCTATTAACCACTAGACTTTTTGTCTGAAAAAGATACCATTTTTCGCCTTAATACACTTTTAATTTCACACTATTTTATACAATTAATATTCAAAAGTTCCAAAGTAAACTTATAAATAAAAGTTTACTTTCAGTTTATTGTATTATTACTGGCTAAGTAGTTTGGAGTTTCTTGTCCTATGTTCAAAAGGTTTAGACTTTCATGTCCCGTTATTGAGACATGAAAGTACCTACAAAATTTATGATAATGGCTATTTATGAACGATTGTTCATGAGATTTTAGTTTAGACTTTTATGTCTTTCTACAAGAAAGACATGAAAATGGATACTTTTTAGACAAGAAGGTGGGTGCTTTTTTATAAAGGAGTTGCTTCTGTTATATATAACTACGTGTATCATTATCATGATTTTCAATATCTGTATTACTAATCTAATATGTATAAGAAAAAGAGGATATATGCTCATAAATTAAACATAATACCCTCTTCTTAGTTTAGTCTATTTAAACGGAATTCTGAGACTCTATTTTTATTTTAGAAAGGACAGCATAATTTTCTCTGTTTCTTCTTTACTTAAATCACCTGCAAGAATTAAGACTTGATAAGCGCTATTCTTTCCTTTTGCAGGAACAATCATTTGCATTACTTTATAGTTTTCCTCTGTATCGAGACTTTCAACTAAGGTTATTTTTGTACCTTCTAATTCATAATTTGTTACCTTTTCATTATACTCCGCTCTTTTGTTCGAGAATTTTTTTCCCTCATCAGTAACTGCAGATTGGTGCACAATATATACATTATCTTTACTTTGATTTTGATATTCATAAATAAAATCGGGATTCATTTTTCCAGTAGTCTTCGGTGTTGTAACACCTTCTCCAGTTAATTTAAACCCTTTTACCACATAACTTGGGGTCTTAATTGGAAAATCAACATATTTCTGTGCTTCCTTTTTAGTTAATCTAAATTCCGAAGTAATTTTCTGTCTAAGTGGTCCAATTTCTTCACTGTTTTTCTGATATTTTTTTTGTTCTTCTGAGTCTAACTTTTCAGGACTTCCTACTAACTTTACTTTTTTACCCAAAGTATATGCTTCTGTTTCTAAATCAATAAATCGTTCAAATTCTTCTTTTGTAAACAGATTTCGTGCCAAACCAACTTCTTTAAGTAAAGTATTATACTCTCCCTCTGAAACAAAAAATTCTGCATCTGCCTGTTCTTTTGTACCAATCATTTTTTCTACAATTTGTTGTATAGGAATATCGGTTTGTGTTTTTACTTCTTTCATATTATTTTTCACTTCTATTTGTTGTTTCTCAGGGTTAGTCGGCTGATCAGCACGTGCATTTAATAAGGATACAGATGATACTGCAATCACTGCCACAGCCCCTATCGCAGACCAACGATATGATTTTTTTTGGAATTTTTTAATCATTAGAATTCTCCTTTTTAACGCTTTTTTGTTTTTACTAAAATTTGCTATACTTGGTACTTGATAATAACTTGAGTAGTGTTCCAATAGACTAATAATAGTATGTCCATACGCAATTTGTTCCTCTGCATCTATACATGTAAGAGCTAATGCATCGCATGCTAGTTCTTGATCTTCCCGCATACATGAGTAGGCATACCATAGAATTGGATTAATCCAATTTAAAATTAGTAAGCCATGCATAAGCCAGTTCACACCAACATCTCTTCGCTTGATGTGAGCTAATTCATGATAAAAAATATATCGTAACTGTTGTTCATCTAATATTTCCATATGTACAGTTGACAATAACAACTTTGGACGAATAAATCCAAACACTGTTGGACTGGAAACCTTTCCAGATACAAATAGAGGAATATTCCGTTGAATAGACATAGATTGCTTACACTTTTCAAAAATCTGGACAATCTTCTCGTCTGTAATAACAGGTTGTTTTTTTATGTAAAGTAATAAACGCCTGTTCATTATAAAAGTAGCAACACTTAGAAGGATAACACCAGTAAGCCAAATGTATATACAGATTGTATAGAATGGAATCGGCTTATCATCCTGCTTTTCATTAATGCCTGTTTGTGTCTTATTTGCCTGAACAGTTTTTGTTGAACTTGAGGTATAAGTATCTTCTTTTGTGAGAACCTTTGTATCGTCTATATCTTTTAATTCTTGTATACGCTCTTGTGTAAGAAAATTAGCTACAGGATTTCGGCTAGAAATGAATGCATCATCATTCTTGTAAGTAAGAACAGAATAGATACTATAGGAACTATCTGGCGACCAAGGTAATACAAGTCTTATAATTAATATGATCCATAGCATATATTGCCAGCGTGGAGTTAACTTATTTCTAAACAAGACCTTGATACACAAGATTAGTCCCACTAATATACTAGCCATAATGGAAGTCTCAATCATCCAATCAAAAAAAGCAGGTAGATAGATATTTATAAATTTTTCTATCACTATAATCTATCCTTCCTCTGATTTTCCTCAGTTTTCTCGTCCAGAATACGTTTAAGTTCGTTAATATCTTCTGAAGACAGCTTTTCTTCTTTTAAGAAATTTACAAGTAAAGGTTTAAATGCTGCACCATAGAAACGTTTAAGTAAAGATTTCGTTTCTACTTGTAAATAACTATCTTGCGATACCAAAGGATAATAAGAGTACAAACGCCCTTTATCTTGATGGTAAGCCACTGCATCTTTGTGAACTAATCGATTAATCAGCGTTCGAATCGTTTTGGGTTTCCAATCCATTTTCACCTCTAACGCTTCAATCACCTCATTTGCCGTTTGTGGAGATTTTGACCAAAGTACTTTCATAACTTCTAACTCAGCTTCTGAAATTTTAGGTAATTCATTCATTGTTTAAAAATACACCCCTCGTATTACATTTGTAATCCACAACTGAATATTACACTTGTAATCTATTGTTGTCAAGCTTGTATGGTGTTTGTAGAATCCTTTCCTATACCCATCAACATAAGAACGGAAAAAATTAAAAGAAGTTTAGACTCTCATGTCCTGCTAATGAGACAAGAAAGTAAATCCTTCATTAATATTTTTGTTACTAATATAGAACTGAATTTTAACTTCACATCTATTTAATATTTGCTATTTTTACAAAGTACCCACTTTGGTGTCTTCGTTAAAAAAAATACCCATTTTCTTGTCTCGATATATGGACAAAAAAATGGGTACTAAATGAAATGTATCTGTAGATAATTCAGTATTGTACCCTATAAAATAAGTTCCTACTTTCATGTCTTTGTACACCTATCTTGTTGTACAAAGACAAGATAGTCTAAACTTTCATTTTTGGAACTTGATTGGGACAAGAAAATCCAAACTAAAATTTTATAGATTTACAGAACTAAATCCATGTAATCTTGTGTGAACGTATAGGTTTAAATACTACGTTACTTTATTTATAAAGAAAAGACACCCTAAGATGCCTTTCTACTCTGTAACAAATTTAAATACATAGTACATAAAAAATAGACAAGATAGATATGCTAGTCTGCCAGCAATCGATTCTCTCATAAATTTCATAAGTATGACTTTGACAAGCAATGCTAAGAATAACGGTATAAACAGTACCATAGCAAGTTTGATCGCTATATCATTTATTGTTGGATTAAATGGTTCAAATTTAATTATAATATTCACTTACCTTTCTATTACCCTTTTATTTATATAATATAATTATATAAATTCTCCCGCTAAAAAAACACCCTAAGGTTCCTACTGGAATTGTTCTTTACGCTGTTAATCCAAATAATTGATGAATAAATTCTTATTGATTGTGAAAATACTGATTCCGTAAATCAACCTGATCTTTTTTATCATATGCAGGGCTGCTACTCCTATATGATATTACCCTATATAACAAAAAAGCACCGCTATGGATGCTTTAGCCTACATATTCTTCAATTTTATTAAAGATACCATTAATAGCAGGTACTACGCATGCAGATGCTACAATTGCAGAAATAAGTTTAACAAAAAACAAGCTTACAGTCATATTAACACCCCCTGCTCTAATAATAAGCAGGAAACATTACATGAATCTCTAAATCTTATTATATTAATATTTATTTTTGTTTATCTTTGTAACAAAGATAAACACGTTCATTAAAGAGCGTGTTTTAATACTGCTACTAATTCATTTATACTTTTCATTTCTTCAATGAAGTCTTCATGTCTTGAATATAGCCAGATGTTATACTATAACGTTTTTATGTTTTTTCAATTTAATTAGCATGACCCAGTATTTGTATGATTTTATCAGCTTTGGAGTTTTGAATATGATAGTACATCTCTAACCCTTTTCTTTCAGCTTTCAGTGCTTTCCCTTTCATTTTGGATAAATGTTGCGATACTGTTGATTGTGGAATATCCAAAATATTAGTTAATTGTGTTACATTTAATTTCTTGCTCTTAGCCAATTCACTAACAATTTGTAGACGTATTGGATGAGCCATAACTTTTAATAGTTCAACGTTTTCTTCAGAAACTAAACCTTGTATATTATCATTATTAAATTTGTTCATAATACAACCTCGCATTCAATTTATATTTTATTCGAATTATTTAATGTATATTCTTAATATTATTATATTAAAATTCTCTGTATGTTTAACTATAAGTTAATTATATAATTTTAACTTGTGCTATGCGTGAAGTTAAAATGTGTTTGTCGTGAAGTTTTTTAAATGTTTTTAGTAATTAAAAAAGATAAAAAGAAATTTTATCTCTTTGTATTAATGCAGTATAAAAATACTAATGTCATCAATATACCCATTTACACTATAGATAAACTAGCTTAGGATATCAAAGGTAATTATTTCCTGAATGAAATTCATTACCTTTAAGGGGTAGCACCAATGTACAAAGACATGAAAATGAATAATTTTTAGACAAGAAAATAGAGCCTTTATGAATATCTTTTGTTATTTATGTAGAATTGAATTTTAACTTCACATTTAATTAGTATTTGCTATTTTTACAAAGTATCCACTTTGGTGTCTCCGTTTAAAAAAGTACCCATTTTCTTGTCTCGATATGTGGACAAGAAAATGGGTACTAAATGAACTTTCTCTGTAGATAATTCAGCATTTTCCAATATAAAATTAGTTCCTAGTTTCATGTCTTTCCACACCTATCTGTTGTACAAAGACATGAAACTCTAAACTATTTAGACAAGAAAGTTTAAACTAAATTTTTTTAGATTTATATAATATCCGTTTAATGTAATATTAAACAATATAAATTATTTTGAAAGGATATAATTTATTTAAGAAAAATCTTCAAAAATTCTTACTTTTAGGGATTAAATGTATTATACGTATAAACGTTTCAACATTTGTTTCATTTATAGTTTGATATTAATACTTGAACGGATCTCTTTTGCTTTTTGTTCCGCTTCTTTTACATTAGATGCATGCCCTAATTCTACTAATAATACAGTTGCAACCGTACCTGTACGATTACGTTCACCAAAACAATGGAAAAATAATTTCTTATCTTGTTCAACAGCTTCTTTGACAGCCGCAATTGCAGTTTTTACTGACTTATCTTGTCCCTCTACACCTTCTACAATCGGATAAGCATGACGTGTAGTTTGGCCTTTGTGTAGCAATGGAACAGGATAACGCAACAAGCATTATCGGACATTAGAAATGATAAAAATGTACTTTTTATATGAAAATGGCTTAATTTTAATGTCAGAGGATTATTATTCAATACAACTTTATAACGGATATCCTGATAACGGAGCTATTGTCCTAACTGGTGGAACGGTTTTCTATGATAAAAAATAAAAAGAGTAGCATTTGCTACTCTTTTTTTGCCCTCGACATGAGGTACAACTTGGTGGTGAGCGTCTTTATATAAATTATCTAGGGTAAAGAATGAGATTTGCCGAAAACAATTCTCCGGCAAGTTCGGTATGTGCTGCATTTTTGAAAAGTTGAACATGTACGAATGTATTCTCCTTAGTACCATGCCAAGTGTCATTTATATTTAATGATTTTAGTGGTGTACTAGAGGAAAAGTATCCACTGGTCATATCATGAAAAGCAGAATTTGAACCAGAATACGGAAGTCCCATATCATAATATAATTTACTACATGTTCCACTCGTTTCAATTTTAGCGTTCACCGTTTTATGAGTTTTTTCATACTCGGTGCGATCGGTATAAACTCTGGCTTTACAATCAGGTCCTCCCGCTGTTACTTTATACCAACCTCCTACTGCTGCTTCAGTTTTACTGGATGTAATAAAAAATCCACTACACATTAAACCTAATACCAATACTAATTTTGTTAAATGTTTCAAATTCTTCACTCCTTTTTATATTATTATTTTAATATTAGCATATTTACCTCTCTATGTGGGTAATTTTGGTATATTTATCAAGTGGGTTCTGAATAGTCTGTGTATTAACGTTCTTTCCTTTCTATAATCAAAAAAAAGATAAATACCTAAATAGAGGGTGTCGTCACATCACAATCAAGCTAAGAAAATACAACTACCCTCAGAACGAAATTTTGTGCTAATTTCTCAAAGTAACTATCTGTAGAGAAAGAAAATTTTCGTTTAGGGGGTACTTCAAAACCTTAGCTTGATGGCGATGGGGTATTTGCATTTCTTAGCTTGATGGCGATGGGGTGTTTACATTTCTTAAGTTGATTGGCATGGGCTGTACCCCTTTATTTATAAGTTTCGGCACCGGAACCACAATATTTATATGTCATTCGATTTGATTTAGGAAAAGTATTCCTAAATCCTAACTTATAATAAAAAGTGACTAATTCGGCTTGATTTAGCTCATTTCCTAGTTTCTGTACAGAAGTACAAGCAATCAAATTTAGTTCTGAAAGATTCTGAGATTTCCCCCAAGCGATCGCTCTTTTCATCATATATGTAGCAAAACCTTGGTTTCTGTATTCCTTAATTACACCAAGCTTTTCTATCTTTGCCTTACCTTCAATAATTAATCCAAATTCTAGTTTTCCAATGAGTGTAGCAAAACTTTCAAATTGAAGATCAAATCCTAAATCAAACATCCATTGCTCAACAGGACAATCTAGCTTATAAATATAGATTGCAGTAGTATTAGTACAATCCAATAAGTCACTAATCATATAATTAGTGTCTTTTAACAGAATATGAGGATATTCTTTACAACGTATATTACTTTTTCTTTGTTGTTCGTCTCTTTTTTTATAGAAAGACAGTTCTCTGAGTGACTTGTTTAATTTAGTTTTACGACAAAACATTGATTTTCTCTCCTTTTTATAAATTAAAATTATCATCAAAACAATTATATTAACTAGAGGTAACGCCGAGATACATGTAATTTTGAGTCATAGTCTTTTTATTTCTAAACAAAATCTATTGAACTTATAACTACGATTTATTAGGTCCATAAATCGTATATGGAAATAAAAGTAATCCTATAACCTATTTTTACACGTATCTCGGCTGTACCCCTTATATACTTATACAAATAATTTAGCCCTTTTTAAGAGTTGAAATTACGTTATATATAAGGAGTGGTTTGAATGAAGAACAAATTTACACGTATGATTATGTTAATGGTGGTAATGGCCTTATCAGTTACAGCACTTGCGGCATGTGGAGATAATCGTGATCCTGAAGAAGTTGCTACAGCATATTTTGAAGATGCAAAAGACGGAAATGCAAAAGATTTTGGAGAGTTATTTACTCCAGAAGCAAAAAAGATAGTTGGTTTTATTGGCGGAAATGCAGAATTAATGAAGATCTTAAAAGCTATAAGATTAGAAAAGTTGAAAAGAAAAACGAAATTGCTACAGTAACTGTTGATGCTGTGTATAAAAAAGATTCTAAAAACGATTATAAAAAAGTAATCGTAATTGAATTAGAGAAAACTGACGAAGGTTGGAAAATTAGTAAATCATAAAAAAACGGTCTAGAATTCTAGGCCGTTTTTTAGTTCCCTCAATCTTCTTCGAAATCACGTAGACTAGCAAGCAATTCTGTAAATGTTGAGCAAACAGGATATAATGCTTCCTCTATGTTTTCCTCCTCATGCTCCCAAAATACTACTGTTGGTGATTCGGGATTGCTACGGTAATCAAAACACAGATGATTCCCAAATGAATCCTTACCAAAGGGATATACTTTATTTGCTAATCTATCTTTTATATCATCATAAACTTGAATGATTGAATTTCTACTTTCTAAATCAAAAGTTAAAAGTTTACTAAATACATTCTCATCCTGTCCAGGTACATCGAATATTTTTGGTCTTGGATAACCACTATCATATTTTTTTACACATTCTACAAAATCCATAGGGAATTTAATATTGAAATATTGTTCTACTTTCTGAATGTTTTCATCTGTAATTTCTTTTTTATTTACTCCAATCCAAGTAACGTTGCTCATATATACTCCTCCTTACTTATCGCTGTCTTTTCCCCAAATTTTATATCCACCAGTGTGACCTGTTTTCCTATGTGTTTCATAATCAACAAGTTGCATTCGTCCTGCTTCTTGATAATGATGCCATGTATAATTTTCTGGTACCTCGCCTAGCTTAAATAACTCTATTTCTTCTTCTGTGAATTTTGCAGCTAACTTAGGGTCTTTCATTATTTGTTCGTATAATGCTTTACTACATATTCTATCATGTGTTGGTCTAGATTTTTTTAAATCAGCTTCTTTTAATTTAATTTCAGAAACGGGTTTAAAAATAGGGAAACCATCTAAATCATACGGAATGCCTGTAACTGGATGTTTATTTCCCGCTAACTCACCCAATCTTAATCTTATTGTTTTCGGACCATTTGGCCCCTCATAAGTATATGGAGCTGCTTTCCGCAAGTACTGTTGAATACTTCCGACTCCCGCATATGAAAGATGATTTCCAGCTTTGAATTCATAGTTGTTTAATATATGTAATGCATTTCTGTATGCCGGAGAATTAATTACAAGTGATTTCCCTTTAGTAAAACCTGTAATAGCAGCTACCTTCCCAACTTGTCCTGCTTTACTAAGACCCTTATCACCCAGAAGTCCGAGTCCTAACGTTGCTATACCATAAGCTACATAATGCTCTCTACTTTCCATATCTCCATTCCAAAGATTGTTTACAAATGAATCTGATAGAGCATTCAATGCAGCAGGAATAGTTTCCTCATAGTTTACAATCGCATCTCGCATATTCAGCCAGGTTTCTTTATCACCTAAGGATATCAGTCCTTCCCACGCATCCACTGCACCATCTATAAAACCGGTAGAAATACCAGTCCATGCAGCATTTAAATCCTTTGTATTCAAAAATGACTCTTCTGATTTTGGAGGAAGTTTTCCACACATGGCTCCTTCTTGAATATCAGAGTCAACTAAATTTCCGCCATACAACTCATCGGCTTCTCTGAACTTAACAGCTGCACGTTCTAATTCTACTGCAATTTTCTCTAATTCTTGTAAAACATTAAACATCATTGGCTTCGTGTCATTAAACATATAATAGAATCGATCACTCGTTGCACCACTCCACTGAGAGGCTATGTATTCTGTTTGGTTATATAAATCTTTATGTATACACTCTAGCGCTGATCTCGCATCTCTTACGGTTCTTGCCGATTGTTCTAATTGTTCCGGTGTTACCTTAATTTGTGTGCTCATTCCATCCCTTCTTTGCAGATATATTATGAAAATTATAACATATCTAATATCAATACTAGTTTATCTTTTAAATATTGCGGTGGCTTTATAAAAAAGATTGATAATTTGTAATAAAGTTCGATAATTTTAAAAAAAGTTTGATGAAAATAGTTTAAATGCGATGTATGTTCCTATTTCATTTTTTCTAGACTATGAAAAAATTGTACTTTTCCAAATCAAAAGTAAAAACGTAAGCGTCAAATATTCCCCACCAAAAATTTGTAAATAATCTATGAGATAATCTCCTTACATATTACGTGTGGAGTTTTTTATATGAAAAGACACCTATTAATCTTTTGTAACAAAACAGATTTTTGACTGTTTTAATTTTATCAATTTATGTTCGAATATTTAAATGATAAATTTTTATACTTTTTTTGTATAAATTTTTGCATTCTTTATATATATATCAATTGTAAAATTGTTGAATTTTTGTAAACAGCGAATTATTATGCGAAAAATGAATATTTTGTATTTTTTTGTCTATAATTATATGTTGAACTCTTTATATAACGAATATACAATTTAAATTGATAAGAGGGAACTCTACAATAATATTGAAGGGGATGTTTAATATGAGAAAAATGAAAAGAATTAAAGGGGCAGCTTTAGCTTGTGCAATCGGTTTAAGTTCATTTAGTTTTATTAACGTAACAAGCGCTAGTGCGGCAGAAAACACCTATGCCACATCAAATAAAACAGCTAAGGGTCTTGCAGTCTGTAACGCACAATATGAAAATACAAAAGTACGAACTGAAGCAAGTACGAGTTCAAAAATAGCGTATAATGTTGCTAATGGAACTAGATTTACTGGTGAATGGGTAAAAGGACAAACTGTCAATGGAACTAATCAATGGTTAAAATTTTACGACTCAAACTGGAAAACCCATTTATACGTTTCAAAATCAGTATGTAACTAAGTACAAAATATAAGAAAAGGCACTTCATCAAGTTCCCCCAATAATTTTTTGGGGGTCTTCGTATATGCTTTAAATGGAAGTATGATCAGCTTGTTTATTGACCAAAAAATAAAAATATGGTATGTTTACTGTAGATTAGATATATATTGAATGCATACTCAATATATATAAAGTATAGTATTTAACTGAATTGCATAAACTAAAAAAGACGAGATGCTGTAACATCCCGTCTGCTATGTAACTGCTGCTGTAAGGTGGTTGGTTGCAAATTTTTAGTTATTTTCTTTTTGAACCACCTTTTGTCTTGCCTGACGCGGTGGTTCTTTTACGTTTATTATTACTTTTAACCAACCTATTTGCATAAGCGGTTGCATAAGTTGTTACGAATACTGTTATGAATAGCTTCGTAGCATCTTGTAATAATTGAAGTAAAAAATCCATATCGGTTACACCTCCTTCCCCTCTTATATTAAGAGAAAGAAAGGGCGCAACCTCCCACCACACGTCTTCAGTTACTAACTATATTATACCATAATCCCTATAGTATTAGGATATTATTAAAGTAACACTTTTAATTTTGACAGTAGCTTTGTAGAATAACCTTTAATAAATCAATTAAATTATATATAAAATTAAATAGTTTTTTCATTTTAGTAAAATAATAGAAAGGAATATATATCATGAAATTCGAAAAAATGAAACTGCTATTGAAAACATACAGGTTATTAATTTTAAAAAGATACTATATTCTTCAATTTAAAAGAGAAAAACAAGATAAGTATGAACGTATATCCCCTGCACTTGTAATATCTAAAGAAAAGAAGATCTATATGAAATTTAAGCCTGATGCTTTAGCTGAGTTTCATAAGGATATAAACCTCGTAAAAGATGGAAAAATAGCAAACGACCTTGTTCAATTATTTTTATATGAACTAGATTTAGAGAAGATAAAAGTTAATAAAACTAGATACACAGATTATTCCATGCAAGTAAGTCGAATAGTGCTATTAAAGGTAATTAGGGTATTAAGAAAGGAAATGAAGATTCAATATATTGATTCGAAGACATATGGTCGTATGTCCCTAGAACAATTAGAGCATCTAGGGGTCCCGCCACATCGCTATCAAGCTAAGATTATGCAATGTCAATTTTAGGAGAGATTGTTTCTTTTTTCTAAAGAGCAAGTGTAGGTGATTGAAAGATTTGCATACGAAATAAACCCTAACGGGTTTCACTTTTTTGAATTAAGCGGCTTGATTATCAGACAGGGTACAATTGTAAACGACACCTAATATATCAAAGACCGTTTTTTTCTCATATCGATGAGACTTCCGCCCGTTTTGCTGTAGGAGATTGAACAGGCGAAGTAACACCTTTGATAGCTCTTGGATGTTTTTTTGTATAGTTTGGAATAGAAGAAGAAAATAGTCTTTAATCATATATATGGCTTTATACTCACTAAGCTCTCGTTTTTTCTTCATGAGGAGCAATTGGCGCATTTGAAACATGATAGAAGAACAGAGTAGAATGGCAATCAATTGACCATATAAATGGCACTCCAATCGTTCTGGTTTTATCTTTTTACAATGATGGATTTGAAAGAATGACTTCCACGTTTTAAATAAAATTTGTCGGGTAAAGAACTGGCGCGGTATCAGTTATGACCCGTCTCCAGCCCCTCCCCATAAGAACTGCTCGTGAAGTTTTCCCTCAAGCAGCTCACCCCATAAACTTCATCAAAAGGGTTATGAGACCTATCAGATGGCAGACACTTTTATCAATATCTTCCCGAGCTTTCGAGAGGACGAACTTTCCAGTCCCAGTAGAGTCCTAGTACACCATAGAGATATTCATTACTCCATCTCTGCCATCCAATGCTACGCTTTTGTCGCCGTTTCCTTCTCGTCAATAACGTACGGACTTTCATCTCTGTATAGTCTCGTACTTTACTAAAAGCTCGACTAGAATTCCCAACCCGGAAGTAATTCACCCATCCAATCAGTACAGTATTGATTTGTTTTACTAAATCTTGTGCAGGCTTGGCGCCTGCGTTTCTGATTAATTCTCGGATTTTTGCTTTCACTTTCGTACAGGCTTTCTTCTTCGGGGTAATAAGAACAAAGTATCTACTCTTATTTCGATTAAGTACTCGCCTCAAATCAAATCCTAGGAATCCGAAGGATTCTCCTTTTAAAACATTAACCACTCGGGTTTTCTCCAGATTCAGTTCAACTCCCAAAGGCTTTAATTGTTCCCACAGTCGTCGCAATGCCAATTCAGCCCATCCACGTTTACTAGAGTGTCCGCTTACAGTGATAACTATATCATCAGCAAAACGGTGATAGTTTACAGCCTCGTAATGGTTTTCTGTTGTCTTACGTCGAATGGCATCAAATGTCCAATCTACTTCATTGAGGTAGATGTTTGCGGCTAGGGGAGAAAATGGTCCCCCTTGCGGGACACCAATCTTTCCTGTCACCTTGATTACCTGTTTTACAAGATGCATAACTTGCGAATCTTGGACACGCTTTGCAATTTTCTCCAAAAGTATGTGGTGTCGAATTGTATCAAAGTAGCGTGACAGGTCAACATCGATTACTACAGTCATCCGGCGCAATATGCTACGTCGCACTTCTGCCAGTGCTTGATGTGGAGAGCGTTTTGGTCGGAATCCGTAGGAATTTGAACAGAAATCAGCTTCAAAGATGGCTTCCAATATGAGTTTTAGCGCTCCTTGGACCACGCGGTCCCGTATACACGGGATTTGTAGTGTCCGCATTTTTCCGTTTTCTTTTGGGATTTCTACTTTACGATTAGCTTGTGGTTGATATGTTCCAGCCTGTAGTTCTGCTTGGATATTCTTTAAAAACGGCATAACTCCCTCTAGCTCTATATCAGCGAAACTTTTCCCGTCGATGCCTGGGGCACCGTTGTTTTTCCTCGCTTGCTGATATGCTTCATGAAGGGTTGTTATTTTGGTAATGTGGGAAAATAGTCCCCAAAACCGATGCGTAGGTTCAGACTTCGCCTTTTGATAGATTCGTCGCCTTAGTTCCTGCAAAGTAATAGGTGTTTTTATCATGGCACCCTTGCCTCCTTTGGTCGTACGAAATATTTACAGGTTCGGACCCTTCCCTCCCCGCGCATTTTGCTGCACGCAGATCTCTGGTACTACGATCCGTTCCGCCACCCTGACACCTACCGTTCTCACTTCCCGATCGCGGTTATAGAGACGGTCTCCTCGATGAGGTTTCTTCATCGGGTGTCGAGGGCTTCTCCAGTTTCCACATTATCTTTCTCTCCATGTCGCCGCTGATACCCCGCCGGTGAGAACTGCCGTTCCAGACTCGTTTCGGTCAGTTCTTGCTGCTTTCGCACGTTATCGACCGTCTCAGCCACCGGAATTGCGTGTAACGAGGCTACGTCTACGTTCACTGTACGTTACAACCTGGAGATTTGCCCACATGCCTTTTGCATGTGATGTCAGAGGGCTTCGCCGTGTCGCTTTCACTTCATGGCGCCTCTCAGGCTACGGGAGTGGAGTCTATTCTCCCGATTGGACTTTCACCAACTAGATAATGTGTCCTTATCTGGACACGCCGATTTGCCAACGCAAAGAATACCAGTCATGTACCTGTCCCATCGGGACAATATCTGTAGGGGTGTTTGTCATATATACATTGATACCACTGAGTCGTTTACTACGAGGAGAATACTTCATTCCTTTCTTTTTTTCTCTTACAACTTGATCTTGTAATCGTTTTTGTTGCTGTTGTTTTGTTAATCGATGAACAATTACACGAGCTGGCACTTTATCAATCATTCCTACATAAGCATCAGCTATTTCACATGTTTGTCCTGGTTGAAGGGAGTTCATTAACGTCTCCATATCTATCTGTATATACTCTGTACCTTTCTTAACTCTTCCGTCTTGAAAATAATTAGGGTTAGGATTTTTTTGATAAATACGTGTATTCGACTTGATACGAGAGATATAGTAGGCCTTATTGTCTTGTATATGTTGAAGATCTTTCAAATGAAAATACCCTAAATCTCGGATACATAAATCATTCGCTGCCACAGTTGGAACACACAGAGTACCGTAGGTTCGATCATGTTGTTTACCTGGACCTGTATGAATATGAAGGAACTGTCCACTTAATAGATCATACTCAAGCTGAATCTTTACCCCCGCTGTATGGCTGCATCCTCCTGCACCTGGATAAACCGATGAAAATACATCCGGGAGTTGAAATGCAGTTGAATCTAAAATACGAATACGCTTGAAAACAGAAGTGTATGGAGAAGAAATCGGCATAGATGCGGCCAATTTTTTGCTTAGTAGTTCGGCTAGTAGGTGTTGTAAAAGTTGGACGGCCGCCTTATTAAATCGTTGATTCAGTCCCTCAGGACTGATGAGTACTGCTGTTGATGCTTCTAAACATCTAGATAACTGAGTTAAAGAAGTCATAGCTACATTTTGGCTCACCCATACACATAAAGCTACTAAATCTTTTGCTTGGTACTTACTGGTTCGTTGTACAAAACCAACATCTCTAGCAAGATTTTGTAAGGTATTTGGAGATAAAAAACTTTGAATCTCTTGAGCAAATAATTGTAATTCGTCAGACACAGAAACAGACATAAAAAAACGCCATCCTTTCCTATGATTCTACAGAAAGAATAACGTATTTTTTTCATTTTGAGGATATTAAATATAAGTTAATCTGTTATTAATTTTGAATAAATACTTAGATCAATAAACTTTTCATTAGATTTTTCACACATTCTCATTGTCCCTTCGAATGTAAAGTTTAACTTTTGTAATACTTTTATTGAATTGATGTTTTCCGATTCAACTTTTGCTTCTATTCTATTGAATTCTAAAGTACTAAACGCATAATCCATTAAAGAGAGAATGGCTTCTGGCGCATATCCCTTACCCCAAAAAGCTTTACTAATATCGTAACCAATTTCTGCTTTGGCGTTTTTGAAATCAAATGAATTATAACCACAAGAACCGATAATTTCATTTGATTCTAATTCAATTATTGAATAACGAATAGCTCTGTTTTCCCGAGATAACTTATCAAGCATTTCAATCATATCTACCGCTTGGCTTTCATCAGTGAAACTATTGATATTCATAAATTTTGTAACTTCTGGATCAGACCAAATTGTAAACATGCTAGCTGCGTCTGATGCTTTCATTTTTCTTAAAACTAATCTTTCGGTTTGTAGTTCTGTAATCAATATTTTTACCTCCATTATGTTTTTATTTTGGGGTCAAGATATTGATATCTGCGCATAGTTCAGTCCCTTCGTGTTTCAAGATAATATTATTATAAAAGCTATAAAGGATGAAACAATAAATTTCAAAAATT
Organism: Bacillus sp. FSL R9-9492; assembly: GCF_038007365.1. Lineage (NCBI taxonomy): Bacteria > Bacillati > Bacillota > Bacilli > Caryophanales > Bacillaceae > Bacillus > Bacillus sp. FSL R9-9492. The sequence continues at coordinate 279,336 of NZ_JBBOXC010000002.1, forward strand.
TGGTTATGTCACAATTTATGATCAATGCGTAATAAAGAAAAATGAAACAATTGTATTGTGATTTTTAAACACCTTTAATTTTATTCTTATTTAACGTTCGTTGAGAGCAATTATTTTTTAGTTGCTGTATTTCCCATTGCAATAGAAATTCTATTCCAACTGTTGATTTGATTAATTACCAGAACAAGGTCAACATATTGTTTCTCGTCATAGTGTTCACGTACTCGCTTATATAGGTCTTCAGGAACTCTTTTAGTGGGAATTAGAGTAATATGCTCAGATAGTTCAAAAGCAACTTTCTCTTCAGGTGTATAAAAATCGCATTCATTCCAAACATTCAAGCAATAAATTCGTTGTTCGGTTTCACCTATCTTACGAGCATCGGATGTATGCATATCCATGCAGAAAGCACAACCGTTAATTTGAGAGACTCTAATCTTTATAAGTTCTCTAGTAATTCGATTAATTGTAGACTTCTTAGTGTACTTCTCCATATCCATCATAATTTTCATGCCATCAGGTGCAACATCATAGTAGGAAATTCTTTGACTCATAAGGCAAGACCTCCTTTGATTTTAAGATATTTATAATTATACCTTCATACGAACGTTCGTGCTAATTTTTTGTTTGTAAGGCATTCGAAATCAAAGAGAATTTCAGTTGTAGACAGTGTAATTAGTTGTTTCATGGTACGTAAATATCGCAAATGAGTAACCGTATTTTTCAAATAAATATTTTCACTTTTTAATTATTTTATTATTACCGTCAGAATAAATTGAATAACTTTATTAATTTTTTAAATGATTTTATTATAAATGAAACAATTTTATTATCACCAAACAACTACATAATTTTGATCAAACTTTATTCGAAAGCTACAGAGTTTTTATCTTCCTATAGTTATTTTTAGGGATTTAGTTAATTTTTTCGTTTTGGAGAACAACTAATTTCTTAGCTTGATAGGCATGGGGTACCGCCACATCGCTATCAAGTTAAGCTCATACAACGTCAATCATAGTAGAGATTGCTTCTTTTTTCTAAAGGATACGTGTAGGGAATTTAAAGATTTGCATACGAAATAAACCCTAACGGGTTTCATTTTTTTTAATTAAGCCGCTTGATTATCAGACATGGTACAATTATAAACGACACCTAATATATCAAAGACTGTTTTCTTCTCATATCGATGAGATTTTCGCCCATTTTGCTGTAGGAGGTTGAACAGGCGAATTAGAATCTTTGATAGCTCTTGGGTGTCTTTCTGTATAGCTTAGAAAAGAAGAAGAAAGTAATCTTTAATCATATATATGGCCTTATATTCACTCAGTTCTCGCTTCTTTTTTATAAGAAGTAATTGCCGCATTTGAAACATGGTAGAAGAACAGAGTAGAATGGCAATCAATTGCCCATACAAATGGCATTCCAATCGTTCTCGTTTTATCTTCTTACAATGATGAATATGAAAGAATGATTTCCACGTTTTAAATAAAATTTCGATTTGCCAACGTAAAGAATACCAATCATGTACTTGTCCCATCGGGACAATATTTGTAGGGGTATTTGTCATATATACATTGATACCGCTAAGTCGTTTACTACGAGCAGAATACTTCGTTCCCTTCTTTTTTTCTCTTACAGCCTGATCTTGTAATCGTTTTTGTTGCTGTTCTTCTGTAAGTCGATGAACAATTACACGAGCTGGCACTTTATCAATCATTCCTACATAAGCATCAGATATTTCGTATGTTTGCCCTGGTTGAAGAGAATTCATTAATGCTTCCATATCTATCTGTTTATATTCTGTTTTCTTCTTTAGTTTTCCATTTTGATAATAATCAGGATTAGGATTTTTTTGATAAATACGTGTATTTGATTTAATACGAGAGATATAGTAAGCCTTTTTATCTTGTATATGCTGAAGATCTTTCAGATGAAAATAGCCTAAATCCCGAATACACAAATCATTTTCTTTCACGGTTGGAACACACAGAGAACCATAGGTTCGATCATGTTGTTTTCCTGGACCTGTATGAATATGTAAAAACTGTCCACTTAATAGATCATACTCCAATTGAATTTTTAATCCCGCTGTATGGCTGCATCCTCCAGCACCTGGATAAACGCTTGAAAAGGAATTAGGTAGTTGAAATGCAGTTGAATCTAAAATACGAATACGTTTGAAAACAGAAGTATAGGGAGAAGAAAACGATACAGATGAAGCTAATTTTTGGTTTAGTAGTTTGGCTAATATCTGTTGTAAAAAGTGAACAGCTTCCTGATTAAATCGTTGATTCAGTCCCTCAGGACTGATAAGCACTTCAGTTGATGCTTCTAAACAGCTAGATAGCTGAGTTAAAGAAGTTGTAGCAACTTTTTGGCTCATCCACACACATAAAGCGATTAAATCCTTTGCTTGGTACTTACTCAATCGCTGAACAAATCCAACATCCCTAGCAAGATTCTGTAAGGCGTTTGGAGATAAAAACCTTTGAATTTCTTGAGCAAATAATTGTAATTCATCAGATATAGAAATAGCCATACAAAAACGCCATCCTTTCCTATGATTCTACAGAAAGAATAGCGTATTTGTTAAGTGACAATAAAGTTGTTTAATTCTTATTGGACTAACACGCAGTTTAGTGCAATAATCAAAGGTAAGAGAGAATTCCCACCTTTACCTTATTTTAACTTTAGCTCTAGTATAGGGTATGGACGTCCAGAAGAATCTGTTTCCGTTTCATTTACTATAAAAAAGCCATTATTAATATAGAATTTAGTTGCACTCTTATTGTCTTTATTTACATCAACGGATGTAATATCAAAGTCATTAATTAAAGAATTAATAATAGCTTTACCGTATCCTTTACCTATTTTATTAGGTTTTAAAAATAACATTTCTAAGTGTTGTTTATTTATAGCAGAAAAGCCAATTAAATCCTCTTTCTCATACCATAACTGGACATTAAGATGTGGGAAATATGAGGGTATTTCTTTTTTAAACTCTTCTCTATCGGTATCTCTTAAAAAGTGATGAGTAGCTAAAACCGACTCTTCCCATATATTCAAAATTGTATCATAATCTTTTTGATTTGCTTTTCTATATATCATGAATATCTCTCCTTTAGTTTTAAATTATCAACTCCTTCCCAATAAGTATTTTATGATTTTCATGTTATATAGCCACGAACTTAAAATGTTCATTAATAAAACCTCCAAATAAACATTTATTTAATTAAATTACAATATCAAATATTTATTAATATCTTTAAACGGATAGAAATTAAACAACTTTAAGGAACTTTATTACGATACATTGTAGCAAAGTTCTTGTATTTTTCATATCTAAGTTCAATAACTTTATTATCATTTTACAGTATTTTTTCATTTTAGGGGGTATTTTGTTTTTTAGCTTGATAGCGATGGGGTAGCACCACATCGCTATCAAGCTAAGGGAATCCATAGGGGATATGTGAGTGTATTTTTTTGAAATTTCTATGACTACACTAAAAATGTGCATAACAAATAAGCCTACCAAAGGGTGTTTTGAAAAATATTATGCAACGTTGGAACTCCTTAACAACGTACATTCATACATAATGCCTAGGATATCAAAGACTGTTTTCTTTTTGTAACGGTGAGATTTCCGTCCATTTTTCTCTAAAAGGTTGAACAGACGTAGGAAAATCTTTGATAATTCTTGAATGCCCTTTTGTAACCCTTGGTAAAACAATAGATAATAATTCTTTATTATATAAATGGATTTGTATTCACTTAACTCTTTCTTTCTCTTATCCAAGAGTAACTGACGCATTTTAAACATGGTAGATGTACAGAGTAAAATGCTAATAAGTTGCCCATATAAATGGCATTCTAAGCGTTCTTTTTTAATTTCTTTGCACTTCTGAATTTGAAAGAAGGATTTCCATGTTTTGAACAAAATTTCAATTTGCCAGCGTAATGAATATAAATCATGGATATGCTCCGTTGGAACATTTTTTGCAGAAAGATTTGTAATATACACGTTGATTCCACTCAACCGTTTACTTCGTTCTTTGTAGGTAATACCTTTCTTTTTTTCTTTTTTGGCTTGTTCCTTCAATCTTTTCTCTGTTTGTTCCTTTGTTAATCGATGAATAATAACACGAGCTGGTAATTTTTGATACTGTCCAATGTATGCTTCTGAAATTTCTAGTGTTTGACCAGGGGGCAATTGATTCATGAGTTCTTCCATATCTAATTGAATATAGAGTGTTCCTTTCTTCACGGTCCCGTTTCGAAAATACTCTGGCTCATCATTCTTACGATAGATTCGAGAATTTAATTTCAAACGTGATACATAGTAAGCTCCTTTATCATGGATTTTCTGTAAGTCATGTAAGTCAAAATAGCCTAAATCTCTTATATACAAGTCTTTTGGTTGAATGGTTTTCAGGATTTTTGAACCAAAGGTTTTATCATTTTCTCTTCCTTCTCCTACATAAACGTACAGGAACTTCCCACTCAATAAGTCATACTCCAATTGAATTTTGACACCGGCCGTATGACTACTTCCACCTGAACCTTGATAATATGAAGAAAACTTATCTGGAAGCTGAAATGTTGTAGAATCTAGAATTCGAATGCGCTTAAATATCGTGGTATATTGATGGATTATTTCTTGTGTTGAATGAATTCTTTGGGTTAGAAGGTTAGCTAGAACTTGTTCAAGAAACTTTACTGCGGAAGCATTAAATCGTTGGTTAAGTCCTTCAGGACTGATAAGAACACCTGTAGATACTTCAAGACAACTACATAATTGCGTGAGTGATGTACTTGCGACCTGTTGACTAAGCCATACACATAAAGCAACTAACTCCTGTGCTTGATATTTACTCTTTCGCTGAACAAATCCTTTTTCTTTTGCTAGGTGTTCTAGAGTATGAGGTGACATATGTCTTTGTAATTCTTCAGCAATCAATTGAAGTTCGTCAAGAATCGAAAGATTCATAAAGAAACGCCATCCTTTCCTATAATTCTACAGAAAGAATAACGTCTTTTTTGCTTTATGGGTAGTATAATAACTTATTTGGGTGGCCATGAAATCCTGCTGAAAATATGTGGATTGTATATGTTAAAACAATTCCCTATTCGTTAAGGTATATCGATTTTTCAATCATATTAAACAAATGACCAAAACTATTCCTTGTTTTCTTGCTGTTCTTCTTGTTCTTTATCATATGGATTATCGATAATCGAAACAGCTCGAATATGCACATCTGGATACTGTTGACGGATCTGACTCTTCGCATCATCAAAATCGGAAGCTACAACTTTTTTATAAAATACAACTTCAACCATTTGGTACTCTACAGAATAAACTCTCTTCGTTTCATTATCCATGTTTCTGCACTCCTTATGACTGGCGCACCAGTATTTTATCGATCAACCCATAATTTAGTGCATTTTCAGCAGTCATAAAATTGTCACGCTCTGTATCACGTTGAAGTGATTCAACACTCTGCCCTGTTCGTTCTGATAATATTTTGTTAAGACGTTCTCTCATATGCAAAATTCGTTTTGCACTAATTTCAATATCGGTAGCTTGCCCTCTTGCGCCACCAAGCGGTTGATGAATCATCACTTCAGCATTCGGCAAGGCAAAACGTTTTCCCTTTTCCCCTCCTGCAAGTAAAAATGCTCCCATAGAAGCTGCCATACCAACACATAAAGTACTAACATCAGCTTTTATAAGTTGCATCGTATCAAATATAGCCATCCCTGCTGTTATAGACCCTCCAGGAGAATTAATATAAATGCTTATATCTTTCTCTGGATTATCTGCATCTAAAAATAACAGTTGTGCCACTACACCATTTGCAACTTCATCTGTAATTTCACCTGTTAGCATTATAATGCGGTCTTTTAATAATCGAGAGTAAATATCATACGAACGCTCACCTCGACTTGTTTGTTCAACTACATAAGGAATAAGATTCATTTTCATTTCCTCCACTTCATATTAAAAATCAATTCGATACTTCTTCTCTAGCTCAGATAATTGATTGTTTATTTGTAGTATTTTAGGTCGAATGTTAACAAATCCACTATCTTCATCTTCTTCAGTCATCATTTCTCCTGTAAGAAATTTTTTCACGAGGTCAATCACTTCATAATCAACAACTAACTCATCCATCTTATCTTCGTTAACAATTAACATCGAGACAGACTGATTTATACATGTTTCCCGCCCTTGTTTATCTTTATATGTTAAATCCACAACAACCTTTTCTTTTTCGCAAGGCATTGGTTCTTCAGTAAAGATTTCAATTAAAAGTTGGAGCTTTTCTGAAGTATTATCGATAAAAATCGTACCAAACTCATTTTCATAAAATCCATTCTCATTTTTAGAACGAAACATACCGTTTGGTAGAGAAATAGCAATTTCAGCAGAAGCATTAGACAAAGAAGCCGGAATTTCAATCAACATATGATTTGTCCCTGCTTCATTTTCAATCATCGACTTTGCTAGCTTGATTTTCATCATTTTTCTCCTTTTAAAATTTGTGAAACAGAGTTAATAACTTGCTGTTTCAATTCAGCTGAAACATTCGCACTTAACGTAATAAATACATCATCATTTACTTTATGTGTTTCATGCTCAAGAATTTTATCCGATTGATAAAAAGTCATTCGTTCCCCAATCTTTATAATTTCTTTAAGAGATAGCCCTTTTAGCTTTTCTTGAATAGAAGCAAGTGTTTCCCCCGTTTTAGATAATGTAATTATCGCCCGAAAATAATGCAAATGCTTCTCTGTATAAGCTCTTTTATTCCCCACTAGCTCTAAAGGAGGCACAATTTCAATTTGCGTATAATACCGAACGGTTCGTAAATTAATGTTCGCCCCTTCCTTTTGTAAGATTTCTGTAACCTGCTTTGCAGTATAAATATCCATAAAACTCACCCTTTACACTAAACTGTAAACTATACACTTAAGTGTATAGTTTACAGTTTAGTGTAACTCTATTCGTCTGTCAACCAATTTATAACATAAAATAAGCCAAATACCCTTATCGTAATGGTACTTGGCTTTATAAACTTCATTCTCATAATTAACTGTAGTAAGATGGAATTCTTGTTTTGGGGGTATTTGCACATCACCATCAAGCTAAGATTTTGAGGTACCCCCAAAACGAAATTTTTATCTCTTGGCAGTTATTTATGTAAATTTAACTCGTTTTTTTCGTTTTAGGGAACAACAGATATCTTAAGTTGATGGCTATGGGTATTAATTTTTTCTTAGCTTGATGGGCATGTGGCGATACCCCACATCCATCAACTTAAGAAAAATAAATGCCTCAGAACGAAAAAATCACTTCTCTAAGGCTAGTGATTTATAAGAATTTAGCTCATTATTTCGTTTTATGTAACTACGAATTTCTTACCTTGATGGCAATAGGAGATTTTAGTGGGAAAAAATATAAAAAGATTTCATCCGGTATGATGAAATCTTTTTATATTTTTCTTCTAATTTATTTATTAAAATTAGAATTTTTATTACTATAGAAACCTAATATAATAACAAATGGAGCTAATAGAATACTTAACCAGTGATTTAATTTATACGGTAAATTCATATCAAAAATAATGGTAGCAATCATAACAATTAGAGTTAATATAGCTAAAAGATAAGTAATTATTTTCATTAGTAATCATCCTTGTATATTAAAGTGATTATATAAAATCATTAGTATTTACATTAATATGTTTTTTTATTGAAATTGATTAGTCCCCCTGCGAACAATACAATAAAACTAATCAATACAATTAATATACTTTTTGTAGAAATAAATAATAGCCCTGTGTCACTACCTGAAGGTAACATAGCTAAAAGGGGTTGACTCCATGGATAAATTGGACCAAATCGTTCAGATTGACTAATTATCATACCAGGTATCGTTAGACCAACACATACTACCATTGGAGCAGCAAAGCTGGACCATATTGCGGAAAGCCACATTTGAAGTGCTATTAAAGGTAATGTTGTAAATATTCCACCTATTAAAGATTTGAATATATATGTTGTAGGAAAAGGGCCTGTTATCCCGCAAATAGAACCTACTATAATTATTTCTAAAAGGAATAAAAGTTGAGTAATAATTATAAAAAATAGCACAAAAATAGCTTTAGTACAGTAAAGCTGATAACGTTTTATAGGCTGAACTAGTAATTGCTTCCACCCACCATGTAAATGATCGTGACGGCAGATAAAAGCAGTAAAAATTCCAGTTAATAATGGGAGAAAGATCATAGCGTGTATTATTGAAGCAAATGAATAAATCATTTCCCAATTATTTAAATATGCTAATGTATCACTCACTTTTAGGTAAGTTAACATCCCTGTTAAAAGGGGACTAATAAATAATAGTAGCCAGATTTTTGTCTTTTTAATCTTATGGAATTCAGCCAAAAATAATCTTAAATTTAGCATTATTTATCCACATCCCTTCTTACAAAATCAAATGTTGCTATCAAAATTAGTAAAACCCCAACTGTAGCCCCTAACAGTGTAGTTGTATTTGATTTACTTGCAAGTAAGGGTAATTTCCATATAATCCAATCTGGCAAGGATTCTGAGAATAGTGCTAATACTGTACCTAAAACCCCCACTATTAATGTGATTCCTTGATTTTTATAAACAATGGATAACCATAATTGTAATGCTAAAACTGGTAAGGCAGAAAAGTAAGGGAAAAAACTAATTTTTATTACTTTTGACCATGGAATAGAATATCCAAAATCTAATCCTATACCTAAAAAAATACTCCCTATAAAGAGAATGGAGCAAGATATAAATAATAAAATAAAACTTAATATAAATTTAGCTATAAATATTTTTCTTTTTTCTATTGGTAGTATTAAAAGGTGTTTCCAAGAAGTAGAGCTGTGTTCTAAATGGGCTATTATAGAAGTAATAATTGTAATCCCTAGTAGTATTGCTGGAAGGGAAAGAGACTGAACATTTGAAAGTAGCCCTCCCCACAAATCATTTTTATATTTTTCTATCAAGTAATCGTATCTTAAACTGAAATTTATTGCTTGAAGTACAATAACACCTATTGGGGCTATCATTATTAAAAACCAAACCCACTTACGCTTTAATTTAAGAAATTCAGATGCTAAGAGGGATTTGTACATCGTTTTGTTCCTCCTTTACGATGTTTAGGAAAATATCTTCAAGTGAATTTTTTTCTTCCTCAATACGGAATACAGATATATCCTTTGCTACTAAAGCTTTCACAATCTTAGCTATAGCTGTATTATCAGTATTAGATATAATAATTTTATCCTCCTCCATCACTGACGGTATACCACTAGCAAGAATGATTTTCCATGCTTCCTTAGGTTTATTAACTAAAATCTTAATTGAATTATGTGAATGTTGTCGTAAAACTTCAATTTTATCTTGGAAAATGAGCCGTCCCTTTGAAATAATCCCAACATATGTAGCCATCTGGTCTATTTCACTTAATAAATGACTTGATACTAGTATAGTAATGCCTCTTTCCTTAGCAAGGCTCTTTATTAATTCACGCATTTCATGTATCCCTTGGGGATCAAGTCCATTTGTCGGTTCATCTAAAATTAATAATCTAGGATCACCAAGTAATGCAATGGCAAGGCCAAGACGTTGTTTCATGCCTAAAGAGTATTCTTTAACTTTTTGGTGTGCTGCATTCTGCAGTCCGACAGTTTTTAAAACAGCATGTAGTTTTTCTTTTGGTATATTTCTTAAAAGTCTATAAACTTCTAAATTTTCAATTGCGTTGAGATGTGCATAATAAGAAGGATTTTCCACTAGTGCTCCAACTTCAGATAAAATAGATAAACGATTTTCATTTAAATCTTTACCGAAAATTTTAATATTGCCTTCAGTCGCTTTAATTAAGCCTAATAACATTCTAATGCTAGTTGTCTTTCCAGCGCCATTTGGTCCTAAAAACCCATAAATTTCACCTTCAGGAATTTTTAGATTTACACCACTAACCACACTACTTTTTTTATATTTTTTAGTTAGATTATTTGTTTCAACAATATATTTCATATAAACACCACCTTATATTTATTATATTTCACGAAGGTTAAATTAAATTTCTAAAGAGTTTAAAAATTGTTTAATTACTGTATATTTAAATATATAGAAATTATTATGTAATCAACCAAAATTAAATTCCAATTAGAAGTTGAAAAAATGAGACATATTGTTTACCTAAATCATTAATTGCTCGAAAAATATCAATATTGAATTGAGAAAAAGACATTTTCAAATCCCTCCTTCTTCTTTCTTCTTTCTCACTATAATAAAAAAAGAAAAAGGAAAACATCGAACTTTCTTACAAACATTCGTGTATTCTTACAGTTTTGTCATTTTTCTCGTCATTTTGTAAATGTGTTCATCGTCTTGCCTTTCGCTATTTTCTTTGGAAAACATGGTGAATTACGAGAAAGAGCGCTACAAAATCAACTTCAAAGAAGTAGTGCACTAAACCTCTTAATTAATGCAATTAGTGTGTGGAATACTGTTTATTTAAGTGAAGCAATAAAAGCTTTGAAGAAAAAAGAACAATTTGATGAAGAATTATTAAAATATATTTTTCCATTAGAATGGGAACACATTAACTTTCTAGAAGAATACTGATTTAGCAAAAGAGAAATTGCACCATTAGACTCTCTACGACCACTACAGACAACTTAACAGTAAGAAGCCGATTATCTCTTAGCGTACAGGAAATCAGATTTTTCTTTATGAAATTTTGCTTAGTGTACGAAATTTTCGTTTTGTTGGTGCTACCGCACCGCTATTAAGCTAAAGTTTTACACTACCCATAAAGCAAAAAAGGCGTTATCCTTTCTGTAGAATCATAAGAAAGGATGGCGTTTGTTTATGAATCTTTCGATTCTTGATGAACTTCAACCGATTGCTGAAGAATTACAACGACATATGTCTTCTCATGTTCTAGAACACTTAGCCAAAGAAAAAGGATTCGTTCAGAGAAAGAGTAAATATCAAGCACAGGAGTTAGTTGCTTTATGTGTATGGCTTAGTCAACAGGTCGCAAGTACATCACTCACGCAATTATGTAGCTGTCTTGAAGTATCTACAGGTGTTCTTATAAGTCCTGAAGGACTTAACCAACGATTTAATGCTTCCGCAGTACAATTTCTTGAACAAGTTCTAGCTAACCTTCTAACCCAAAGAATTCATTCAACACAAGAAATAATTCATCAATATACCACGATCTTTAAGCACATTCGAATTCTAGATTCTACAACATTTCAGCTTCCAGATAAGTTTTCTTCACATTATCAAGGTTCAGGTGGAAGTAGCCATACGGCAGGAGTCAAAATTCAATTGGAGTATGACTTATTGAGTGGAAAGTTCCTGTACGTTTATGTAGGAGAAGGAAGAGAGAATGATAAAACTTTTGGTTCAACAAGCCTAAAAACCATTCAACCAAAAGACTTGTATATAAGAGATTTAGGCTATTTTGACTTACATGACTTACAGAAGATTCATGATAAAGGCGCTTACTATGTTTCACGTTTGAAATTAAATTCTCGAATCTATTGTAAGAATGATGAGCCAGAGTATTTTCAAAATGGGACCGTGAAGAAAGGAACACTCTATATTCAATTAGATATGGAAGAACTCATGAATCAATTGCTCCCTGGTCAAACATTGGAAATTTCAGAAGCATACATTGGACAGTATCAAAAATTACCAGCTCGTGTTATTATTCATCGATTAACAAAGGAACAAACAGAGAAAAGGTTGAAGGAACAAGCAAAAAAAGAAAAAAAGAAAGGTATTACCTACAAAGAACGAAGTAAACGGTTGAGTGGAATCAACGTGTATATTACGAATCTTTCTGTAGAAAATGTTCCAACGGAACATATCCATGATTTGTATTCATTACGCTGGCAAATTGAAATTTTGTTCAAAACATGGAAATCTTTCTTTCAAATTCACAAGTGCAAAGAAATCAAGAAAGAACGCTTAGAATGTCATTTATATGGTCAACTCATTAGCATTTTACTCTGTTCATCGACGATGTTCAAAATGCGTCAGTTACTCTTAGATAAGAAAAAGAAAGAGTTAAGTGAGTACAAATCCATTTATATGATAAAGAATTATTATCTATTGTTCTACCATGGATTAAAAAAGGACATCCAAGAATTATTAAAAGTTTTTCTGCGTTTATTTTATCTTTTAGAGAAAAACGGACGAAAATCTCACCGTTACGAAAAGAAAACAGTCTTTGATATTCTAGGCGTTATGTATGATTGTACGTTGTCACAGAGTTTCAAAGTTGCATAATATTTTTCAAAACACCTATTTGATAGGCTTATTTGTTATGCACATTTTTAGTGTAATCGTAGAAATTCCCAAAAAATACACTCCCATATACCCTCTTGGTACCCTTAGCTTGATAGCGATGGGGTATTTGCATTTCTTAGCTTGATGGCGATGTGGTGCGACCCCATCTAAAGGGAAAAGTTAATAACAGCCATTTAGATGTACTTATAATAGAAAAACAAGTGAAGATAAAGAGACAAATAAAAGCAAGATTACGCTTAATAACACTAGATAAGCTCCAAACTCTACATGAACAATTAAAAAGTGGTAAAGCTGAAGAGAAAAAGAAAGCAGCAAATATTATTAATAGAACCCATAAAAAAGTGGAAGTGGCAACAACAAGTATATACATGTAAAAATGATATTAAAATAAAAAAGAACTAAGGTGTATATATAATTATCATACCTGAGTTCTTTTTTATATTTTGTATCTTAAGATGTATGCTGATGCTATACATCAATTAGTTTACCATAATTATATTATGACAAATTATTTCTTGGACCATGATATAATTATGGTCCTCTTTCGAACAGACAAACTTAATTAAGTCATTTTTATGTTCCATGATTTATTTTTGAAATTTTTTTACGATATAGTCTTGTATCTATAAGGGAAATGAAATTTTTATAGGATACAACTAAAAAAAGGCTTTTCAGATTTGCATTTAAGAGAGATAAACATTCAAGGCAATGTGTTTGTATGTGTTATTATAAAACACGTCATATAATCCTTTTAAACGCCTCAAAATAAAAATACATAATTTTAAGAAAAAACCACATAAAAATATGCAGTTTTTAAAGTAATTATTATTCTATTTCTGATTTCAATTCTTTATGGATAATGTCTTCTAAAAATTTCTTGTATCCCTTGTACCCTTTTTTGTCTGCTGTCTTCTTAGCGGCTTCTACCACCTCTGCATCCAAATATAAACTTACATGTTCTTTGTTATCTGTTAGTTTTATTGCGTCATTTTTATGTTGTAGAACACCACAGATTAAACAGCTATTGAGGGCCCTAAACATATAGGATTCATAAGGAATAGTGCCTAGCTTACATTTCATAAAGTACCCCTCATTTTTCTTAGAAACAAGGACATTTGACATACCTAAATGCGAGATTACATACAACATCACATCATATGCCGTATACAAAGGGAATAAGAAAGATAGATCACCTGGTCGCGTAATCTTCTTTTTTTGAATAGCGTCCTCAGAGAAATGATTCGACATTACCTCTTCCGGAATAGTAATCTGCTCTTTATGTGAGTTAATACCGAGTCGTTTTTCAGCATCAATCACTCTTGCTTCCTGGTCGTTAAATTCAACCATATCAAATAAAAGAAGATTCTTGGAATGTAACTGTAAATGGTTATATAATCTTTTATTTACCATTCCTACCTCATTCATTTTTCTTTTAAACTCTTCTAAATCTTTAAGGTGATATAGTCTTTCAGTTGTTTTACCTTTTGCTACTTCTTTAAATGGCAAGGAACCTTCTTTCGCAGCATTATGTACGTAAGTTCTGGATTTTTGTAAATATGCAGCTGCATCTTTTAGAGATAAGTAGTCCTTATATTCCTCCGCAAGTTGTTGCGCATCTTCCTGTTCAAAGCGATATCCCCCGTCAGCTTTCCAGGTATCTCGATTGATTGGTTCAATTTTCTTGTACTTAATTAGATATCTCAATTGATTCCTACTTAAGTTTGCTTGTTCGCATACTTCTTCAAATGTCTTATAACCCAAATTAACACCTCATTTTCACGTGCTGTCTACCTTCGTTTGATTCCTTCTTCGCAATTCATATTTAGTTATACCTAGTTCCTCTACAATTAATTCTATAGGATATTCTTTATACTGCAAATACTCATAAGGATTATCAAGGTATAATTCCCTTACTTTATTAAAAGTATGCTGCTGTGATAAGGATTCTAATTTGTTGCCCCATGCCCGAATTGCATCATTTACGGGACAACCTACACATTGTATATTATTTCTTTGCTTTCTGCATCCACCTTTTCTTTTTTTATTAATATTTTCATTGAGTAGCGGACAATTCATACAGTATGTTGATTCAAGATAGGATATTTCATTAATAATTGCTTTTCGCTTATATTTCATAAGTGTTCCTCCTTTACTTTAAATTCAGAAAGTGCAATCACTATAAAATAGTTAAATAAACTATTTAACCAATAAGACAATTATAATAAATAGTAAATGAATAGTAAAATAATTAATTTAACAATATAACTATATACCACAATAAATAATCTGTTTATTGTGGTATAATTAGAATCATAAAATTTATATAAAAATATATGTTTACTATTTCATTCTATTAAAGGTTGTGTGTAAATTTGAATATTATAAATTACGAACATAATAACCAACTCGTACAATCAAAATCAGATTTTTTTGATAGCAGTCATTTTGAAAAAATTATGGGTATGGGCATCCGGAATATTGACTATTCTAAATTAAGCGAAGAATCATTGGTTTATTTATTTCTACACGATGAACCTTCTTTAACGAAAAAAAGAAGTGAACGAACAAAAAAGATTTATCTGCATGATCTGTCTCATTTTCTTCGCTACATAAAAGAAACAATCGGAACCATTCACGATTTATCCCATAATGAGATGGAAATCTACTTCTATCAACTAAGTAAGAAGTATGCTGCCACTACATTACGTCGAAAGAAAACGGTAGTCCAGCAGTTTCTAAAGTACGTTTATGCCAACACTGGTCTCTCAGATGACTATAGTAGTCGTCTCAAAAAAGTATCTGTAAAAAAAGAAGAACTGGTCAACCGTGACCTCTTTCCTGAAGAAGTAAATGAAATACTAGATACACTGAAGAAAACAAATTTCTTTATGTATTCCTTGTTTTTCCTTCTTACGACTACTGGACTCCGGATTGAAGAAGTTGCTAACGCGAAATGGGCTGATCTTGCATTCCATCCTTCTTTAAACGTGTATCTCTTACGTGTAGTTGGAAAAGGAAATAAAACAAGGGAAGTTCGTATCTTTGAAGATGTACTCGACGATATCTGTCGTCTTCGTCAATTACGTAGACAAACAGGAAAATTAGATGTCTCTAGTTCATCTGCTTTTCTACCAAAAGCGGATGGCTTTCATTATAGAGCCGACTACTTATCAAAATATGTAGCAGAAAAAATTGAAGAAACAAACTTACCCTTTCTACGTTACCGAAAAGATAGAATTACTCCCCATACCTGCAGGCACTTCTTTGCAAATCATTTGATGGGAAAAGGTGTTGAGCTTAAGAAAATACGTGACTATTTAGGACATGAATCGATTATGACGACGGAACGTTATTTAAGGGAACGTACAAGACGCCAAAACTTGGCCACAATAGATATAGGAAATTCATTATTTTAGTAAGTATATATAATAGAAAGAATCTCGATTTTATAGTTTAAAATACTGATTCAGATATAGTTATTAGTTTGTGAATCTTTCACAAACATTTCTCGAATTTCAAAATCGATATTTAGGAAATATCCCTAAAAACAACAAATGCGATTGCCTCTATTGAGACAATCGCATTCGAATTATTTAAGGGTTAACCCATTCCACTTCCAGGGTCACCCATTCTAGCTAATAATTGTTCTGAATCTTTTTTCACTAAATTGTTTGGTTGCTTTTTACTACCAGCAGCGGTGTAAACAATTCCTGCCGCCAAAACGATACTTGTTAATACAAATAATATTTTCTTCATATAGCACCACCTTCGCACATTATACCATTTCTATTAAATTCTACCACTATTTTTCTAGGGAATCTACAATAGAACCTATTACCAGCACACTCTAGTAACATAATCGACTTTTCAATTAATGAAATATCATTCTTTGCTATTCCTAAATAACAATATTGCATTGGTGTTAGCATACTATTTTTCTTTTCTAAATCACTCAGGATCTCAACTGCATTTTTGAAATTCCCCTTAATAATCTCTAAAAAAGCTTTTTCCGCAGAATGATATATAACTAAATTCTCTAATTCTTGCTTATTTACTAACTTAATAAAAGCATATGTGTTAAGAATTGATTGCTTTCTTTGTTTTTCCCTTTCAAAATTACATAATCCTAACTGCTTTAGTGCCTTCTTCATATACCAAGATGCACTATCATAGCTATCAAAGGTATATGACTCTGCTATATACGCAAGTGCTGATGCCCTTAAAAGATGGAAACAATCTTTAGGGTCATCTATTGCTAAAATCTCCTGACATAAACTCCTAGTCATTTCAAGATTATCTTGTACTAAATAGGCATACGCTAATCCTTCTTTAATCCTACCTAAATAAGATGACTTAATAAAACTATCAGTAATTGCATCTACATCTGGAAGTAACATTTCAGCATATTCGAACAGAGAATTATAGTTTTCTAAATCATACATAGTGTAGTAAGTTAATATACCACATAAGACTTTCATCTCGTTTGTCTTAATTATCTTACTCCCTTTATGATTTTCAAGCTTAGATAACAATTCCTGCTTTTTAATTGTTCCATTACTTCTAAGCAATACTAATTCATATACATAAGCCCATTCTCTATTCATTGCGAGTGAGGACTTTCTCTCTTGTTCCACTAATAGCTTAAGAAGTGATAAATCACCTTTTGCATTGGCGTATTCCATGGCAATCCTCAAGTTTATCTTGCTTGTTGTGACAGAACAGAAGATGTGTAACATCATTCTTTGTTTATTAATATCACCCGCATATAATATATTAAGTAATTTAATTAGATTCCAAAATCCAAATTGATTTTTTCCAGTTAAATTCTTAGAAAGAGTTCCAGGAGAAATACCCATTATTTTAGCAATATCTTCTTGGTTTTTTCTTTGGAAATCAATCTCATCAATAATTCTACCCAAGAATTTGTTTAATGTTTGTTCTAAAATTTTATCTTCTCTCTTAAGCTTTTCATTCATATTATTTTCCCTTCTAATCTAAAAAAGAATACCTCAATATCTTTCATTATATTAGTTAAACCTAATGTTAGTATATCGTATTTTACCATAATCATATCAAAAATTTTGTTATTTGTAGTCGGGATAACGGGATAACTGTATATGCAATTGTGCATAGGTGTATTAAACGGCAAACTAAAAGGAGTCGATATATATCGACTCCTTTTTTTACCTATTTCTTAATTTCAGCAAACTTATAGTTAAATTCCCCACCAAAATCATTCGTTACAATACCTTTGACTGAAGAACGTTGTAAGTATGATCTACCCAGTTGGTAAAAAGGTGCTACCGCTCCATCTTCTAATAAAATTTTCTCAGCTTGTTTCATCGCTTCCCAACGAGATTTCTCATCATCAGCTAAGTTTGTTTTTACTTGATGAATTAGTTCATCATATTGTTTGTTTGAATACTTATCAAAGTTATATGTACTATCTGTCGTGAATAAATCTAAAAATGTAATAGGATCAGGAATATCAGACGACCATACATCAACACCTAAATCATAATCACTGTTTAGAAGTAATTGAATTTGTTGTTTGCGTGGCTGCGGCTTAACATTGACCGTTAACCCTTCTAAATTCTTTTCTAGCTCACCTTTTAAGTACTCCGCATTTTTCTTGGCAAATACATTATCACTTGTTAGTAATTCTAGTGTTACCTGTTCTTTCCCAAGTTCTTGTTTTGCTTTCTTCCAGTTTCCCTTCGCTGCATCCACATCATCTTTTACTAATTCACCATTTTCTTTTCGGAAGTCTTTTCCGTCTGATCCTTTAGCAAAATCAGATGGTATAAAACCATACGCAGGAAGAGAACCATTGTTTAACACTGTATCAACAAAGGCTTTTTTATTCATTGCCTGACTAATCGCCAAACGAGCATTTTTATTTTTTAATACTTCATTCTTTTGATTCATACGTAGGAATTGCACCGTTACTTCAGAACGTTCCTTGAAGTCGGGATTCTTTCTATATTTATCTACAAACTCACCTGTTAGTCCTACACGGTCAATTTGACCTGATTCATATAGATTTATTTCTGTTGATTTATCTTTTACAATATCAAAGTTGATTTCGTCTAACTTAACTGTTTGAGCATCCCAATAATTCGGGTTCTTTTTCAACTGAAAACCTTGTTCATGCTTCCAATTATCCAATGTGAATGCTCCGTTATAAACCAATTGATTTGCTTCTAAACCATACTGCTTCCCTTTTGATTCAAAATACTTCTCATTAATCGGTAAAAACGTTGCGAACGTTGTCAAATCTATGAAATAAGGGACAGGCTGCTCTAATTGCACCTCTAATGTTTTATCATCTATTGCTTTTACCCCTAGCTGATCTACAGGTAGCTCTTTACTATTAATTTTCTTTGCATTCTTTATATCAAAGAATAAAAACGCATATTCTGCCGCTGTATCAGGATTTACAGCACGTTTCCAAGAAAATACGAAGTCTTCGGCTGTTACAGGTGTTCCATTTGACCATTTTGAATCCCTTAGATGGAAAGTGTATGTTTTTTTATCTTCACTCACTGCATAAGATTCCGCTACTGCTGGTATTGGCTTATTTCCTTCCCCCAACGCATACAATCCTTCAAACACGTTTTTCATTACGTTCATAGATTCACCGTCAGTTGCCTTAGTCACATCCATAGTTGGAATCTCTGCAATATACGGTAAATGAATGGACTTTTTTGTTTCATTCTTTTCAGTTGCCTTTGCTTTGTTTTTTGTCTCTTTTTCTCCACTACTACAAGCTGTTAGTAGCAGACTAGCTCCTATAATAGAAGCTACAACCGATGTAACTTTTTTAAACATCTTACGTTCTTCCTCTCCATATGTACGGTTCACTTAATCAGATTATCTATATATTGAATTTTAAAGACTATAAGAAGAGAGATTTCCTTTCTCTAAAAGTATTCCGACACCTTTTCTCATCATATATGTAGTATCTAAACATTAAACCTCTTATTACTTTACCATTAAAACCGTAGCATTCTAGAGATTATTGTGTCAATCACTAAAATATATTTTTAAGTTGTACTTATAGTTAAAAAAAGATAGTAGGGACATTCAATCCTTACTATCTTTACACTTAATATTTATATGTCTTTAACGGAATGGCAAACTTATGGTTCATATCACACTCATATTTGTGAGATTTTCTGTTTTTTGACTCATAAGTTTGCCATAAGAGGAAGCATTAGATTGCCTAGAATTAAGGTGTTTTTTGCTTTAAAACCCTAGAATATCAATGAAAACTTTACTGAAGGGATAGCACAACATGTCGCAGATTAAAATTATATTATTTGACTATATAAATTAAAAAGCCAAAGATGTTCAAGTTCATTATCCTTCTATTGAACCAGAACCAGTACTTAAAAAAACTATTTATGAGGTGAATGATTAGTCCCCCTATAAATGAAGCTACTATGAGACGGGATTATTTTGTTTTGAAAGGACCATACTAACTTTTATAAATTCTAGTGTTAGGGGGTTGGAAATGAATTTTGAAGAATTAAAAAATAAAGTAAAACTATTCACAAACGATGAGGAATCTTCCTTTACATTTACACCAAGCATTGTTGGTAATGATATCTCACAAGGGGTATTTTCAGAATTGCTAAATGGCGAATTAGTTGTGAAACCCATGAGTAGTATTGTTGAACCTACAGAGTCTTACATCCAGGTGGAAGGAACAAGTAATATCAATTCAATTAATGTGAATTCACTAATTGAATTCAGTATCGTTAATGAAGAAGTAAAATATCATTGTATTGTACGCTTTCCTGAAGATTGGTTATATGACAAAGTACCACAATTAAAAAAATTACTTAACGATTTAGGGAGTATGTCGGGAATTGGATATAGTATCCATAACCCTGGATTTGTGCTTTCAACAGGAGGTCCCATTCACAAAAATATTCAAGAAATAAATGGACTACCTCTTAATTTTCAAGGGTGTATGTTGTTTTCAGAAATTGAGTTTACAGGTGGAGTTATAGAAACCCTTAGAGGAGTATTAAATATACCCAAGACAATGAAACTTGTAATTAAATATAATACAGGAAATATATCACAAGTAAAAGCAATTTATGATGTTCCATCAACTCAAGGTTCTATTAAATTTGATGGCATAGAAATTTATTTTACAATGTCACAATTCGAACTATCTTGCAACATGCAGATAGATATAGGAAGAGATACTTTATTATTTCAAACAGGGGTAAATTTTTTAGAACAGGGGTCATTGGGACTTGTATTTAGACTAACTGGAGTATGGAACAGTGCACATCAGCTATCAAAAGACTGGATAAATCCACTTGGAATTCCTTTAATAACAATTAGTGACCTTGCTGCGAGCTATGCAGTAGATCCTAAAGGTTTTAAAATTAATTTGTCTGGGACAATTAAAAGTGGAGAAAATCCAGACGATCAAATAGTATTAAATGTCGAAGAATTAGAATTGGTGAATGGTACGCTACCTACAGCCTTTGTTGGCAGGTTGCATCATAGTAGTGGAAATGATATTACTATGACGAAATTAATTGATTCTTTTTTTAGGCGTATTATATTAAAATGGCCTGATAGTGGAAATATAGTTAACTTAGCTCCATTACTTGATGAAATAAAGGTCAGAGACTTTGAAATCTATTTTATATTAGGTCCAACTCCTGTTCAAAGTCCAAAAAATTCTTCAATAACATTCCCGCCTGGTTTAGGAATGTATGTGGATGGAAGTTTAGCTACATTTGATGTGAAAATGCATACTTATTTGAAAGGGGATTTGAACTTTGCAATTAGTGGCGAAATGGAGAAATTGAATTTTTGTAATGGTATGATAGTTCTAGAAGATAGTTCAAGTAGCGATAAAGGCCCTTCTTTTACGTATCAATCAGAATCTGGAAACTATGTTTTGAATATAGATATTGGACTCACCATGTTTCGCTCACCTAAGATTACTGTGAATGCCTCTAGAAATCAAGATGGAAATATCACATTTAGTCCGAATGATGAAAATTTTCAAAAAGAGTGGGGCACGCGATCCTGTAGGTGTGAATTAATTAATTCTAATCAAATTTCTGTAAATCTAGATGGAGCTTTTAGATTCGATGAAAAAATAATATCTATAAAAATTTTAGATTTTGGTACATGTACGTTCAATGTATATCTATATTGTATTTTCAATGCTTCACTTAATGTATCAGTGAACGATTGTCACACTACCTTTAAAGTAAATATATCAGTATTAAATGAAACATTAAATTTAAGCGTAAATACCGATACAGTATTTACTACATTAGAACAAATCGAGAATGTAATCATTAATGAGGTATTAGATGAAATACGTAATCATTTTAAGGATATAGAAATAGAGAAATTGTTCGATTGGTTTAATGGTAACCTCTTATATTTCGTTAATCCTATAGGGCAAGTATTGAAGGATTTAGGTGTAACTACTCAATTAGCGGTAGAATTGTTAACGAAATTAGAACGATATAAGGACAAATCTGAGGATATTGCAAAAGTTTTAATTTCAGGTGGTTATACAGTTGAAGAATTAAAGAAGATAAATGTACCTAACTTTACGATACCACCAGAGTGGTCACCTGGAAATATAGATTTAGGGCATATAAATGTAGGGAATCTCAAGCCTCCGAGTTGGCCTAAATGAATTTTTACTTTGATAAGTTAAAATTTCAAGAACAAATTAGAGTGAAATATATTATTAAATACTGTTTTTGAAACGAAATTTGATGCAAGGGTGCGGTTCAGCCGAGATACATGTAATTTCGAGTCATAGTCTGTATTTTATTTCGATTACCAGATTTCTGTGTAACAAAAAGGTTTTTTACTAATTCTGTTACAAATTATTTTTGATACAGTATTTTGTTACAGCTAGTTCAACGGTTAGGATATTTCATATTTTTAAATACAAAACGTAACAAAAACGTATTGTTACGATATAAACAATCCTTAGCGTGAGTTTTATGTAAGTACGTTGGCTGTACTCCAATTAGCGTTAAATTCTATCTAACAAGTGCCATAAACGACTGTTTATGGCATTTTATTTATTTCTATCAAAACTGACTGAAATATGCTTAAAAATCAGTTCCATAACAAACTTATGGTTTTTATCACATTTTCGCCCATTTTGCTGTAGGAGATTGAACAGAAGAAGTAGAACCTTTGATAGCATTGGGGCCCCACCATACCTTTTTTCATTAGCTGTGTATGCTACACTCTACAATATCATCTAAGTACAATGGATTGTTAAAACCAAATGCGTCAGTAACAACTAATGTCTTATTTATAGAATCAAACTTATGAATGCTAACAATCTTATATAGGATAATTCCATCTTTATAATGCCAGAGATCAACTTCTTCTTTTGTCTGTATGGCTTGTATTAAAACTTGATTTATTTCTTCAGATTTTTGTAAATCTAATATTGGTTTGGACACTTTTGTTTGATCCTGTATTAATTGATGCAGCCCAGCAAACTGTTCTGGCATACTGCAAAAGGGGCTCCACTTTTCAATTCCCCTGCCTCGCGGTATATTTGTTTCTCTCATGCTTGATGGCCTCCTATTAGGGTATTTCTGTATTTAATCGTGGAATGTGGTGTGTAAGATATAGCCCTTAAAATGCTATTTTTACCGAACCGAGTTCGTATCTCATCTAAAGCTCTTGTTAATTTAACTTGTTGCTCTCTCTTCTTTACATCATCAAATATAGAAATTTGTTCCTCACCTTCACTTACTAAGTTAGTCAGAGAAATACTGATACTTCTAATAGGTTCGCCTGTATGCAACTGCATCAAATATTTTAGGCATATATGATATATATCCATTGTCATACAAGTTGGCCGCTCAAATGTTACACTTTTTCTAAAACCACCGCCATACGAACGACTGTAACCTACGGAGAATTGAACAGTTCGAGCGAGTTTATGTTTTATTCTCATACGGTAGCAAACCTCTTCTATCTGTTCTAGCAGAATAACCGGTATTTCTTCAAGTTTATAATCACGCATTAGAATTTGACTCTTACCAATGGAAGTTGATTTTGGTTTGTATGTATCCGTAATACGGCTAAAGTCAATTCCATGGCTATGAAGATGTAAATCAGTTCCGATAACCCCGAATTCCTGCTGCAAATATTTTAAAGGATAATGAGCTAAGTCACCTATTGTATGTATTCCCTTCCTATTTAACTTCGCTTCTATTTTTGTCGATATTCCCCAGAACTTACTTAATGGACGTATTGACCAAATTTTTGTGGGGACATCACTATAATCCCACTCCGCTATTAGATCTGGACTATGTTTAGCGGTCACATCCAGTGCTATCTTTGCCATGAGCATGTTTTTTCCTATTCCAACTGCGGCGGATATTCCCCTTGTTTTTCTATATATTTCGTGCTGCAGTTTTACAGCAAATTCTCTGGGACTATCAGCAAAAAGAGGCAGTATCTTGTCAGTCTGTATAAAGCACTCATCGATGCTGTATTGAAAATAAAATTCGGGGGGAACGTACTGTAATATAATCTTCGCTATATAGTTTGAACACCGTATGTATGTGTCCATTTGCGGATTTACAACTATTACACCTGGTATATTATCTAGATCGTATCGCCGACTGCCCTGCTTTATACCTAATTTTTTTAAGGGTTTAGTAGCAGCTAAAACAACAGAACCTGGTCTTGTCTTATCGCTAACTACCGCTAACTTTGTTTGTAGTGGATCATAACCTAATTTCACGCAAGAAACTGATGCGAAAAAAGAAACAAGGTCTAGGCAAAATACTGTATCGTTTGGGCAAAGTGAATAGTCATACACTTTATTATCCCCCTCTATAGAACGTTTGTTCTTATTATATTCCTACTCAACCCAAATATTCAACCTATTTTACGAAAATACGTTCGTTTTTTGCTAGATTTTAATTTAAAATAGTTATATATCATATTTCTCAAAAATTTTTATAGAGAAATATGGTAAAATGAATGTGATTTGAAAGATTGCTGATATATTTGTAATTGTAAGAAGAAGTGGATGTTATTAGAATTAAGATGGTTCAAGTTGGAGAAAAGACACTCAAAGGAGAGTGTCTTTTCTTTGTGGCATCAATACTTGTTTTTTGTATTAAGGTCGATATGGTAAAATGCTAACTATATAAACTCTTTTGAACGAATATATGAAGGGGTGCTTGGCTTTGAAAATGACAAAAGGAGACGCTATATTGCGTTTGTTGACGGAAATTAAATTAGAGCTGAAAGAAACAAAAGAAGCAATAGAAAAAGTAGAAGAGCGATTGGATAAGATAGAGAAACAAACCCTTCCTCAAAAAACGTCTAAGTCTACTCCAAAAGCAGGAACAGAAAAAGATTGGAAATATCCTTCTAAAATGAAATGAGTTTGGAAGGATATTATTAAATTTAGAATATACAGCAACAAATATATACTCTGAAACACCGCTTTATATTTCTTAATATAAACATCTAAATGTTAACTGTATGCTGAGATTAGTTTCCTTGGTACTACTATCACACAGAATCGTACCTAGCTCTTGCTAGGGATTTTTCTATATATCTTATTTACATCAGAAACGTAGGTACGTTATAATAATTTCTTATTACATTCAAAGAGGTGCAAAAAATGAATAAAACCGAATTAACAAAAATGGTAGCAGAAAAAGCAGAACTTACACAAAAAGATGCAGCTGCAGCAACACAAGCTGTATTAGATGCTATAACAAATGCTCTTGCAAATGAAGAGAAAGTACAGATTATTGGTTTTGGTACATTTGAAGTGCGTGAAAGATCTGCACGTACAGGACGTAATCCACAAACAGGTGAAGAAATGCAAATTGCTGCATCTAAAGCACCTGCATTTAAAGCCGGAAAAGAATTAAAAGAAGCAGTGAAATAATTATACATAGTGAAAAAGGATCTGATATTCATATCAGGTCCTTTTTCTTTAGTGACATATTATACTTGCTTATCGTGTCTGTTTAACCAGGCTTTAGAAACTTTGCGTTCTCCAGATACTTCAATCTTAACCTCGCCATCTTCTTTGTATATCCGTTCAATGATTGGTATCGTCACCACTTGTTTTTCTTTTTGTTTTCGAAAATCATCCAAGTTGATAATAGTCATGTTGCACTCTCCTTTAATGATTTCTAAAGAAAAAGGCACCCGTATGAGTGCCCTTCCCCTAACTTGAACCACCATTTACTTTTAAGAAACATCGCTTAACATAAATTATATCATATTTGTTAAATTCCGAAAATAACAATTGTTAGTGCACTGTATATTTGAAATAAAGTTGCGATGCTTTGTATTTTTTTCAGTGGAATCTAGTCTCTTCTATAATTCCTCTACTTGTGACCAATCACATTTTAGGCCATTTTCTTTAGCCCAGTTCTCTATCTGTTCTTGTGTCCATCCTTTTCTTGTTCCTAGCTCCACATACGCTTTTGGAAGTGCAGCGTGTATTTTCGTACGATCATTTCGTTTCTTAAGCCATACTGATAATGCTGTAGGATTTCCTGAGAAAACTACTTTGCTGATTTCCCTATTCCCGTAAGCTTTTATTGTCATGCTTAATCTCCTTCTCTATTTCTTCCCATATTTCGTTTATCTTGGTTGTTTGGAAATACCGCAGGAGTGTGCTAGCACATAATCCAAATTCATTGAAACGACGTATTGGAATACGTCCCTCATTCACTCTATATACACGCTTTAATTTTTCTGCTAATCCTTGTTTGGTATAAACTTTGCGAGTACCGTACGTTGAAAATTCTTTTGCTTTATACTGAATAATCAAGAGTAACTCTTCTTTTGTATATTGCATTCGTCACTCACCTATATGAAAGAATATTATCTTCTTTTCCCCACAGCTTCTTTTATTCCTTTTTCGATAGCATTCCATACTTCAATTACATCGTGGTGATCTAACTCTTCTTTTGAAAGACTATTAGCTAAGTAGGTTTCATAAGAACCCTCTGAATTCGTTACATTTTCAAGATAAAAATCTAATTCATTATCATATTCATCTTTGCTTTTGCTATGACTTCCTTCACACATTTCAATTTCTATATATTCCATTGCGATTTCTTCTAAACTTCTCATTCCTACTCGGGGTTCGACCGAGATACGTGTAAAAATAGGTCATAGGCTTACTTTTATTTCCAGGTGGAATTTATGGAGCTTATAAATATAGTTTCGTCTATTTTTATTAAGTAATTTGTCTATTAGGGGTCCCTCCACATGCCCATCAAGCTAACTAGATAAATTACTAGGTACGAATTGATTCTTGTTTCAAAACTAGCAAGTAATAAAAAAGTAGGCATGCTAAAGAAGCCTATTAAAACGTGATTTTTTCGCTAGGCAGCTTGTCTATGTTTCACTGTCGTCTTATACACAATCCCTAGAATATCAAAGACGGTCATCTTTTTATACCGATGACATTTACGACCATTCTTTTTGAGCAATTGATAAAGGCAATGGAGAATTTTTAAAAGTTCTTCTGTGCCAACGGCTATCGCTTGAAACAGTAATGGGAAGTAATCTTTAATCATATATATGGCTTTATATTCACTCAGCTCCTGCTTTTTCTTTTTAAGCAGAAACTGACGCATTTGAAACATCGTAGAAGAACAGAGGAGAATACCGATGAGTTGTCCATAAAAATGACACTCTAGGCGTTCTCTCTTTATATTTTGACATTCATCAATTTCAAAGAATGATTTCCACGTTTTAAACAAAATTTCAATCTGCCAACGAAGTGAATATAATGAATGCACGTAGTCTGTCGGTACTTCTTCTAGCGACGTATTCGTGATATATACATTCATGCCCATTAAACGTTTACTTTTATCCTTCATGACAATGCCTTTCTTCTTTTCACGTATTGCTTGGTTTTTCAGACGTGTTTGTTTTTGATCATCGGTTAAACGATGGATAATGACACGTGCCGGAAGTTTCTGATTTTGGCCAATGTATGCCTCAGGGATTTCCATCGTTTCACCAGGGATTAGACCAGATAGTATTTGTGTCATATCAACCTGGATGTATTCTGTTTGCTTTTTTAACGTACCATTGTTGAAGTATTCTGGTTCAGGATTTTTGGTATATATGCGTGTATTCAACTTCAACCGCGAGATATAGTAAGCCTCTTTATCATGAATGGCATGTAAGTCTCCTAAATCGAAGTAACCAAGATCACGTAAACACAAATCGCCTGCATCTATGGTTTTAAGACAGAATGTACCATATGTTTTATCATTATTTTTCCCTGGTCCAAGCTGCACGTTAAGGAATTGACCACTAAGTAAATCATATTCTAATTGGATTTTTACGCCTGCCTTATTACTACTCCCACCTGACCCTTGATAGTCAGTGGCGAATTGATTAGGCAGTTGAAACACAGTTGCATCTAGAATACGGATACGATTGAAAGTAGAGATTATATATGCAGAAAGTGAGTGACTTGAACAGAGTTTTTGTGTGAGAAGAGAAGTAAAAACTTCTCGAAGAAATACGACAGCTGCTGGATTAAAACGCTGATTCAGTCCTTCAGGACTTATTAGTGTAGCTGTATTTGCATAAAGCTGACTACATAATTGAGTGAGAGAATCACTTGCTACATGTTGATTGATCCAAATACATAAAGCAGTCAAATCTCGTGCGCCATACTTGCTTTTACGTTTTACAAATCCGGTCTTCTGTGCGAGTTGTTGAAGGACATGTGGAGATAGGTATCGCTTTAGTTCTTTAGCGAATAAATAAAATTCATCTTGAATCGATAGATTCATACAAAAACGCCATCCTTTCTGTATATTTCTACAAAAAGAATAGCGTTTTTTTGATTATATGGATACAAATTTATCTTAGCTTGATAGCAATGTGACGGTACCTTATTTTAGGGAAATTGACAATGGAAAGAGACGCGAATATAATAATCGTAGCAACTATAGTCATGTCTATTATAAAGGGGGCCGACCATGGAATTAGAAAAATATATGGGTGTTAATGTACAGCGTGCGGCTCTTAAGCTGAATAACTATTATCAAAAAGTGGTGAATCCTTTTGATATTACTGTGGATCAGTGGGAAATATTGGTCGTTCTTTGGGAAAAAGAAGGGATTACCCAAAAAGAGCTTGCTGAAAGACTGCACAAGGATCAGACAAACGTTGCACGAATGCTTTTCAAACTGGAGAAGAAGGAATTTATTTATCGTGTAGTCCATGAAACTGATCGAAGGTCTTTACGTGTATATTTGACTCCTAAAGGTCGCGAAAGTAAAGATGACATCCTTTCTCCATCCATAGAGGCGTATAAGAACACCATCAAGGGTTTGTCTGAAGAGGAAGTAGAAACATTTAGGAGAATTCTTTCTGTAATGTATAACAATGTAAAGGATTTATAATCAGAGAGAAGAGTAGATGAATGCATTTCAATCTTAAAAGAAGGGATTGAGGTACTCGAGCGTACACCACACACATTGGAGTATTTTTTTATCCGGTTTATCCGAGAGTTGCAATGAAGGTGAAGAAACCTGGAATGTCCATGAAGTGATTGAGCATCTCATTAAGGGAGAGAAAAATAATTGGATACCGCGATTAGAATTTATGCTTAAGGTATATGAAAGTAAACCGTTTCCCTCATTTGATTGTTTTTCTCACCCTGATTAAAAGTCAGAAAAAATGATATATTTAAAATTAATCGAATTCAAAGGTTGGCATCATGATTTCGGTGTCGTTATATTAAGGGAATCACTCTCTACGTGGGCTGTGGAGTAAATATTTAGGTGTTTTAAAAGAAACTTGATAGAATCGATGAGTCGGACTAGTAAGTGTTAATAGATGGGATAGATAGTTGCTACAACCATTATAATCAAGACTACTATTTCTACGTTTTTTTATAGAAAATATATTAACAGATTAAATACTTGTCGTGTCAAGTATTGCTACGACAACAATAATGAGGAGGATACAGGATGGATATATTAGATAAAAGTATCGGGATTTTTGACGCCAAGTATAGAGCTCTGACTATAGGGATCATACTTGCTGTGACTACCGTGGCATTTGAAGGACTGGCGATTACCACTATTGCTCCAAATTTAGCGCGAAATTTGCATGCTCTTCATTTGTATGGCTGGATATTCAGTTCTTTTCTTTTGGCACAAATCGTCGGAACCATGATTATAGGTCAGCGAATTAACAAAAACGGCGTTTTTACATCGTTTATGGCATCGATTCTTTTTTTCGTGATTGGCATTGTTATTGCGGCCACCTCGGTGAACATGGTTATGCTAATCGTAGGGAGAGTGTTTCAGGGGTTTGGCGCAGGAGCAATCATTACATGCGTATATTATAGCATTACTTTAGGCTATCCCGATAAGCTGAGAACGAAAATACTTGCAATGTTTTCAAGTGCTTATATTTTACCTGCCTTAATTGGACCCTATATCGCTGGACTTTTAGCTGAGTTTTTCTCCTGGAGAGTTGTTTTTTGGATGGTGCTTCCTTTCATTGGTTTGGCTGTAGTGCTGACGCTTCCCGCTTATCGCAAATTTTCGGTGAAGGAAAAAGAAGCTTCTAAAAATATCCGGAAAGAAGGATATGCGGTGGTGCTGGCCATTGGAACGGGCTTGTTGATGATGGGCCTTGGTTCTATAACCGATTGGAAGGGTATGGTACTTTCGGCGGTGGGGGTGCTTTTCATGATCCAACCTTTGCGAAAGTTGCTGCCCGGGGGTACTTTTAGTGCAAGGAAAGGTTTGCCTGCGACTATTGCGTCAAGAGGTTTGTTTGTCGCTTGTTATACTGCTACCGAAAGTTATGTTGTCCTAGCATTGACAGAAGTGAAAAAAATGCCTGCAGATCTGGCTGGGTTAATTGTGGCGGCGGGTGCATTAAGTTGGTCGATGGCAGCTTGGATCCAGTCAAAGCTTGATGCCAAAGACCACGGGGCAGGTCGAAACAAACGGGTAACGGCTGGTATTTGTTTTATGGTCATTGGTGTTGCCGCTGTTATGCTAGCTGTAGGTCTGCCCGGAGGGGGAATCGTATTTGCAGTGATTTCGCAAATTTTCATCGGATTTGGTATAGGGTTAGCACATCCAACCACCGGAGCTATTGCGTTGCAGCATGCGAATGCAGGTGAAGAAGGGGAGATATCTGCCAGCCTTCAATTTACAGACGCATTCAGTCCGGGTTTGAGTATAGGAATCGGCGGTGCTTTCATTGCCGTTAGTCAATCGCTAAATTTGGGGTTGTTAACGGGAATTCTGTTGGCTTTGTCTCTTCAATTGTTTTTCGTCATTCTGAGTTTGTCGATATCCTTTCGTATAAAACAGACGAAATTAGCCTCTGAGGACGACTTATCCATACCGAAATGATGTTCGGTGAGCCCAGAAATGCATAATATTAAGGTTTAACGCTTCGGCTACGGTGCTTTAAAAAATAGACTTGAAGTTTAAAAAATTAATCCAGCTTCTAATAATTCTAATGGGCTAGGACTGGGATACCATCACATACTATCCGGTCTTCTGTGCGAGTTGTTGAAGGACATGTGGAGATAGGTATCGCTTTAGTTCTTTAGCGAATAAATGAAACTCATCTTGAATCAATAGATTCATACAAAAACGCCATCCTTTCTGTATATTTCTACAAAAAGAATAGCGTTTTTTTCTTTTTATGGATACCATTTTTTAGCTTGATAGGCATGTGGCGATACCCTATGCCCATCAACTTAAGAATTTACACCCTCAAGATGAAAATTTTGTATATTTTTTACAGAAAACAGCTGATTTTTCATCTTGGGGGTATTTGCTTTTCTTATCTTGATGGCAATGGGGTCCCTCCACATCGCCATCAAGATAAGATTTTGAAGTACCCCCTAAATGAAAATTTTCTTTCTCTACAGTTAGTTATTTTGAGAGGTCAGCTCATTTTTTTGTTTTGGGGGTGTTTACTTTTCTTATTTATTCTATTTAACAAAAGCACCTTTTTGTTTGAATGTGTTATTTCACAAATTCCCCGTCATAGAAATAACTTTATTATGATTTACAGTTTACAATGACTGAAATTTATATTAATAAAGACCTCCATTTACGATTCGAACTTTGCATATGAATTGCTAATCAAGTAATAAATCGGACTTAAATACGATTACAGCATTTCCTGCAATTCTTACTTCCTCTGGCTCCTGATTACAAATTTTCACTTGAACATCAATGATACCCGCCCGTTTTATAGCTTCGCCCTGCACTGCTTTAAAACTAAATAAAGTATTATCATGTTTGACAAGTCTATGATGTATCAAGTATGCGCCTAAAGGACCGTTCGCATTACCTGTAACAGGGTCTTCGTTAATACCGATTGCAGGAGCAAACATTCTTCCATGAATTAAAATATCAGAGTCGGGAGCATTCATCGTAAACACATAGAAACCATTGCAATTAATTAATCCACTGACTTTTGTGAGTAAATCCATATTAGGGTTTAATTGGTTAAGAAGTTCCGAATTTTTAATTCCAATCATCACCTTAGAATGCCCGGTTGAAACGATTTGTACTGGACAATCTTCTAATAAATCATTTTCACTAATATTGAAAGCTGTAAATATATTCTCTAAAGCTACACCTTCAATCACAGTTTCAAAACTTATACTACCCTGCGTCATAATAATTTTGTAATCATTATCTTCATTAATCACATCCACTGGTAAAATGCCGGCACCAGTTTTATGATAAACTTTAACTGTATTTAAACTATTTTCAACTGCACGAGCATAGTGGGCAGCAATCGTCGCATGTCCACAGATAGGGACCTCATGAGTAGGCGTAAAAAAACGAATATTTACATCAGATTCGCTATTATCTGATTTAAAGATAAATGCCGTTTCCGAATTGTTAAGCTCTCTAGCAATCCTCTGCATCTCACCCGAAGATAAACCATCTGCATTTGTTATTACACCAGCCGGATTACCTGATAATTTTTTCTTCGTAAATGAATCAATTTGATATAATCGGTACTTTCTTTCCATGTCATTTTCCACCTTTAATATATTTAATTTTTGGTCCTTTATACTATCTTTAATTCTTATTATATTAAAGTTCCCCCGTTGCTTCTATAAGGAGCTTGATAGCGATGTGGCGAGACCCCATCGCTATCAAGCTAATAAAAAGAAATGCCCCCTAAAATGAAAAAATACGCTATTCTTTCTGTAGAATCATAGGAAAGGATGGCGTTTTTTATGTCTGTTTCTGTGTCTGACGAATTACAACTATTTGCTCAAGAGATTCATAGTTTTTTATCTCCAAATACCTTACGGGATCTTGCTAGAGATGTTGGTTTTGTACAACGAACCAGTAAGTACCAAGCAAAAGATTTAGTAGCTTTATGTGTATGGGTGAGCCAAAATGTAGCTATGACTTCTTTAACTCAGTTATCTAGCTGTTTAGAAGCATCAACAGAAGTACTAATCAGTCCTGAGGGACTGAATCAACGGTTTAATAAGGCGGCCGTCCAACTTTTACAACACCTACTAGCCGAACTACTAAGCAAAAAATTGGCCGCATCTATGCCGATTTCTTCTCCATACACTTCTGTTTTCAAGCGTATTCGTATTTTAGATTCAACTGCATTTCAACTCCCGGATGTATTTTCATCGGTTTATCCAGGTGCAGGAGG
>NZ_JBBOXC010000003.1:0-191989 GCF_038007365.1 Bacillus sp. FSL R9-9492
TGCTTCAGCAGCTGAAGTAGACATTTGGGGATATTAATCATTTAGTGATATGAATGAACACGTTATCGCAGGGGGTGAGCTATTTGAGAATCCCCTTGTGATAACGTGTAATAGTTTCGTAGAAAAGTACCAGCAAGGATAAAACAAAGGGGAGGCAATGAATTCACTAGCAAGAGCGATATTTTCTGAGAAACACGGAGAATAGTAGTTTTTTATTACAAGTATTATATTAAGGCATCCTCGTATTTTGAAAAACATGTTAAGAGTTTTTGCTGGCTAATTTTACTATGTTTTCAATTGTGTTGCATGCGTATTCTAACGTTGGTAAACTACCGGCCACTTAACGTCCTTGTGGACTGTTTGATATATATTAGTTATCTATATTTACCAAGCTATAAGGGCAGTCCCTGCCCCTATGGCCAATGCCAATTACATGGCCAGTTTTAGCAAGTTGATACTTGCGTTTACATCCTATCATGATGGCTATTACATTCTGGATAAGTCCATTCACGAAGATTTAGATTTTTTACTTCTAGGTTTTTATAGACACAGCAAGAACACAATTGACTACTTGCATAGTTTTTAGGTGCGATAATCAAATCGTCTTTTCAATGTACAAAGAACTACAGCAATTAATAGCGATTGCTTAAAGCCTATTTCTAATCTGTAGACCTCTATATATTTTTCCCAACTTCGCAACACATATCTCGGCTGTACCCCTACTTTATCTGTAAACCTACAAGTTCTTGTAAGGATAATCCATTATGAATAAGCAAATGCACAATAGATTTCTTTGCCTATCCCCCGAAAAAGGGGAATAAGACAGAAAATACCAATTTTAAATAAAATCATGATTTGAATAGAGCTAACCCCCTTACAACAAGATAAGGGGGCTAAGATAGAAACGGATAAATATCGGATTTGAAAACTCCAACCCATCAGAGCTTCTATAATAGTTTAGCATGTATATATAACTCTGTATGTTAAGAAAAGATAACATTATCGCAAAGAAATTATACATGTAAGGGGGAGGATAATTTAAAAGAACCATTATGGATACCAATGGGAGTGCAAAAATGGGGACCACAACTAAATATGGATTATATATTTATATCTTATTTAGGGAGAGCCAATGAACAAGCGGAATGGTTAGAGAAACATTATGATGAATTATTGGAAACGCAACAAAAAATGGTGGACAAGTATAACGAAGACTTAGAGTTTAACAGAAAGCATGGGATTAGTTAAACTCTACAAAATAGTTTTATATGCAGAAAAAATAAAAGAACCCGCTGGTTATAAACGGATTCTTTGTACCAGAGCAACTGTGTATTCACTTGGATGATAATACTATATTCAAAGGGGATAAAAAGGTTAATGGAAACTAAATAAAATCCGTATTTGAATAGAGTGAGCCCCCTTACAACAAGATAAGGGGGCTCGGAATGAGTGTTAAATTTGAAATCCTCTCCCCATCGGACTTTCTATGCTAGTTTATATATAAGTCTGTAGGTGTAGAAAAGGTAACATTGTTGTGGAAAAATCGTGAAGGGAGTGGCTATTGAATGAACTTAATTGAAACTAAGATTTGTGTGTTGATTTTGTTTTGTGTAGGGTTCTTTGCTCTTGTGAGAGGGAAACCGAAGTTATTCGTAGTTTCAATAATCCTAGTTTTAATAGGGTTGACGGTATTAGGGATGAAATACCCAGAAGAATTGAAAAAGATTGCTGGACCAATGTCTCTCTAAATATTAAGTCGAAAGGGTGGATATACTGCTAACAAGAATTTTTACAGTCAAACAAGGGACTGAAACAGAAAAGGGGATTAAAAAGTTAATTAGAAAAGTAGTATCTGGATTGCCGGATTTCGAAAAACAATTAGATTTTGTGAGTTTTTGCTGGGATATGGAGGTAATCGAGAATACAAAAGAACAACAATATATACTTATGGTGTCTGGATGTACAAGTGGGGTCAATAGCTATGAGAATGATGAACTTGAAGAAATCACGAAAGAACATTTGAATGCAATCTTACCAATTGGAAAAGTATTGTTGTTTGCTGGCACACATGAATTGGTTGAGGAAGCGGGATACAAGTTAGATAAAAGAAAGGGAAGTTTTTTGAAGTTAGGCTTGTTTCGTAATTAAAATGTAAAGAGTCCCTAGGGGAATAGGGACTCTCTAGTGGTAACCCTTTACATAGGTTGGATGTGAATACTTTAACATTTTAACATATAGTTACCTTATCCGAAGGTAACAAAAGGTAACAAAAGGTAACAAAAGGTAACAAAAGGTAACAAAGAATAATACATGTGACATATAGAATTTTATCGTTAAAAAAGGATCGCGTAAGTAAGCCTATAACTTATTTTTACACGTATCTCGGCTGTACCCCAAACTGCACTCTAGAAAACAGGATCTAGGAGAATCAGGCATGAGATATTTTAAAGGAAAACAATTCAAACGGGCCATGCGAAACAGGATATTGGTTTCATCTTGTCCTTTATTGAATT
Source organism: Bacillus sp. FSL R9-9492 (assembly GCF_038007365.1). NCBI lineage: Bacteria > Bacillati > Bacillota > Bacilli > Caryophanales > Bacillaceae > Bacillus > Bacillus sp. FSL R9-9492. The sequence goes on from NZ_JBBOXC010000003.1 coordinate 2,514, forward strand.
TATTATGTATTAATTGTACATTAAAATTCATCATTCATAATTAAATTTCCTGCATCGTTATCTTTCGTTAATCTTTGTTTTAGGTAGTTTTCTTTTGTTGTCCGGTCATTTTTATGACCTACTGCAGCTGCTATGACATGAGGTGCTAGTCCCTTGTAGTCGTATAAGTACTGCACATAAAAATGTCTAAAGAAATGGGGAGTGATTCGTATATTCTCCGTAAAGGATAACTTTGTATCCTTAATGATTTTAGAAATATATTGTGATAAATAATTTTCTCTATAAGCGGTATGATTCTTTGTTTGAAATATAGTCTTTCCATTTTTATTTCCAATGTCCACAGGTAATCGTCTCCGGATTCGAAACGCAACAATACGATTAAAAATCTCTTTATTAATAGAAACAATCCGTTCATTATCTCCCTTTGTATCAACTATTAAATAGTAACGTCCACGTATAGCGTCATACTCAAGATCTTCCCATTTGGCATGAGCGACTTCTGCAACACGTAATCCCGTAGTAGCCAGGACTGATAATAAAGCATAGTTAATTTCATTATCCTTGTAGTAGTTTAGCAGCTGCTTCACTTCCTCATATGATAACTCACGCTTTGGTTTATGTTGTTTATTCACCGCCGTGCTTAGAATTTCTACATGAAGAGGCTCCTGGATATATTGGATTTCGTATAGCCATTTCAAATAAGAACGGATTACACCAAGTTTCCGACTAATCGTAGATGCCTTGTATTTTTCTTTTGATTGATAGGATATGGCGTCCTGGGATAACCATTTTTGATAGTTACGGATATGGCGCTTCCTTAGATTCCTCCAGACTTGGCCAACTTTATAGTCCTTTACATCTTGCTGCAGAAATTCTGTACTTTGTTTGATGAAAAAATAGAACTGGCTTAAATCACGTGCATATAGAGTCCTGGATGCATCCTTTATACGTTTTTCTTGGTCAAAATGTGTTTGCCGATTTAAATAGTAATACAATATTTCTTCATCTGAAAATCCCTCATATGTATATGAATCTTCTCTTTCGTTATTTTCCTTTTTAAATTCAGCTTCATTTATATAACCTTGATTCCATATCGCAATTATGTTTGAGAAATTTTGTTTTTGTTTCTCTATATTTTCTAAATAATTTTCACTATGAATTGTATTCAATTTAAATTTCATTATTAATCAACTCCATATTAATTCCTTTTATATCTATTATTATAACTGAATTACATTAAAAGTTATTTACATAGTAAGATTAAATTTTATAAAAATGAAACTAATGAATAAGTATAGAAAATGTTCTATTTTCTATGGTTGTTATCTAATTTTTTTTAAAAATTATCTTTTATATATTTTCTAATTATATAAAAGATAATTTAGTTAGAAAGTGAATTTTAACTTCATATATTTTTAAAAATAAATTACGTTATGATTGTGTTATAATTAATTTACATTATATATTTTTATCAATTTAACTTTACATAATAAAATTATTGATTTCACATAACAGAAGTTTACACATAGGAGGAATAGGTATGTTTGAAAGACAGGAAATAAATATGAATACGAATGAAGTAAAAGCTTATTTAGGAATTAGTAGCTTCATTTTTAGTACTCTTATGAAACAAGGACAATTAAATCCCATTAATCGAGAGACCTGGCGTTTAGATGGTAGCTTTTTATTTAAGCGAGAAGACATAGAAAAGCTCAAAGAAGATCGTGAAACAGAAGGAATTACCTTATATCAGGCAGCAAAAGATTATAATGTGAGCATGTATCAACTTGAAAAGTGGATAGAAGAAGGAGAATTGACTTGTACTATACAGAAACATCGTAACCGTGAGACTAAATTTGTAAATGAGGAAGAAATACACAGATTGGTACAGCAATTGGATCAGGCCAATACGCTGTATACATTCTCACAAAAATATAATGTAGTATTGTTCCAAAAATTTATGGAAGGTAATAAATTAGCACGCATTATATCCATTCCGAAGCGCGGGGATATTGTGCTTATTGATGAGTTTGGAAACAATATGACACTAGAAGATTCAATTAAAATGGGGTATAAGCCTGCATATATTTTATCCGATAAACCAAGAAGTCATCACCAAAAATTTGTAAAGTTTCGTTTTCCTAAATCAAATCAATTGCGAAGTAACATTTTTCACTTAATTGACTTAGTACTACAGTATGCATCACCAAGAAATATTAAGGTTTCTGAGGAAGATGGTTTTTGGTACTTTGATGTACGTCAATCCATTATTCAATTACCAATGCAAATGCAGGTGGAATGGATTGATTGTTTAACCCCATATATAATAGAAGGAAAATTAACAAGACGTGTTAATAATAGCGTGTATTTAGATAGCAGTAGTGTTACTAAGGCAGTAACGATAACAAGCAGTGAATACCATGCAATCACAAACATTGTAAAAGAAACGAACAGTTCTATTGAAGAATTTATTGCATCCGCTATTCGTGAAAAGATTTATGATTATCAAGCGTCAGACAACTAAATTATAAAAATAAAGAAAAGAAGTTAGATTTCCAATATAATATGAAAACCATAAGCAGTTTTTTAATTTTAATCTGAGTTAATAACAAATTCTAATGCAATAATACATATTGTTGAGTTCAATATATATTAAGCTAACTTTTAATTACTCTTCGGTTTACTTCAAAATCAGTTGTGTTTTTTGTGTTTACTTTCATTCAATACCCCATCAGCTAGAAATTTAATACTTGCTCCTATACTTAAAGCAAATATTACTCCTCCTATTTTAGTCTGATAAAAATTTAATATAAATAATACAATAGAAAGTACAATACTTAAGATAGCAATTATATAATATTTATTCATAGACTAGCTCCTTTTATTGTAATTTTGAGAGAGTTTTATCTTGAATCTCATAGATATAATCACCTAGTTGGAATCACCATACATGTCCATCAACTTAAGAGAGTAAACAAACTGAACTTTCGTTCAGCTGGGTTAAAACATTCTTAAAATAAAAGTATATTCTTACAAATGCGCATACCAAATAAACCCTAACGGATTTCACTTTTTTAATTATGCAATTTTCTTTTGTTTTCTCAATCTATTATACTCATAGACAACACCCATAATATCAAAGACAGTCTTCTTCTCATATCTATGAGATTTCCGTCCATTCTTCTGTAGAAGATGGAACAGGCGGATTAAAATCTTTGTTATTTCTTGGGTGTTTTGCTGTATAGCTTGATACAGAATGTATAGATGGTCTTGAATCATTCCAATGGCTTTATATTCGCTTAATTCTCTTTTCTTCTTTTGTAAAATTAATTGTCGCATCTTAAACATAGTAGAAGAACATAGAAAAATAGCGATGAGTTTTCCTTGAACCACCCCCACTTTCACTTCGTTTAGAAGAGGGGGATTCCTAAGTAAAGAGTTCTATCGAACTCTAATTTATTAGGCTAGCTCCACAGTCCTTGCGGTTAGAAGCCTTATCGCTTCATTCTTTAGATTGATACTTGCGTTAATATCCCTATCATGATGTGTACGACAAGAAGGGCAGTCCCATTTACGTAGGTTTAGATTTTTAACGTCTTTGTTTCGATATCCACAACAAGAACATAATTGGCTTGAAGCAAATGTTTTCGATACGACAATGATTTGTTTACCGAACCATTTTGCTTTATATTCCAACATGGTTCGAAACTGTGACCATGATACCTCACTAATTGCTTTTGCTAACTTATGATTTTTTAACATATTCGATACTTGCAAATCCTCTATACCGATAACATCGTGGTTTTTGATGATTTCAGTTGAGATTTTGTCCAAGTAATCTTTTCTAGCATTTGTCATGTATTCATGAATTCTAGCTACCTTTACTCGCTGTTTATTCCAGCGAGAAGAACCTTTCATTCTTCTAGAAAGAACACGCTGTGCTTTCGCCAACTTCTCTTCTAACGATCGAAAAAACTTCGGATTTTTATAGATTGTTCCATCTGACAAAATGGCGAAATCTTTTAGCCCTACATCCACTCCAATGTAAGAATGTGTTTTCGGAAGTTCTTGCACTTCTGTTTCAACTAATAACGACACAAAGTATTTACCAGAAGGGTTCCGTCTAACTGTAGCATTTAAAATACGGCCATTTACTTCACGGCTTTTGGCAAATCGAACAAGACCTAGTTTTGGTAGTTTAATTTTGTTTCCTACGACGGCAATGTTTTCATTTGTTTGTTTTGTGGTGTAAGATTGTACATTATTCTTCTTAGATTTAAAACGCGGGGCACTGTTTTGTTTTTTGAAAAAGCGTGTATAAGCATCCGCAAGATTGCGAACAGACGACTGAATAGCGATACTATCCACTTCTTTTAGCCAAACAAACTCTTTCTTCATGGCAGGAAGTTTGGCAGAGCATGTACCATATGTTAAACCTTTTCCTGTTTCTTTGTATACATTATCCCATAGAGATAGGAAATGATTGAATACAAAACGAGAACAACCAATCGTTTTATTGATTAGGGTCGCTTGTGCTTTATTTGGATAGATACGAAATTTATATGCTTTATTGATTATCATTCGTTTCACCTCCATTTCGATATGCGTTTATTATACAACAAACATACATTCGATAGGTAGTGAATGAAGTAACACTTTATGTATGTCGAACAATTAAGATGGCTTCCTGCCATCCCTTGTCCGAAGCCAATTCATCTCTCACCTACTCACTTCGCGTTCCTTGAGGAAGGAGTCTTCTTGGCTAAAATGATAAATGTGGCATTCTAATCGCTCTCGTTTGATATTGTGCCAATCATGAATTTGAAATAAGGATTTCCAAGTTTTAAAGATAATTTCAATCTGCCAGCGGAGGGAATAAAAATCATGTATTTGTTCCATCGGAACCCATTCCAAAGGTATATTGGTAACATAAATGTTCATACCAGCTAATCGTTTGCTTCTCTCTGAGTACGTAATACCCTTTTTACTTTCCGTATACACCTGTTTTTCCTTACGTTCTCGAAGTTGCTTTTCAGTTAATCGATATATAATAACGCGTGTAAATAGTTTTTTATCCTTTCCAATATAAGCATCTGTTATTTCATAGACTTGTCCTGGTTTTAAGGTATTCATAATGTTTTCTAAATCAAGTTTGATGTACTGAGACTGTTTTTTTACTGTCCCATTTCGAAAGTATTCAGGAAACTTATTTTTGATATACACCATATTATTCAATTTAAGCCGCGATATATAATATACCCCACGTTGGTCCATTTGATCTAAATCCTTCAGTGAATAATAACCTAAATCTCGAATGCATAGGTCGCCAGGTCGTAATGTCGCTAAACATTCTGTTCCAAAGTTTTTATCATTATTCTTCCCCGGTTCAACTTGAAAATTTAAAAACTGTCCACTATGTAAATCATATTCTAATTGAATCTTTATACCTGCTGTTTGTGCACAACCACCCGAACCAGGATACACGCTAGCTAAGTGTTCTGGTACTTGAAAAATCGTTGCATCTAAAATGCGAATCCGTTGAAAATGGGTTAGTGAAGAACTTGGAATCACTGAGGTTTCACAAACTTTATTTTTTAATACTGCAGAGAAAACATGTTTTAAAAAGCAAACAGCTTTTTTATTGAACCGTTTATTTAGTCCTTCTGGACTAATAAGAGTTCCTGTAGCTGCATACAGTTGACTACACAGTCTAACTAAAGAATCACTCGCTATCCGTTGACTCACCCAAACACAGATAGTGGCTAAGTCATATCCTGAAAACTTACGCTTTCGTTGAACAAAATTTAATTCTCTAGCAAGCTCTTCTAAAAATGAAGGAGTAAAATATTGATATAATTCCTCAGTAAATAATTGGAGTTCACCTTGAATCGAAAGACTCATAAAAAATGCCATCCTTTCTGCATATTTCTACAAAAAGAATAGCGATTTTTTCGCTATATGGATACAAATTTAATCTTAACTTGATGGTGATGTGGCGAGACATGGTTTTTGCAGCGAAAAAAATGCAGAGTTGCGCAGTATATTAAATCCGAATTTTTGATTAAATATTCATTGGTGTTTAATCAGGGATGGCTTGACTTGGAGGCTCTACAGGCATGGTTTTCCTGCCAAGAACCCAGCTATCAAAAAGATTGGCAGAATTCGAACAAGTCTATCACGCCTACCTCTCCAAATAAAGCCGCGTTGTATATCGATGAATAAAAATTCTGCAACATTCTGTATTTTTATTTTGCAATAAACAGAGACCCCTCCTTATACTTTTTCCTTTATATACATTTTTCTAATCGTTTTGGGTTAAGTTATTTCTAGAGGGGACATAGCAATTTCAATGAGTATATTTATATGTTACTGTTCCTAAAGTTTAAAATATAAATTTTCGAATGTATTATATAGTTTATTTCTGAAGGGAAGGGTATTGTCAATTGAAACAGCATGAAAAAATCCCCTGTTATCCTATAAAATCTTTGCATGACCTTATTCAATTGCTAAAGAAATCTGGAGATTTCACTGAATTAAAAATCCATTCAGATAATTCTCCGGTAGTGGTCTCATATTTTCGGACATTGATTGATGTAAATATGTTACAAGAAGATGTTTTACCGTACATAAAAGAAAAACCTTTCGATTCACTACAAGATATTCAAGCTGCTTTACCAATTGGAGTTTCAAAAGTAACAAAACAAATAGAAGACATTCAGAATGATATTTTAGACGGGTATATACTAATTCAAATAGATAAAGATGTATCAAGTGGTTTGTTAATAAATATATCAAAAAAAGAAGGCAGGGATATTTCAAAAGCTGAAATTGAATATAATATTGTAGGCCCACAAATCGCATTTGTTGAAGATCTGGATACAAATTTGAATTTGCTGCGCAGAAGGCTTCCAACGCCATTTCTCCAAGTAGAAGCATTGAGAGTAGGAGATCTTTCTAATACCTCTGTGGCGGTAGTATTTATTGAAGGAATCGCAAACAATCAAAATGTAGAGGAAATCATAAAACGGGTAAGTAAAGTTAAAATAGACCACATTCTTGATAGTACTTACTTAGCCCGACTACTTGTAGATAATCCAAATTCTATTTTTCCACACTTTCTTAATACAGAGCGTCCAGATCGTGTAGCTGCTGTTTTGGCAGAAGGAAAGGTTGCACTATTTGTAGATGGCTCACCGTTTGCAATCACACTCCCTACGACATTGATTGAATTTTTTTCTACAACAGAAGACTATACCATGCCTTGGGTTATAGCTTCTTTCTTTCGGCTGTTAAGAATTTTTGCTTTTATATTCTCTGTTCTAACTACTCCCTTATATGTTGCGATATTAACATATCATTACGAGCTTATTCCGAAAGAACTTCTTGAAACATTGGTGATTTCTAGAAGTAAGATACCTTTCCCTCCGGTAATCGAAGCATTTTTTTTAGAAATAACTATTGAATTACTGAGAGAAGCAGGGGCGCGCTTACCAACTAAAGTGGGATTAACCGTAGGTATAGTAGGTGGTATTGTAATTGGACAAGCATCAGTAGAAGCCAGTCTTACAAGTAACGTGCTGATCATTATTGTTGCTCTTTCAGCACTAACATCATTTACAACTCCAATTTATAGAATTGGTATTACAATTCGAGTAATCCGCTTTCCTTTTATAGTAGCAGCACAACTACTAGGGTTACTAGGGATTGTTATAGCAAGTTCTTTTCTTCTAACACATTTATTACGTACAAAATCGTTAAAACGTCCTTATTTATTCCCTTTTTATCCTACAAGACTGGTGGATTGGAAAGACAGCATTATTCGTATGCCAATCTCATCAATGTTTGAGCGACCTTTATTTTCAAGAACCAAACAGCGCATTCGTTTTAATCCCGAAGACGCAAAGAAAAATGAAATTTTATCACGAAATGATTTTGATGATTGAATCTAACATGGAGGAACGTTATGAAAAACATTCCAACTGAGTATCAAGTCTCCCCATTTGTTGTATTTTTTTTAATTTGTACTATGCAAATGGGAGTCGGTATGCTTGGTTTTGAAAGAATTAGTGCAAAGTTAGTAGGAAACGATGCATGGATTAGTACCCTGTTTTTTGGATTGTCTGTTAACCTCATGATTTGGATTATATATCAAATTTTGAATCAAGGTAATGGGGACATCATCATAATCCATCAGAGTGTCTTTGGAAAATGGATTGGCGGAGTATTCAACCTCATTTTTCTAGCATATCTTTTAATGCTGGGTGCAACAACATTACACAGTTATATTGAGGTAGTACATGTTTGGATGTTTCCTTCTATGCCTACGTGGATTCTTTCAGGGGTTTTTTTGATTTTATGTTACTACATTGTAACAGGAGGATTTCGTGTAGTTGCAGGCATTGGCTTCTTTGGAATTATCATTCCAAGCATGCTGTTTTTTACATTTTTCTATCCTTTGCAATACGCAGATTTTCGAAACCTATTTCCAATGTGGCAGCATTCATTTCAAGAAATTATTAAGGGAATGAAAGGAACTATGTTCAGCTACCTAGGGTTTGAAACGTTATTGATGTATTATCCCTTTATTAAAAATGCGCGAACCTCTCAGAGATATGCGCACTACGGGAATTTAGTAACGACGATCATATACACATACCTTATGATTTTATCACTTACATTTTTTAGTGAAAAACAACTTTCTCATGCTATATGGGCATACTTGAGTATGACCAAAATCATCCAGCTTCCTTTTATAGAGCGATTTGAGTACATTATAATCTCTGTCTGGGCGTTTTTTATATTACCGAATATATCCATAACATTATGGGGAGTAAGTCGTGGCTTAAAAGAGACATTTAGGATAAAACAAAAATATGTTTTGCTGTTTCTAATGCTATTTGTCTTTATTTTAACATTTTTCTTGAATAATCGTAATAAATTGAATTTGTTAAACACTCAGCTAGGCCAAGCTGGTTTTATTTACATATATATGTACCTTCCCATATTATGGATTATCCAAACCATTCGAATAAAATTAAGGAGATAAAGATGAAACAGATAAAGATGAAACAGTGGGTATTTTTTCTCATATTCAGTGTCCTCTTAACAGGGTGTGCTAAAACTAAAATTGTTGATGACATCGATTTAATTCAAGTTGCTTCATATGATTTAGAGGCTGAAGATAACATAAGAGGAACGTTTGCGATTTCGGCATATACAAGTAGTGGCGGTGGACAAACAAAAATTTATTCAGCATCGGGGAAGAGTAGTAAAGAAATTCTGGCAAGAGCATCGGGAAAATCTTCTGGACCTCTAGAGTTAGGTCAATTACGCGTGATTATATTTGATAAAAAATTAGCTAAAAATGGAATGAAAGAAATTTTAGAAACTATGAACCGAAACCCAAGTATCGGAAATTCAATCTATTTAGCGATTGCAAATGAAAATGGAGAGGCACTTTTAAAAGGGAATTACTCTAAAGAAAAAGGAGTTTCCACTTATTTATCTTCCTTAATTGAGCAAAATGTTAAGAATGGAGTACAACCAAAAACAAATTTTTATTTATTTTTAAATCAACTTTATGATGATGCGAGAGATTCATATTTGCCTCTAATTTCAAAAAAAGGAAATTTATTAGCGTTAACTGGTGTGGTCTTATTTAAAAGGTATAGGATGGTTGATACGCTTTCATTTAAAGATTTGTTTATATTCAAAGTGTTGACCGATAAATTTCAAGGTGGAACGTATCAGTTCCGCCTTCCTGGTTTTTCTGATAATTATGCCACGATAGAAAATATTAAATCTGGAACAAAATACAAAATGAAGGGAAATAGCCGGAATCCATTCATAGATGCTCATATTCAAGTGACGGGTGAAATTCAAGAATTGACAAAAACAAAAAACTTGGATAATGCCAAAGAAATACGAAAGTTAGAAAAGATAATGGAAAATGAAATAGAGCAAAAGGCAACTAAATTAATAAAAAGATTTATCAATAAAGGAACAGATCCTATAGGTCTTAGAAAATTTGGTAGGACTCAAACAAAAAAGTGGAACGATAAAGAGTGGGAAAACTCCTATAAGCATTTACGTTTTCATGTAACCGCGGATGTGAAAATTATCCAATCTGGTGTGACAGAATAAAAAGTCACATAAGGTATGAAAACAGGAAAGCATCTCATGAAAATTTGAGATGCTTGGTTGAGTATATTTAATAATTTTTATACATGTACAGCTGTACCACTTACAGCAACCATTAGAATTCCGTCACGAACCACTTCATAGTTTACATCAATCCCAACAATTGCATTTGCGCCTTTTTGTTTTGCAAGCTGTTTCATTTCTTTCATCGCAATATCACGTGCTTCCTTCAATTTCCTTTCGGATGATCCAGAACGACCACCGACAACATTTCGAACAGGGACAAATAAATCATGGACGATGTTCGCACCCATAATTGCTTCGCCTTTTACAATATTTACATAATCAATAATTTCTTTTCCTTGAATAATAGAAGTTGTTGATACAATTATTATTAACACTTTCCTATATGTATATTTAATATTAAATATTAAGTTCTATAAATTGGTTTTCTAAATGGATCTGTCTATTTTTAATCATATGCATAGCTTCAATATCACTCCATATAGCGATGGCTGTTTGATACGATTTAAATCCTAACATACAACGTACACGCTTCTTAATAAAATGATGATCCTGCTTCACGATGTTGTTCAGATATTTGATTTGTCTCACCCGGGTGCCTTTCGGCATCTTTTTTCGTTTGGGGAACAATTAATTTCTTAAGTTGATGGGCATGTATGGTGACCCCTAATAGGACTAAATGCCTTATGAAATATAACTATACCCTTCTTAGGGGTACGGAAACGATTCAAGGTATGAGGGGCCACTCTGGGAAAATATTCAAATTTATATGATAAATATAACCAAAAAACCTATCTGCGGATAGGTTTTTATTTTACAATTAAGATGGTTGAATATTGAAATATATATATATTCTAGGGGGATTAGTTATGCCTAGTATTCAAGATACGATATATCCAAGAATCAAACATAATCTAAGTACGGAAGATTTAAGGAGTGTATATACACCAACCAGAAGTGAAATAGAATGGACAAGTTTGAAAACAAAAGGAACATTACAGCAACTAGCGTTACTAATTTTGCTAAAGACTGTACAAAATCTTGGCTTTTTTACACGTATTTCAGATATACCTCCAATTATAATTAAACACATTGCTCAGTCCGCTCAATTACCTATCCCTATTGAAACTGAATGGGAAGCATACAGTAAAACACGTACTATAAAAAGACATTATCACTTTATAAGACAATATCTAAAAATTCAACAATTCGATCATGATGCTCGTCAAATCATGCTTGATACAATGAAAAATGTAGCTGGAAGCAAAGATGATCCAGCTGATTTAATTAATGCAGCTATTGAAGAATTAATACATCAAAGATATGAATTACCCGTTTATAACACTTTTAAAGAAGCGGCTAATGAAATAAGACACAAATCGTATCGTTTAATTTATGAGCAAGTATATGAATCCTTACAAGAGCAACAATTACAACAGATAGACTGTTTATTTCAAACAGAACCTGACACCTTTTATAGCCCGTGGAATCGTCTCAAAGAAGATGACAAACGTGCCTCTTTATTTCATTTAAAAGAGTTAATTATGCATTAAGATTGGTTAATGCATCAAAAAATACCTGTTCACCTTCTCGAAAGCTTTTCTTCAACCAAAATACAACAAATGGCTGCTGAAGCTAAAACCTTAGATGCTTATCGTATGTCAGAAGTAGAAAAGAAGAAAAGATATGCGTTAGCCATCTCTTTGGTTTCTGTACAAACATCAAGAATACTAGATAATATTGGTGAAATGCTGATAAAACGTATGATGAGTATCCATAAAAAAGGACGTGAATTTTTACAGGATTATAAAAAACAGACACAAAAACGAACGGATTCTTTAGTAGCCACTTTACAGCATGTACTTATGGCCTATCAAACGGAAGGAATACCTGAAGAACGTATACAAGCTATCCAACAAGTACTTGGAGATACAGAAGATCAAATATTACAAGATTGCGAAGATCATCTAGCACTTAGTGGGGATAATTACTATTTATTTTACAAAAATTCTTTAAAGGTCATCGCTCTACACTATTTAAAATTTTAGAGGTATTTCCTTTACGATCAACAAATCAGGATTCATCTATAGTAGAAGCCATTCAGTTTCTATTATCTCATCAACATACTAGAAAAGAATGGATATCGGTTGCTCATATAAAAAAGATTGGACTGTGGAAAAGAGAAGTGACACCTCTTCTGAACTTGTCTTGGATACCTGAATGTTTGGTGGAGATGGTTAAGCCCTAAAAAGAAAAGAGAAGTTGTTCCGGAGGAACTGAATCGTCGGCATTTTGAAGTATGTGTATTTTCACAAATTATGTGGGGTTTGAAATCTGGAGACTTATATATTGAAGGCAGTGAAAAATATGCAGATTATCGAAAACAACTGATTTCATGGGAAGAATATGAAGAGAACCTTGAAGAATTTTGTAATCAATTAAACTTACCTAGTTTAGGTTCAGATTTCACAAAAAAGATACATTATGACCTTCAACAAGTTTGCCATAATACCAACAAATCTTTCCCGCATAATCAACAAATTCGAATTGAAAAAGGGGAAGTAGTAATTGGAAAACTAAAAAAGAAGAAGGTTCCTCCTGAATTAAAAGAGCTTGAAAATTATATTATGTATAATTTAGAACCGATTAACGTTCTAGATATGTTAGCAGACACAGAGTATTGGCTCAATTGGTCACGTTTCTTTGGACCTATTTCCGGGTATAAGGGCAAATTAGAAAGTCATGTCGAACGTTATGTAACGAATACATTCTGTTACGGATGTAACTTAGGTCCTACTCAAACAGCTCGTTCAATACAAGAAATAGATCGAAAACAAATTGCTTGGATTAATCAAAGACATGTAACAGTTGAAGATTTAGACAAAGCAATTCGATATATTATTAATGCTTATAATCGTTTTGAACTTCCAAAATATTGGGGAGATGGAAAAAGTGCATCAGCAGACGGAACGATATGGGATGTCTATGAACAAAATCTTTTATCTGAAAACCATATTCGATATGGAGGTTATGGAGGCATTGGATATTATCATGTTTCCGACACATATATTGCTTTATTTAGTAATTTTATTCCTTGTGGTGTTTGGGAAGGAATACATATATTAGATATTTTGATGAATGAAAAGGTAGATATTCAACCGGAAATTCTACACTCGGATACACAAGGACAAAGCACCACAGTCTTTGGTTTAGCTACTTTATTAGGTATTCAGTTAATGCCTCGCATTCGCAATTGGAAACACTTAAAATTATTTCGCCCCAATATACAAGACAATTATGAACATATTGATGAACTATTTTCAGGAGAAATCAATTGGAGTATGATTGAAAATCACTACCTAGATATGCTTAGGATCGCGATGTCAATCAAAGCTGGTAAAATTACTCCCTCTACTATATTGAATACACTGGGCACATATAGTAAGAGAAATAAATTATATCAGGCATTTTGTGAATTAGGCAGAGCTATTAGAACGATGTTTTTGTTACAATTCATGTCTAATGAAGAATTACGACGTAACATTCAATCTGCAACAAATAAATCTGAAGCATTTAATGGATTTACAAAGTGGCTCTTTTTTGGGGGAGAAGGAATTATCTCTGAGAATGATCGTGAGAAACAGAAAAAAATTATTAAGTATAACCACTTAGTTGCTAACTGCCTTATTTTTTATAACGTATTTTCCATATCTAAACTACTTCACGAGTATGAAAAACAAAAAGGGGAATTTAATAAAGAATTGATTTCTTATTTAAGTCCCTATATGACAGCACATGTAAATCGATTTGGAAAGTATCATATTGATTCAAATCGAAAACCATCCGAACTACCATTCGACCTTTCATTTTCTTCGAAAAAAGTAGTTTTCACTTAAATAATGTATAATAAAAGCCGTAGGAGTATAATACCTACGGCTTTGTAAAAGGAATCTTGATTTACTATAAAATATCCTCTAAAGGTTTATTCTTACGATTTAAACCTCCTGTAAAGCTTTCTGTTCACTTTGTAAGAATGAATCTAGTTTATTTATCAGTCGTTTAATATTTTCACTTTTGGTATACTTACTTGGATCATAACCGTCATCCGGTTCTAAATAATAAATAAATCCTTTCATATCGTCTGGATAATTAAAATCACTATACAGGTTAGCTATATTCTCTAATAAAGCATCGTAATCGTTTTTTTTCTCTCATAGACATTAAAATACAGTACTTCCATTTTCGTTCCTCAACATCACCATTCCAAGGTATTGCTAAATCCATTACTATGGTTTCTATTAATTCAATAGCTTTTTCTTTCTCGCATTTTCCCCATGTAAGTTCTAATAATGCATCATCGCTTACGTGGGGATTATCAATCAAATAATTTGCAGCATATGTATCTATTTCTTCAATGGATAAAAGGCCTAATTTTAATCCGGTTAGCAAAGTAGCCCAACTATATTGTAGTCTATACGTTTTGAAAATTTTATAACTATACATTATATTTTCACTTCTTTCTTGCATTCGCTTTCCCTGTTACGCCAACTCCCTCAATAAACCTTCTGTGTGTAACACCTTTTTTAGGGTCAGGGTCAACAATCCATTCGAATACACCTTTTTTACCATTTAACGAACCTTCTACCTGATAAAGCTGTCGCTTAATTCCGTCACCTCCAACTAAATCAAATTTCGATGCATAACTAACATAATTATCAATAATTTAATTAAATGCATGTAGTTCATCTATTTTTAATGCACTACCTGTACGAATGTTATCTAAAACAGGATTATTTATTTCTATGGTTTTTGGCTTATATTTAGCAGCCGCTTCTAGAGCCTTTCCTTTCTTCTCTAGGTCACCAATTTTTCCAACGACTTTTCCGACTACTCGGGATGTACCACCGGATACGACCGACAATGTGCCCCATGCATAATCTTCTGGTCCATATTTTCTACCTGTTATTAAGTCTTCACCTTTGATTAACTGTCCAATTTCTATTGCTGTTCCAAAACCCGGTGAAATACCTAAGATAAACGCTAGATCTTGGTCATCGCCACGATTATATATTCTAGAAGGATCGCCACCTAAATCACGTAGTGCATTACTTAAATCAATATTTCCAACGTTGATGGCTGCTGCTGGTATATCAATCTTATGACTTGCTATTCTATTAGCGGAGTCCATAAATGTATTTGCAAGATCTATTCCCATATTGGGTGTTTTTGCCCATCCCCTCGAAAAGGGGGAATAAGGGGTTCAGCCGAGATATATAGGGGTACGGAAATGATTCAAAGAATAACCCGCCACATCTGAAAAAATTCCCAATTTCAGCGGGTGATTTTTTTTATACTTTGTCTTGTAGTTTCCTATATAAAGCTATCTTGAAACATTCGTAATTTGAGGCCTATAAGGGGTCGAGATAAAAGCACTAAGTAGCTTTAAACAAAAACATTGTTTACCAAAAAACAATGTTTTTGTATCACTTCTTAATGAATTCATTTACCTGTGACTTTCTTTTTTATTTTTATGTTGTGTAACGACGGCGAGCTTATGTCTTTTTATCTCAGCAAGCTCATCAGAGGTATAACTAAAAATATCAGATTCTTTTACTGGATTCGAAGTTAATGTTGCCAGTTTTCGTTTCTCTTCTGGTAGTGCATGAAAAAGTTTCTCTAGGTCAAAAGAAGCACTACCTGGTTTTATATTTGGAAACTCCTGTCTAATATACTTTAGAGCTAAAGGACCATTCATTTGACCACTATTTTCACTTTTTAAGTAATATGTTTGCCAATTCGTAAGCGCAATACCAGTATTCCCTTCATCTAATTGTTTTTGTGTAATATAATACACATCACGTTCATATAGATCTGAGGCATCTGGATTTAAGTCCACTATGATACCAGCTTGCTTAATCAGAAGTTGTTGACCATGTTTTATCGTTTTATATTCAACTTTCCCATCTTTATAGAAAATTTTAATTGCCTTAGAAAAGTTTTGGTTTTTATAATAATCATACACACTAATACCAAATTCTCCTTTATTAAAAGTAGGAGCTTTGTAAGCACGGTTTTCATTGTTAGCTAGATAATCATTTTTAGCACTTTGTTCGGATAAAGAAATAACAAAAGGCTCTTTTAGAAACGTATCATAGGTATCTCCAAATGTTGTAAGAATCGTTTCTCTTGTATCAACGTCTGCTTTTGCTTTATGTTTTGTAAATGGGTTGAAACTGAATACAATCCCCATCGCTATTCCTACAGGGGGGATTTTTTTTATATATCTCTTTATCTTTTCCCTCATGGATTTGCTCCTTACTTTCTAATTTATACTGTTTTCAACGTATTTACATTCATATCAGTAAGTTTATCTTAATTTAAATCCCTTTCAAAAGTCTTTCATAAATGTTACAAAACCATTTCATTGTTTCTCATACAAACACTTCAGTACTTTTGTAAGTAATTTCTTAAACCTAGACATACCGATAAGAATAAAAGGATTGATACATAAGTAAACCACTGATCATATAGTCTAAAAATACACTTTTGCGAAGAGCTTAACACCATGAATCTCAAAAACATAAGTGTGAGATTATTACTCGTACAGTTATTTTCTCTCGTACTGGAACTATTTATATCTTCCTCAAGGATGCTGTTCTTACCTTGGTTTGTTGAAGATAGTTTCGGTTTACTTGGAATTTTCGTTACTACATCTTTATTATTATTTATTGGTGTAATTATGACATACCTTAAGAAAAGGCCTTTGTATAACAAGAACGAGACAAACGATTCCTTTTAGTTATTATTGATTTATTAAAATAAAAATTGAGACCCAAAAAACCAAAAAGGTTGGCATTTTGCCAGCCTTTCTGGTTTACTACTTCATTCATTTTACAAATGACAATTTTGTTTGGGGATACTTAAAAATCTTCGGTTAATAAGCATGAGGTCAAGCTGAAAAAATATAGATCATCGTATAAAATTCAGAATTTTATACGGTATTAATGTAAGACTTTTGTAACATTTATGAAAGACTTTTGAAAGGTATTTATATTAAGATACACTTCGGAACGTTAAATTCAGTTTAATAAATAGAAAAAAATAGGGTAGCACAAAGTGAGGAGCACAATTATGAATGGAAAAGCAAAAAAAAGTATGCGAAAAGTCCTTCCTGTAGGGATTGCAATGGGGATTTTATTCAGCGCCAGCCCCGTAACAGAATATAAAGTGAAGGCAGATGTTGATACGTTCGGAACGATTGTTACAACATTTGGGAATATTTATGATGCGTTTTTAAAAGAGCCGTTTGTTAAGTTTTTAGAAGAAACCGATGCAAAATTCACTTATAATCGTGGGGTTGAAAACAGTGCTTACATAGCACCTACTTTCCAAAAAGGAGAGTTTGGTATTAGTGCGTTTGATTATTATAAAGATAAAAATTTTAGCAAGAAGGTTAAAATTGCTTACGCTGATGGAAAGGTTGAATATAAAACAATCAAGCATGGGGAACAAATGCGTATTAAGCAAGCTGGTACAATAGTAGACTTAACTCCTGATGAACCAGAATTATCTAAACATATTCTTTTGTATATTACACAAAAACAATTAGATGAAGGAAAAACAGGTGTTGCTCTTACAAACTGGCAAACCTTTTATCTAGAAAGTAGCAATGAAGGTCATTACACGAATTTAGCAGATAAATTTGTAAGACAAGCATTCCCAGGTGCTTATACTACAGGTGGTGTGCTTGCTATTGGTCAGAATTTTAAGGATCTTTTTAACCAACTACCAGAAGGTAAACGAAAATTAGGAACAGCTACTTCAGAGCCGGTAAGTAAAGATGTTCTTCGGAATTATCTCACAAGTGATTCTGAAGCTCTTGCAGATTTTAATAACCGTGTAGTAAATGTATTTGCAGAGACGAAATTGGGTCTAGATACACCTATTTCATTACCATTTATTACATTAAATGGTGGTGAGAATTGTAAAATTATTCCTTATAAAAAAGGGTCGAATAAAGTGTTTGTAAGAAAAGGTTCACAATACCTTTCAGGAAAAGAAGGTAAGAATCTTCAATACTCTGATTCAATTGGTGATGATGAATTGTTTGAACTTGTTCAGATTGGAAATTCTCATCAGGGAGAATTTCAATTCCGTTTGAATAACAAAAATGGAGTAAGTTTGGCTGGTAATTTGTATACTTACCAATTTGGTACGGATTCGAGCTTCAAATCTGAAATTCGTTTCACTGCAAAAACCAACAATGAAATTCATAATTGGCTAAGAGAGTGGTATCCTGGTAAAGAAAATGAGAAACCGAAGTATGACGGAATACAGATAGTATCTGATGAATATGATCGTCATAAATTGCTTGCAAAAGATTCTTCTGGAAACGTGATAAAGAACAATTGGGTAACCGTTGCTGGCGTTCATTATTATGCAGGTTCCGATGGAGTCTTGTTGAAGGGGTGGCAGGAAATCGAAGGTAAGACGTATTATTTTAAAGATGATTCTAGCATGTTAAAGGAAAATTCATGGGACACACCTATTAACAATAAGTTCTACAATTTTGATGATAACGGTGCTTTACAGCGATCAGCATGGACAAGTCACAGCGAAGGATATTCCGCATATTCTGATGCTTCCGGAGCGTTTGTTGAAGAAGGTCTACGAGAAATCGATGGTAAGATTTATTACTTCCAAAGTCGGGCGGGATCAACGAAAAAGGAGGTGCGTTTAGAAGATCAAAATATCGTGCTTCACTTTTCTGGTGATAAAGGCGCACTTGAGAAGGCTTCTAGTCTGGATGGAGGAGCGCTAAGTAATACTGGAACTTATATTACTCTTGATGAGAAAAAGCTAGTGTTTGAAAAAGATGGTTCTATTAGAAAAAGTGGGGTCTCTAAAATCTTTTTTGATGACTTATTTGATACTACAAGGAAAAAACCTGTACTTGTATATTACAGCTTAGAAGAAGGGCCTTTCTATAGTGGTTGGAAGGAAATTGATGGTAAAAAATATTATTTCAATTCTGGAAAGAACTATAATTTTGACTATAATATAACTATTGACGAAAAAAAATATTACTTTAATAATGAGGGAGAAGTTCTACCGACAGATTTTATAGAAAAAGATGGAAAAAAATATTATTACAATGATAAAGGCGTCATGCAAACAGGTGGACAAAAAATAAATGGTTTTACGTTTTACTTCTCGGAAAATACTGAAAACCTCGGACAAATGCAGAGTAATACCTTTTTTAAGTATGATGGAAAATTGTATTTTGCGGGCTCTTGGGGGGCGGCTTTGCTAAACAAAGATGAGTATGTATGGGACGAGAAAACAGAAGCTGAATACTATGTTTACATTAACAACGAGGGGCATGTTGTTAAATATTGGAGAAAATAATAAATAATTTGCAAGTAAAAGGAGCTAAAAGGTTCCGTTGCAAAGTTTAAAAAAGTAGAAACAGATATTGATAAATAAGGAAAACTATTTAGGCAGTGACTAATAATTTGTGTAATTCCTTGTACGTTGAAAAACCGCAGTTTGACTGTAAACTGCGGTTTCATTTATATATAGCATGAATGGTTTCGATTCCTTTCAAGGTACGTGAAGCATGCGATTGAATTACGGGAGCACACCACTAAAACAGTGAAAGAAATATGCCAAATTACAGGTGTGAGTCAGGCCGCCCTGTATCGTAGATTAAAAGAACTTGAATAAAGTTCTTTTTTGATTTGTAATTAAATCCCAGAGTGGCCCCTCATACCCAGAATCGTTTCCGTACCCCTATCCATAAATCATTGTGAAAAAGGATGTTTCTATAACAAGAAAAGGATAGAAAATTTAAGGTATTAGAATCTTTAAAAAAATATGCAATTTTACATGAATAATCTCAAGAGAATGTTTTTTTTGTATACTCCTTAATAAGATCCATATTTATTATACGGAATATTGAGAGGAGAAATAGAAATGAAGAAATCCGTCGTTACATTACTAGCAACAGGGATTGTTCTAGGTGCTCCATTTTCAAATGCCTTTGCAGAAGAACAAGTATCGCAGCAAGAAGCTTTGGACAAAATGGAAGTCGTTCAAAAAAAGTGGAATGATGAACAAGGAAATCCATCCTTTCTTTCAGGGGAATTATCTGATAAAAAAGTAGAATCAGAAAAAGCAGTGAAATCGTTCCTTGAAGAAAATAAAGAGTTATTTAAAATCAATCCACAAACTGACTTAACACTGAAAGAAGTAAAGTCAGATGATTTAGGGATGAAACATTATGTGTATATTCAATCTATCAATAAAGTTCCAGTTGATGGGGCACGATTCATTGTTCATACAAATCGTGAGGGCAAAGTAACAACAGTAAACGGAGACGTACATCCCGCTGCCGCTGACCGTTTGAAAGAAAATACAAAGGCAAAGATTTCAAATGAAACTGCCCTTTCAAATGCATGGAAACATATTAATCTAGCAAAAAAAGATACATTTGTAGAAACAAATGGGACTCCGTTAGAACAAATAAAAGAAAAAGTACAATCTACAAATGAAAAAGCAGATTTAGTTATTTATGAAAAAGACGGGAATTATTACTTAACTTATAAAGTACAATTACAATTCATTAAACCTTATGGAGCAAACTGGCAAATCTATGTAAACGCAGAAGATGGAACAATTGTAGGTTCATATAATGCAGTTACAGATGCAGATACTCCGCAAAAAGGCTACGGAAACGGCGTATCTGGGGATCGAAAAAACCTGAATACAACTTATAGCAGTCAATATGGAGAATACTATTTAAAAGACACAACAAAGCCGATGAATGGTGGCGTTATTGAGACATTTACAGTTAATCATGGCGCTGATTACGAGAATATAAAGAATTACTATCTATTCGATACAGATAACGCTTGGGTAGATAAGAAACAAGCTCCTGCAGTTGATGCTCATTTTAATGCAGGAAAAGTATATGATTATTATAAAAATGTTCATAATCGCAACAGTTTTGATGGAAACGGTAAAACGATTCGTTCATCAATCAATTTTGGAACCAACTATAATAATGCTTTCTGGAATGGACAACAAATGGTTTATGGTGATGGTGATGGTGTTAAATTCGCACCGCTGTCAGGTTCGCTTGATGTTGTTGCACACGAACTAACACATGCGGTAACTGAAAAGTCAGCTGAGCTTGAATACCTAAATCAATCCGGGGCACTAAATGAATCTTTTTCTGATGTATTTGGATATTTCGTTGAGCCAACCAACTGGGATTTAGGAGAAGCTGTAACTACGCCAAAAGTTGCAGGAGATGCACTTCGCAGCTTATCAAATCCTGAAAAGTATGGCCAACCTGCTCATATGAATGACTATCAATATTTACCACCAACAGAAGAAGGAGACAATGGCGGCGTACATATCAATAGCGGTATTCCAAATAAAGCTGCTTATTTAACAATCAATGCTATTGGTAAGGAAAAAGCAGAAAAAATCTACTACCGTGCTTTAACAACGTACCTTACACCGACAAGTGATTTCAGCAAGGCACGTGCTGCTTTATTACAATCTGTTGCTGATTACGATGGCGTTAATAGCGCGACATATCAAGCTGTGCAAAAAGCTTGGAATGACGTAGGAGTAAAATAATAGTTTCATTGATAGAAAAGTGTAAAAGGACACGCTTGCTAGGAGTATCTGACGAGGGTGTCCTTTTTTCACTGTATTTTTTATCGTCACGAGCTAAATCGATTACAACATCTTTTCAATCAATATCTTTTAATAGGGGTCACCATACATGCCCATCAACTTAAGAGCGGAAACAAAATGAACTTTCGTTCAAATAAACTAAAAAACTCTTAAAATACTATATATCCTTAAAAATGAGCACGCCAAATACACCTAGTTAGGTATTATTTTTAAAAATTATACAGCTTTCTTTTGTTTTGAAAATTCACTATACTCATAGACAACACTAAAACGGATATCTTATGCTTCTTGCTACAAAAGTAATGACAATATTAGATTTTCGAAATGAAAAATAAGAGAAATTCAGTATACTAGTTATATTGAAGTTCTCTTATTTTATTTTTTATTATGGAATAAATTCGTTTAGCTAATTAAAACTTAGAAGAGACGATAGAAAAACTACATGAAATGACGAGTAAATTTAAAGTATAATAACATCAAGTAAGTAAGATTAGACTTATAATAACAGCTTACTTATTTTTTATTTACGAAAGATAGCGTAGAAGAACTAGGGGAGTCAATGAAGAGATGAAAAAAAGGAAAAAACTATTGGATTTATGGAAAACGATTACATTATTAGTGTGTACAGTTGTAATTTTTTCTTTACTCGTAACAGACATTTTAATTAGCCATAATGTTGAACGGGTGACAGAAGATAGCCAAGCAGAGAAGGCAAAAACGATTGCACGTATTGTGGCGAATGATTCTACTGTAATTGATGGGTTGACGGGGAAGGTAGATACCTCCTTGATTCAGATGTATACAAATAAGCTATTAAAGAGTACAGATGTTCAATTTATTGTAGTTATGGATATGAATGGAATACGAAAATCTCATCCAAACCCTCAAAAAATAGGACATCATTTTGTTGGAGGCGATGAAGGAACTGTATTGAAGGGAAAGGAACGCGTCTCGTTAGCAAAAGGAACTTTAGGGATTTCTATGCGAGTATTCCTACCTATTTTTGCTGACACAGGGGAACAACTTGGTGCGGTCGCTGTTGGCATTTCGGCTGATAATATAAAAGAGAGAGTGAAAGAAAGTAGACATATTATTTATATCGGTGTTGGTGTTGGAATATTAGTTGGAATTATAGGAGCGATATTGCTAGCTAGGCATATAAAGAAAATTTTATTTGGTCTTGAGCCGCATAGGATAGCGAAAATTTTAGAAGAAAGAAATACGATGCTACAATCTGTAAAAGAAGGTATTATTGCTGTAGATAAAGAATCGAAAGTAACTTTAATTAATAAAGAAGCAAAACGAATATTAAAGAAATGTGGACTTACAGGAGATTTTATCGGTAAAGATCTTGAATTGTATACGCCGAATTCACATATAAAAAAAGTGTTGCAAACAGGAGAGGCACAATTAAACGAAGAACAAAATATTTATGGGATTACGATTGTTACTAATCGGGTTCCTTTATATGTAAAAGGAGAAATAGTTGGCGTGATTGCAACATTTCGTGATAAAACAGAGATTAGAAAATTGGCAGAGGAACTAACCGGTATCAGGATATATGCGGAAGCATTACGGGCACAGTCCCATGAATTTATGAATAAAATGCATGTTGTATTAGGACTTACACATATGAAACAGTATGAAGAACTTCAAAAATATGTAAGTAGTATGGTATCAGAGCATCAGTATGAAATTGGTGGGGTTATGAAAAAAATTCAAAGCCCAGTATTTGCTGGATTTTTATTAGGTAAACTTAGTTATGCTAGAGAGAAAAATATAAAGTTAATTATAAAAGAAGATTCTTACTTACCAGAAATATATGATGAACGTATCAATCATGAACTGATCACCATTGTTGGAAATTTGATTAATAATGCATTAGACGCAGTGATGAATTGTGAGAAGAAGAAGGTTGAAGTTGGAATACAATATGGGGATACATTAATCATTACAGTACAAGATACAGGGAAAGGCATAAAAGAAAATGAAATTGATGCATTATTTATAAAAGGTTATTCCACAAAGGGTGATAATCGGGGGTATGGTTTGCATCTTGTAAAAGAAAGTATACAGCGAATAAATGGGGAAATTCATATTCATTCATTGGTAGGAGAAGGAACTACGATAACAATTGAAATACCTAATAGTAGGGATGAGAGATAAAGATGATTAAAGTTTTAATTGTAGAAGATGACCCGATGGTAGCAATGTTAAATACACTTTATTTAGAGCAAGTAGGAGGGTTTGAACTTGTTCATGCAGTTAACTCAGTTAAAGAAGCGATAGAAGTATTAGAGAAATCACGAGTAGATTTAGTATTACTTGATATTTTTATGCGTGAAGAGACCGGGTTTGAGCTTTTAATGCATATTCGGAATCAAGAAAAAGAAATCGATATTATGATGATTTCAGCTGTACAGGATATGGGAAGTATCAAAAAAGCATTACAATATGGCGTAGTAGATTATTTAATTAAACCATTTACATTTGATCGATTTAAAGAGGCATTAACTGTATATCGAGAAAAACTTACTTTTATGAAAGAACAACAAAAAATTAATCAATCGGAATTAGATTCGTTAATTTTACAAAAAGAAAAAAGAAAGTCTACTGTCAATAAAGAGCTTCCGAAAGGATTAACGAAGCAAACGTTGCAACTCATTTGGCAGAAAATCAAGTCGCTTAATGGACAGGCGTTTACAACAGATGAAATGGCGCAATTAGTAGGAGTTTCAAGAGTCTCTATTCGAAAGTATGTAATGTTTTTGACTGAAATCGGAGTATTAGAGAATGAAATGGTGTATCAACATGTGGGAAGACCTGTGAGTAAATTGAGATGTATTGACCAAAATAAAATAGGTTTTTACGTATAAGCGACTTAATATAAGTCGCTTATACTTTTTTTTAATTACAAAAGTAGTTATAAAACTTACAAATACTATTTTTGCTATTGAAAACATTTTAATATTATTGTTCAGATGGATTAAAGGAAGTAGAAATGCAAGCAAGGGTGTCTGGATCATACCGGGTTATGTTGACTAAATAAAACACAAATTAAATCGAAAAGATGCTGCAGCATAAATTCTACAAAAGTAGAATTTTCAAATTATTAACATAATAAAAATATATCGGTTCACAAGGAGATGTTTAGTTTGTTGAATTATGAAAAAAACGCAGAAGTTTTAAAAGTATTAGCCCACCCAATTCGAATTACAATTTTGAAAGAATTAATTACAAGAGGGGCATGTAATGTAACTCAAATTGTAGATATTCTTGGTATCCCACAGTCTACTGTTTCGCAGCATTTATCGAAGATGAAATCTCAAAAATTAATTATGAGTGATAGAAAAGGATTAGAGATTTACTATAGTGCTCAAAACCAAACTATTAATTCCATTGTCGAAATATTATTGGATTTGAAACTATTAATCGTAAGTGAAAATTAGTAATCTTTGCACCAAAACCCCTTAAGTCAGCCAAAGATTCTTGGCGAGTCGATGAGACGTATGTGAAAGTTAAATATCAATGGATGTACCTATATCGTGCTGTTGATTCAAAAGGAATTATTATTGATTTTCATGTTTCAAATCCCCGTGTTATAACAGTCGATAAAAATCCTGCTTTTCCTAATTCACTAAGTGCTCAATAAGTTGGATGTCCACTGTTGCGGGTAAATCGTTTGAGAACCGCTTCCGTTTCAGCTGTACCAAGCCGTAAGGATGTAGCATACTTAATCATTTGATCATATTGTTATTCAATTTAATTCCAATTGATTGGTCGAGTTAAAACTGGCTGCAAGTTGGAATTTGAGTCTTGCATACCTACATCTGGACGATACAATTTTTGTGCATGAATAGCTTTGAACCTTGGCATCAGTTGGAAGCCTAGCAAATGACAAAAAGCAAAAGCAACTTCACTTTTTCCATGTGTATCTACATAATTCTTCTCTACTTCCATACTTGTACAATGCCGCAGCAATCCTTCAATCATAGCATGTCCAAGTTTTATAGATTTTTTGCAACAGAACCCTTTAATTAATGGTTTAGGAGAAAATGAGTGACTTACGATAAATTCAATAAAATAAAGGGAATGGATGTAAATTAATAGTTATAAGTTTACATTGTAATAAGGAAGAATTCTAAAATATAAATAAGAACTGTTCGTGTTTTAATTAATAATTAAAATTATGTAAAAAAAATTGATTATCCTGTCAACCAAATTGAAACTTAAACGTTATAAATATAGAAGGAGGTAAGAGATGCGAGATGATGTTTTTCAAAAACGATTAAAGCAATACTTAGGTTTTATTTTTAATTATTTATTAAAACTCGGAATATCTAAAGAGGATGCAGAAGACATTGTACAAGAAACAGCTTTAAAATATATTCAAAACTTAGAGGGGATTCCCCCTGAAAAAGTGAAAAGTTGGCTGTTTAGAGTAGCTATAAATAGAAGTTATGATATTTTGAGAAGAGAAAAAAGAAAAGATAAGTTTTTAATAGAATTATGTATATTAGAAAATCTTGAATCTGATTTACCCGAGGAGTGTCTTTTAAAGGAAGAGCAAAGTGGTGAAATCAAAAAAACATTAGATTTACTTCCTAAAAGATATAGAGAAGTTTTAATTCTAAAATACGTAGTAGGATTACGTTATGATGATATAGCCCTTTTGTTTGAAGTTACAACTGGAACTGTTAAAACAACGGTATTTCGAGCTAAAGAATACTTTATTGATATATATAGGAGGATACATAATGAACATGAAGAATGATGAAAATCAATCTGAATTTTTTCTAGATGATAAGGAATTTGAAAAAACAATGCGAAAAAGTAGAAGAAAAGCAATTATAAAAAATGTAGTTATTACGGGGAGTGTACTAATTGCATTGTATGGTGGATTGACTTTTGGTAATAATTATTGGCTATCTGAGCGTCTGACAAAGGAAGATGATGTAGAAGGGTCATGGTTATCTATTACTGAACCTAATATTGAGCAAAATGCAACATTTTATAATTGGAATTCTTTTTCCGTTGACGCAACTCACGAATACTCGAAAAAAATAGGAGAGCGTATCATACCTTGGGAATCGTTATCAGGACATTATAATCTTATACGTTCAGAAAAAGCATCTTCTAATTTGATAACTCATTATAATGAAAAAAGAAAAGGTTTTGAAACTTATAACGGTCAGAACGGACAAAGAGAGCTTATTTTTTATCATCCTAAAGTTCAATATAAGCAAGTTCCTAATGATTTAAACCTACTTGATGAAATAGGCGCGAATAAATATGTTGAGTATGCACTATCCTTTGATCGACCTTATTCATTTAGTGAAGTTCAAAAATTGTTAGATAAACAAAATACAGAATGGCTTTGGGTTGAAACAGAGCCTGATGAAGAGATACAAAGTATGAATCAGCAGGAACTTACAGGAGAAGAAGAAAGAGAAACTTTTTATCGTGGAAACATATATGGTTATCCGTATAACTCACAAAACGACTGGCAATCTCCTGAATTGTTTATAGATACATTAAAATCTCCTGATTTTTATGGAGACTATGCTGATAAAGCAAAAAAAGTATTAACAAGATTAAAAAAAGATAATCCTAAATTAGATTCAGAAAAGGTGAAGATTGTTGGAGCTGTGGTAACTGGTACTCCTGATGAATTAAAGAAGTATCAAAATAAAGAATTTATTAGAGCTTCTTCCCTTGGGGCTACAATAGATAAATATTAATTATGTAAAAGAAACTTATAACACTTGAAATTTGATAGAATGTTTTAATAATTTTAATAGTGTCTTTTTTAATAGTTAGAAAGAGACAAGTAAGGACGGCGATTAATAGTGTTATTTTATATAGGATTGATAATTGGAAAGTTAGCAGGATATAGTACTAAAAAGTTTGGTTTTAACGGATCTAACATTCCAGGGAAAATTACGAATTACTTATATAAGAATGCATTACAAAAATTAGCGGTACAGGTGGAAACTGTGGTTTTGGTTACTGGTACAAATGGAAAAACAACAACTTGTAATTTAGTTTCTTCCATTTTTAATTCCAATAAAAGTGAATATATCAGTAATATAGAAGGATCTAACTTATTAGAGGGAATTACTTCTGCTTTTATAAAAAAAAGTAATATACGAGGGAAAATAAAAGGTGTGAAAATAGCAGTTCTCGAAGTCGATGAATTGACAATGACTGAAGTTTTGAAACAAATACAGCCTCAATTGATTGTTGTAACAAATATCTTTCGAGATCAGCTGGATCGTTACGGAGAAATCAACACACTGATTTCAAAAGTACAAACCGCTATTCATTCTAGTGATGCTTACTTACTATTAAATGGTGATGATCCATATAGTAGACATTTTACTAAACAAAAGAATAAAACCATGTATTTTGGTTTAAAGAAAAATGTAGGGGATTTTCATAAAAGTAATATTAGAGATGCCGTCTATTGTTGTTGTGGCCGTCTATTGAAATATATATATACTCACTATGGACACCTTGGAAAATATTATTGTTCATGCTCCATGAGTAGTCCCATATTAGATGTAGAGGTTACTTCAATTCAATCACAAAACAACTTAGCGATTACTGTACAAAATCAATCCTATACTTCTAATTTGAAGGGTGAATACAATGCATATAATATGCTATCGGCTATAAAAACTGGAGAATTTTTAGGTTTTAGTTATGAACAAATTCACAAAGGATTAAGAGAATATCACCCAAGCAATGGACGTATGCAACAGTTTCTCATTGCGAAAAATACATACCATCTTAACTTAGCTAAAAATCCACAGGGGATGAACTGTACGATAGATTATTGCATACAAAATAAAAACATAACACAATATGTTTTTATTTTAAATGACTTGCTTGCTGATGGGAAAGATATCTCTTGGATTTGGGATGTAGATTATGAACTATTAGCAAACTCAAATGTAAACCATATAATTTGTGCAGGAACACGTGCCTATGACCTTGCAGTGCGTTTAAAATATGCGGGAATTTCTGTGAATAGGATAAAAGTTATCCCAAAAATTTCTGCTGCCATACAGAATAGCATTGCGGCAGGGAATGAAACATCCGTAATTAGTAATTACACAGGGTTAAATACTGCCCGGCAATTTTTAAGCACGAATGGAATGCTGTCCCCTTTATAAAAAAGTTTGTATATACATATATTTAGTTTAATAATTTAACTGAGTGTATATAGATTGTAAATACACAGAATAGAGAGTTGACACTAAAAATAACGATATAAATTGGGCACTTCCCTTAGAATTTATAATAAGTCCCGATTACGTTTTTAACATCTGGAGGTACTATGAAAAAATTGATTATCTATCATTACTTTCCCAATACTCTTAATTTATATGGCGATCGTGGGAATGTAACCATTCTACAAAAGCAATTAGAATGGAGAGGAATAGAAGCAGATATTCATTATGTGGAACAAGTAAAAGATTATCCTGTATCTCAGGCTGATCTAATCTTTATTGGGGGAGGAAGTGACAGTGAACAACAAATAGTTCAAGAACAATTGCTTTCAATTCGAAAAGAATTGAAAGCAGCAATAGAGGATGGTTTAGCAGCACTTTGTATTTGTGGAGGATATCAACTATTAGGGGAGTATTATGAAACTGCAAACAGTGATATCATACAAGGCCTAGGAGTATTACCATTTTATACATCATGTAAGAACACGGACTCAGTGAGTCGATTAGTAGGGAATGTAAGAGTACAATCTGAAAAGTTCGGAAGAATAGTGGGTTTTGAAAACCATAGTGGCCAAACATTCCATTCTTTTGAATATCTCGGTCAAGTTCTACAGGGATATGGGAATAATGCAACAGAAAAAAAAGAAGGCCTTCTGTACAAAAATCTGATAGGTACGTATTTACATGGACCATTTTTAACTAATAACATTCATGTATCAAACTGGTTAATATTGCAAGCACTAAATAGAAAATATGGACTTACAGAATTAGAGCCGTTAGAATGTACTTTTGAAAAGATAGCATCCGATGTTTCATGGGATAAGAGGTAAGATAAGGTTCAAGTGCAAATATAATCGAATTTGAAAAGAGAGCGACAGATTCCATTAGGAATCCATTGTTATGCAATGAAACCGAAGAGGTATTGATAAGTTGTATCTGATTTCGAACAGACTTCTCCCCTTGAAGAGTTTGTCCCTTCTTGATCATATGCATAGTTTCAATACCACAAAACGTTGTTTACGCGGTTTGGAAAAACTGAAATCCAAGGGTTCTGTTGCAAAGTTAAAAAAAAGTATAAAATATATCGATATATTAGGTATAGGGTTTAAGAAACCCCTATTAACGGTTGTAATTCCTGGTATGCCAAAAAAACGGGGTCTTGCGAATGACTTCGTTTTTGTTTGTAAAGTGCATGAAAGGACTCGCTCCCATCGTCATCAAGTTAAGAAATACATTCTTCCCCAAAACGATAAAAACGAGCTAAATTCTCATAAATAACTGTAGAGTCATAAAATTTTCGTTTTGGGGGTACTTCAAGTACCTTAGCTTGATGGGCATGTGTTGTGACCCCTAATATGTAAAATTGCATAGAATTACTACTCCAGATTAGCATATAATGTAATAGAACTGCTCAGATTTTTTTCTTTAATCGTTAGATTCGAACCTAACGTCCTATCACATTCACAAAATGTGTAAACCTAGAAACTGTGGAAAGGCATCCGGAAGGATGCCTTTTTCTTTGGTCCTGATGCAGAAAACGATAAAGCTCATACAATTGTATGAGCTTTCTATATGAGTTTATAACCATCTAGTTTACATAACATATATTATCGATAGTTATAAAAACACAAAATATTCCGTTTCAAAATCAAAAGTATTCTTATCTTATTGAGATATAATCAAAAATTTCTAAGATATTTTTTTATCTGCATTACGTTGTCATTTTTATTTATTCGACGATCCTATTTTTTAGGAATTACAAGGTTTATATTATGGTATGAATAAAATAAATGAATATATAGAAAAAAAACCTCCCATCTCAAATTGAAAAGTATTCTTAGTTTTTGAGATGGAAGATGAAATTGAAATGTCACCACGACATATATTCCGTCCCCATCAGTTTAAAAAATAAATATTTTAGTAACTGATGCTTACTGTGGAAATGTTAACGTGTGAAAAAAATGTCGAATTTATCAGAAAATTGTATATTTTTGTTGTTTTATTTTTTTTCATGCTAGACTTATAATTACAAAGAAAGAGTATACAAAAACCCTTAGCGATATAATTATCGGAATTTTTAGTTTTATTTGTTGGTTTGCTTTACATCATTGACATGTGTGTATGCATTTTTTCCTCCACTCTTTCTTTGCTGTGCCCTTTAGAAAAAAACAACTTGTCCTTATCCAAGTTGTTTTTTTTCTGTAAAGATTTCATTTATTGTTTATGATAGTTGAGGTAGTAATTCAAAAAAGCACCTATCAGGGACATAATTTTTAAGGTGAGTTTTTGGAAAGCATTTTTATGAAAAATTGGCGAGAATCGTTTAAAAATTAAAATAGCCCCTCTTTTCTGTGTACCTCGACACATTTAATTTGTATAATATAAAAACTAAGAAAATTAAAAAAATTAATACATATGCATGTTTACATAAATAGGGGTGAGAGAATATGTACAAACTGACCGAGATTATTGACGTAAAAGAAATACAAACTATGGCAGAACACTTTTATCTTTTAACACAGATTTCACATCAGCTGCTTGATTGCAACGGAGGAATCATATTTCATTACGGCACACCATCCTCTGATATACATTTACATACAAAAATTCATGTCCCTATTATATTCAATGAAAATACGATTGGTGATTTTGTGATTTTGTCGCCTAAAGATAGTATTGAATCTTGTACTATATACTTTAAATCCCTTGCAACGATTATAACGAATAAAGGAATGAATACATTACAGCAATTGCAGAAAGATCAATCTATCCCTGCTGAAAAATTATATACGATTTTACACAACATGCCCGTTATGGTTGATGCTTGTGATGAAGAAGGGAATATTGTCATATGGAACCGAGAGTGTGAACTTGTAACAGGTTATAGTGCCGCTGAAATTATTAACAATCCTTGCGCGTTAGAGCTACTTTATCCAGATGAAACGTATCGGAACCAGTTACTTCATGGATTTTCTGAACTCGGTAAAAACTTTCGTGATTGGGAAATGACACTTACTTGTAAAAACGGTGATGAAAAAACAATCCTGTGGTCAAACCTTTCAGAAGAATTCCCTGTTCCTGGATACAGTCACTGGGCAGTTGGTATTGATATTACGCATCGGAAACAGGTAGAAGAGAAACTTATAGAAAAATCTTCAGAGTTAGAATTAATTTTTAAAGCACTTCCAGACTTATGTTTTTTAACAAGACTTGACGGAGTAATCGTTGATTATAAAGCCGGCTGTCCATCAAGATTTTATGTACCTGTCGAACAATTTATGTATAAAAAATTTCAGGATGTGTTACCTTTAGATGTTGCCCTGCAGCTACAAGAAGCAATTGCAAGGGTACAGCAGAATAATTCCATAGAAATTGTAGAATACTCCTTGCTCATGCATAATAGTATTTACTTTTTTGAAGCACGATGTTTACCGCTATTAACAGATAAAGTGATGGTTATGGTTCGCGATATTACAGAGCGGAAAAAGACAGCGGAACTATTAAATAAATCAGATAAATTAGCTACTGTCGGTCAACTCGCTGCAGGGGTTGCACATGAAGTGCGAAACCCACTCACTGTTATTAAAGGATTTATACAATTATTAGAGATACAAATGAAACATGAATCAAAATATTTTCAACTCATACTTTCTGAAATTGAGCGCATTGAATCTATTATTCACGAATTTTTATCTATTGCTAAACCTGAGGTATGTTCTTTTGAACAAGAGAGCATCGATGTAATTTTAGAAAACGTTGTATCTTTAATTAACACAAAGGCAATTATGACAAATATCCATGTCACATTCCAAACGGATCCTGACGTTGTATATATTGATTGTTGTAAAAAACAATTAAAACAAGTGTTTATCAATGTTTTACAAAATTCGATTGAAGCAATGCCACATGGGGGAGACATAATCATTACCACTAAGAAAGTAAGTAACAATGAGGTAGAAATTTGTATTTCAGATGAAGGGGTTGGTATTCCAGAAGAAAGAATTGCAAAACTTGCTGAACCTTTTTATAGTACGAAAGAAAAAGGAACAGGTCTCGGTTTAATGATTAGTTACAAAATTATTGAAAGTCATCAGGGAAGAATTTGTATAACAAGTAAAGTTGGAGTAGGAACCTCGGTGAACATTTATTTACCGCTTTTGAAAAATGTTTAAAAACTGATATAAAACTTTTCTCAGGTAGTAGAGTACATTGTGAACTACTCGCCACTTAGCAAAGCTTGAAGTGGGAGCTTCCCAGTTCCGCGACGAAAGTAACCTTTCGTCTCCCTGAGCGTTACTTCGGGGTGTTCCACCCCTAGATGCCCAACGCTTGGATGCTCTCTTGGTACGGTTGATATTTTACGCAGGAACCGAATGGCTTGGTTTTCGCACTCTATTTTCTTCCTGCAACCTCCTATATCAAGTTATCAAAGAACTTCATATAGCTAGTTTATCAAAAGTTTTTGGCTATGCCAAACCGAAATTCATCTCCCACCTACCGTTAGACTATCGCCCTTCACACGCTTGAGGAAGGAGAATTCTTTCGGTAAATTCGTTAAAAGGTGCACTGTAACGATTAGGTTCTGGTGCGAATAATTAAATACGATATAAAAAGGCGTGGATTTTTTATTTCCCTTGGGTTTAAGTAATTAATTCAAACAGTTAGTGGATGAATTCTTTCTAATTTTGGACAGACTGGTTCCGTAAATCAATCTGTTCTTTTTTCATCATATGCATAGCTTCTACTCCAAAAAGAATGGATGTAGCTGTGTCCAAGCATTTGAATCCTAGCATAGAACGGATTCGCTTTTTTATAAAGCGATGATCTTGTTCTACTATGTTATTCAAGTACTACATAAACCCACAACTCATTTCTTTATTTTACTATCTCAAACAGAACGATTGTTTCCTAAAAATTAAAAAGAAGATTGAGACATCTCAATCTTCTTTTCAGGCAGAATTAGATAGAATTTTATTGAATAAAATTCTATCTTTAAAAACTAACTCTGCAAGAATCGCTGTATTTCTATTTCTATTTCTAGTAATGTAAGTTCATTATTACGCAATTATTTATAAAATTCATCATACAAATGATATGCGTGGTTTAGGAATAAGAAGGTTCTGTTACGAAGTTTTTAAAAATAAGTAAAACTGCACGGTTATTTTGAGATTTGGATGAAACTTTTATAAAAGTGAAAGGCGAAGTCTTTAATACGACTCCGCCTTTTCGGTCTATAAGGAATTATTAATTGCTACATTACCATTCAACAATGTAATCTTAGATTCTCTATGTTTTAGGTCACTTTGCAACGGAACTAATATTCCCCTATTTTTGTGGAGTAACAAGTTCCACTTTAAATTCTTTTATCCCTTCTTTTAATGTGACAGCATCTGTTCGTAATGTTTTCCAACTGTCTTTAGCTGCATTCAAGTTAGGTTTTAGGAATCTAAATTTATTTTGATCCGCTTTTTGAGCTGCATTCTCAATATGCCCAAGTACTCCCGAATATTGAGAATCTAAATCATGCCATTGCGTGGACATATAAGTAAGAGCGTTAATAGCATCATCAAGCGCACTATGCATCTCACTAATATTATTATATGCAACCCCAACTACACGATTTAATGTTAGTTTACCATCTACGGTCTGACGTAATTCTGCTAATAAAG
The DNA here is from genome assembly GCF_038007365.1 of Bacillus sp. FSL R9-9492. Lineage (NCBI taxonomy): Bacteria > Bacillati > Bacillota > Bacilli > Caryophanales > Bacillaceae > Bacillus > Bacillus sp. FSL R9-9492. The sequence goes on from NZ_JBBOXC010000003.1 coordinate 37,291, forward strand.
GCTCTAACTTGCCTAAATTATCTCGTGCTACACCCACTATTATCCCACCAATTACCGGTAAGCCCAAAATGGCACCCTTCATTACATTAAATCCATCAGATTCTAACTGTTTATAATAGTTTACTGATCCTAAAACCTCATTTAGACGCTTTTGATCGGCCTCAACATCAGCACCTTGGTTCTTTAAAATCGACTGTAAGAGATCTTTATTGCTTCCAAATGCTCTAACATCTTGTCCAATAGCGTCTCTTAATTTAGTTAATTCTTGTATTAATTGTTGTGCAACCTTTTGGTTTTGTTGAATCTCACCTCGTAAATCTGTAATCCCTTCTTTTAAAGCATCTCCATCCCCTTTATTAATCGCCTCTACCATTGTTTCATAATAATTGTCAAATTTTGTATCGTATTCAATAATACCAGTCAATGTATCTATAAGCTGTTTTTTCACTTGCGTATCCCATGTAACAGCATGTGCTCTTGCATTCTTTTGATCTTGTACAATTTTATCAGGTAAATCTGCATACCCATTAATAGTGATTCCTTCAAAGTTCACATCTGGATTCTTAATTAGCATATAAGAATAGGCATTCATAGATTTTGCAAATAAACCAGCCTTTTTCAAGGTTTCTTTCATTTTCACTTCATTTGCTGAAAGAGACATATCTCCATTGTTAGTTTGTTCAATTCCACTTGCAAAAGTTGCTACTGGTGAGACCACAGAAGTTGTTGTCAAAGTTAAAAACGTCGATACAGCGAGTAGTTTGTAAGGGATTTTTTTTATCATTCCATATTCCTCCTATATAGGTTTTGATTTTCAGTTCGTTTCTTCTTGTTTAAAAGCGATGTCTTTCGAAATGAATTCTGCATCTTTATGAATATCATTCCAACTTTGTTTAGCAGCCTTTAAATCATCAGGTATTAAAGAGAGTTTATGTTCTTGCATTTGGTCGATATTATCATATAAATCTTTATAATTGGCCCCCATTGTATTCCATTGTTTTTGAATATTTGTTAGAGACATTATGGCTTGATCCACTGTCTGATATAGATATGTCAAAGTATCTTTTGTGCTAGTAAGCGAAATAACTGCTTGGTTAGCAAGATCGGCTTTCGTACTTAATTGTCCGATTTTGTTAGAAATTTCGTTATAAGAGTTCATATGATTAGACGCTGTGACACCAGCTGCCGTTCCTAAACCGATACCAGCTGCACCGAGAGCCGTAAGGCCACCGACAACAACCGGTGTTGCTGTACCGCCAGTTACAACAATTACTACCGCTCCTCCAATGGCTGCAATAACTAAAATGGCTGCTCCCAATCCACCACCAATTGACCATGCTAATACATTGTCAAAATGTTCTTTCTGAGTAGCACTTAGTTGCTCAATTTCAGCCTGAAGTTGTGGAATCAGTGCTTGTTTTCCCGCTAATATTGCCGTTAAGCCACCTTTCCCATCTGGGCCACCAACATTATTTTTAAAATCTGTAGTATTTGTGTACAGTTTTGTTTTGAAGGCTTCTAACATCTTAATTACTTCTGTAACTTCTTTTGAATTTGTATCAATTGTAGTGATTAAATCATTTATGCCCTCTTTTAATCCTTCCTTATCTTTCTTTTGTACAGTATCTACTAATGTATCGTAATAATTTTTAAATTGTTCATCGTAATTTACAATATTACGTGCTGTATTTTGAATCTTCGGTTTTGCTGTATCTAGCCAATAATTCGCATTGATTCGAGATAGTTCCTGATTAAGGTGAATATTTTTGATTAATTCTTCCCCTTCTGAACCTAAATCGATATTAGATAAATTTACATTCGGTTGTTTAATCATTGTTTTTGCGTACAAATCCATTACAAGAATATGAGATCCTGTTTCAGCCAATGCTTTCTTTAGTCCTTCAGGTCCTAATGCATAATTCCCTATTTTCTGTTCTTGTGCAGTCTGTTCTTGTACAAGTGCATGGATCGTGTTACCGTTCGTAGCCGTTATAACCGTTGCCAGAGTAGCCAAAGTTAACACTTTAAATGGAAACTTCATCATATTAATTCTCCTCCCTATTTTTCAATAGATTCTTATAGTCATCATTCTGCTTTATAAATTCAGAATATTAGAACTTATAAACTTGTTCTTCAAGGTAACTTGTTACATTTTTTAATTGTCTTAATGTATCTTTTTGAGACTGCTGATCAGTTGTATCAACATTAGAAGATAATTTTGTAATATTATTTTTAATTAGATTCATATCTTCTTTATAGCGCTTTAATAGGTCAAGTTCTACATCTACTTGATTTGCAAATGTATGTAAATCATTTTGCATAATAAGAAGCATAGACTTTTGTAAATCTGCTACTGTTAGGCTCTTTGTTAAATCATATAATTTTTGGTTTTGTTTCTCTAAATCATCTAAATGTGCTCGCTGCTCTGTAGTAAGTTTATTTACTTCAGCGAAGGCACTATAAGTTTTTTTAATTTTTTCAGGGTCAATAACCTTCGTAAGGTCATACTCTTTTGTCTTTGTAATTGCAGCTGCAGCTATTTCAGCTTGTTTGCTTTTCTCAATTGCTTCACGGGCTTCTTTTTTGGCAGCTTCAATCTCTAGAGCAGATTTACCCTTTTCTTTCGCTTCTTGCTCTGCTTTTTTCTCTGCTTCTAAAATAGAATTGTTAATTTCTTTGCCTTTGTTATACGCTGCTACTGCTGTTTGAGCAGCAGGTTCAATGATATCTTTTGAAAGGTTATAGACTTCTTTGAATATAACAAACCCTTGTTCATTTAAAGCTCCTGGTAATAATGCTATTTGTTGTAAATCACTTTGAATTGATTTTTGGGTATTTAGCAATTCATTTTTTAGCTGGTCTATTTTCCCTGTTCCCTCTGAACTTAGTACACCTTGTGCTTTTGTCACGTCAGTATCGAGATCTTTAAGCTTTTTATCAATCTGTAATTTAATATCTGTTAATTCATTAATCTGACGTTGTACGCTTTCTTGGTTTGTCGTAGTTTTATCTTGAAGAATTTCAAGTCTATCCAAGAACCCTTCTTTATCTTCATTATTGTCTACAAACTGTTTTAATGTTGGATAATAGCTATTAAATTGGGTTACAAATCCTTTACTTTTTGAATTTAATAGAATTAATTTTGGATAAAGTTCTGATGACCATTCGTTCATATCTTGTTTGATCAGGGATTGGTTCGTATTTAAAGCTGGGACTTCCTCAAGCTGTACATTAGGACTCATTAAAGCTTGATCAATATATGTTTGGATTAATTTAGATTGTGCACCTAATTTTCGTAAGGATGAGGAAATATCCGTATTCTCTTGTTGAGTTTCTGCCTGAACGATTGGCATTGCAAGAGTATTGATAGGAATATTCGCCCCAGTAACAATGGATGTTATTAAAAAACCTGTAATTATTTTATTTTTCATTCCATACACCTCTTCATTATTGTCTTTTTACAATCTTATTCACACCTCTAGAACAACCTAGCGCTAGGGTCTCTCCTTCCACACGCTTGAGGAAGAAGAATTCTTTCGGATAGAGTGTTAGACTCTCGTTATTATTTACTTCTCATAGAATGTAAGGCCTTACTTCCCCCTCATTTAAACACTATGTTTTTACTAAGTAAACAATAAAATCCCATTATTTATATTTAATAATTCAGACACTTCATGTTTGTATTAGAAAAAAATTATATTTAAAAAAGTTAAATCCTATTAATTAATTCACTAAGTGAAATAATTACATCAGTGTAATTAGACTTAAAATATAGTGATTTTCATTTATTTATATTAATCGTTTGATATAAAATGTTTTTAATATAACTTAATAGTACTTTGTATATCATTTACCTTTTTTTGTAAAATGTAAAATTACATATTTCTCCACACTAAAAAACCAACAATTAGCAACAAATAAACCAACAAATAACAATATTTTAAAAAAAACAGGTCGTTATTTGTTGGTTTTTATTATAAGATGTATAACGTAATATAAAGATTTAATAAGGGGTGGTTTAATGTCAGTTCTAAAAAACAGTAAAATTGGTACAAAGTTGAATACATTAATGATTACAGCGAGTATCGCATGTATTCTCTTATCCATTATAGGAGTTATCTCTTTAAAGAAAACAGGTGAAGCTTCTGCAAGTATGTATGACGAAAGATTACTTCCAATTTTTTGGATACAATCTCTAGAATCTAATTTCCGATACGGAAACAGTAATTTTATGGAACTCATGGTTACAACTGATGAAAAAAGAAACAAAGAATTAGCAAATAACATAGATCAAACACGTAAAGAAAATGATCAGTTATTAAAAAACTTTGAGTCTAAGATCAGCTCACAAGAAGAAAAGCAATTATATAAGAATTTCCAAAAAAACTTTCAAGAATTTAGAACTCAAATGAAAGAAGCACAAAATTTAGCAGTAAACAATAAAAATGAAGAAGCTTATTCTTATTATTTAAAAAACACTGAGCCTGCTATGCAAAATGCGATTAATTCTATTCAAGAACTTGTGAAATATAATAGTAGCCAGGCAGAACAATTACAAAAAAGTAATACGAACAGTGCACATACTACAATACTGATGTTTATTATTATTTCAGTTATTGCGACTGCAATTATTATAGGTATTGGATATGTCATCAAAACAGCTATTCAACGTCCAATTACTTTATTACAGCATGATATAAAACAAGTAGCAGATGGAAATTTAGTAATACGTACTTCCTATCAAGCAAATGATGAATTAGGAGCTATTGTTACTTCTTTTAATAACATGTTAGATAATTTACAACATTTAATTGAGAAAATACAAGTAACGACATACGAAGTTACCTCTTCTACTGACAGTATGTTGCAGAATACAAAACAGGCATCTAAAATATCTAATGAAGCTGTTCTAACAATTAATGAAGTAAATAAACAAATAGAAGGACAAGTTACTAATATTCATGAAAGTTCAACAGCAATGAATGACTTAACAAATGGAGTTCAATCAGTAGCTGAATCAGCATTAACTGTTGCTGAAGTATCTGTTGCTACAACGGATCGTGTAAATAATGGTAGTAAAGTAATCAAGCAATCTATTACTCAAATGAATAATGTGCATGCAGTTGTTGAAGAAACATCTACGGTGATAGAACGTCTTATTATGCGTACACAGCATATAGATAAAGCTTTAGACGCGATTACAAATATTGCGGAACAAACAAATTTGCTTGCTTTAAATGCTGCAATCGAAGCAGCACGTGCAGGAGAGAATGGAAAAGGATTTGCAGTTGTTGCAGCTGAAGTGAGAGATTTAGCTGAACAATCTAAGCAATCCGCACATGAAATTAATAATTTAATTAAATCAATCCAACAAGATACAAAAGATACTGTTCAAATCATGAGAAAAGGACACGAAGAAGCTATACAAGGAAGAAATGCTGCTAATGAAGCAGACGAAGCCTTTTCAACAATCATGAAAGACATTCATAAGATAACACATCAAATTCAAGAAGTATCAGCTACAACAGAAGAAATGTCTGCTGGAACTGAAGAAATTAACGCTTCACTATCAGTAGTATCAGAAACTTCTACAAGAGTAGCGAAAGATACAAATCAAACCGTACAAGCCATTCAAACTCAAGCATCATCCATTACAGAAATAACAAATCAATCCATGCAAATAAAGAAAAAAATCGAGGAATTAGAAGGATTAATTTCACGATTTAAAATTAAAGAATAAAAAAATAAAAGGAAAAAGCAATTACTTTAAGCTTGATTGACATGTCGTGCTACACCAAGTTGACAAATAGCCCAAAAAAGAACCCAATTAATAGGTTCTTTTTTTGTTGCTAATTATTTTTGTTCTAAAATACGTTCGACCTCATCTATGCTTAATTTACTGGCTTTAGCAATCGTTTCAAGTGGTACACCAAGTTCATGCATACCTTTAATCATCTGTATTTTTCCTTGCTGAACCCCTTCTTGAATTCCTTCTTGAATTCCTTCTTTTTTCCCCTCATTACGAGCATGAGCAAACTTTGCAGCCTCATCCATTAAGGCCTTTTCTCTTGCTTCATATGCTTGACGGAAAGAAGAATCTTGACTCATATGTTCCCACTTATTCATTGCTTTTTGTAAAATTGGATCTTGGTTCATGGCAATGTCCTCCAATGTTTGTGTGAGATACTCATCTTCATTCGCTGGTAATAATAATAACCAACGAACAAACGAATCTTCCCACGGATTGACTTTCTCTTCGCGCCATTGCTGTAGTAACTTTGGAATCTCTACAATATGAACTTCTATATCGTCACTTAATAACTTTTGTTGTTGCTGATTCCAAAGGATTCCTGTTGTATGAAACGCTTCATATTCTGGAAACATCACAAAGTTTAACAAGTTAATGGTAATCGTTTTATGAAGTGAACTATAGGGCATTCCTTTTTGCAATTGAGAGGTGTATAACCTTCCCCAATAATACAAGCTGCGTTTGATCATATCATGATTGTTATTCAATTGTATTTCTACATTTACCTTTGTTCCTGTATTTAATGTAGCCGAAATATCTAAAATCGATAATTTATCTTCTTCATATTCTCGATGCAAATGTGGATCTTCTAATTGCAGGGAAACAATAGGTGATTCTAAAGAATCCTTTAATATGGCATTTAAAAAGGCAACTAAAATATCTTCATTCCCATTTGTGCCAAATAACTGCTTAAATGCAAAATCGATACGTAAATTTACTAATGAATTGGACATGGTTTTCCTCTTCCTGTTTCAAACTATATCTTTACCTTTATTGTACATAAAACCAAAGTCAACATGCAAACAATCCCTATGATTTATATAGGGGATGCATACAGATGTACACAATAAATTATCGAAGACGATTTGGGATCACCATACATGCCCATCAACTTAAGAATTTTATAACACCCCTAAAACAAAAATTGTACATTTTCACCGGGAGATGCCACTTTTCTCGTTTTGGGGTATATGCTTTTCTTAGCTTGATGGCGATGTGGTGCTACCCCATGTAGTTTTCTATGTCTCTTTCAAATGATTTTTGCACCAGAACCAAAATTCATCATATCGACCTAAATATATTCACCGTAATGTAATAATGAATTTAAATATGAAATTTTGCATATATTCAAAAAGCAATCTACTTCCTTACTGATCAATGCTAGGATTATACATGAGGGTGATGTTAGATTATATATCAAATGGAGGAATATTTATGAAAAGAAAAATTTTTGCTTTAGCTTCAGTAATTGCTTTATCAGCCCCTATTCAAAGTGTGGCGTTTGCACATGAAAATAGCCATCAATCTGGGACATCTTTTGGTCATAAGTGGTCCGCAGAAGCCATCCATGATGAAGGAGTAAGTACTCATTTATGGATTGTTAACAGAGGCATTGAAGTTATGGCCCAAAATAAGACCGTTGTGAAGCCAAATGAGATATCTCTATTAAATGAATGGCGTAATGAGTTAGAGAAGGGTGTCTACTCTGCCGATTATGAAAATCCGTACTTTGATAATGGCACATTCGCTTCACACTTCTATGATCCTGATACAGGAAGTACGTATCTTCCACTTGCCAAACACGCAAAAGAAACAGGAGCAAAATATTTTAAATTAGCTGGTGAATCCTATCAAAATAAAGATTTTAAAAATGCATTTTTCTATTTAGGATTATCACTTCATTATTTAGGGGATGTTAATCAGCCTATGCATGCAGCGAACTTTACCAACGTTTCGCTTCCTATTGCCTTACACTCAAAATATGAAAACTTCGTCGATACTGTGAAAGACAATTATAAAGTAAAAGATGGAAATGGCTATTGGAACTGGAAAAGTGTAAATCCAGAAGATTGGGTTCATGCTTCTGCAGTTGGTGCAAAAGCAGATTTCCCACTAATTGTTAATGATAAGACAAAAAAGTTGTTTCTAGATGCCGCTATATCACAAGACGCTGCTGATAAATGGCGTGCTGAAGTAACACCGGTTACTGGAAAACGTTTAATGGAAGCGCAACGTATTACAGCTGGATATATCCACTTATGGTTTGATACGTATGTGAATAATAAATAATAAAATATGAAAAGAGAGTCCTTTTTCAAAGAAGGCACTCTCTTTTTTCAATTAGATAGTTTCTCCATGATTTAAACAAATTAGATTAGCTTTAGCTGATGGCTCTTCAATGGATTGATTAGCAGCACCAACAGACGAATCTTTTTTTCTACTGGTTGCGCTTCTGATTCTCCAAGAATAGACACAAGGTATGTACCGCCCTGGGTTTCGTCTAATCGTAACATTTAGAATATGCCCTTTTATTGTCCATTACAGCAATATTACCGTTAGTTAGTTTGTTTTGTTGTATAGGATTGAACTTTATTGTTTTTAGACTTGAATCGTGGCATATCATTCTGTTTTGTGAAAAAACGTGAAAAAGCATCTGCGAGGTTTTTTTATGTGGATTGAAGAGCAATACTATCTACTTCTTTTAACCAAAGCGTATCCTATTGCTTCTTTAATTGAGTGGGCTCAGCAGAGCAAGAAGGATAGTTAATCCTTTGCCAGTTTCTTTAGAGGTGTCATTCCGAAAAGCAAGAAAATGATTAAATACAAAGCGACTGCACCCAATGGTCTTAGCAATTAATATTTCTTGTCGCTTATTTGGATAGATACGGAACTTATATGCTTTATTTACTAACACGGGTTGCACCTCGCTTTCTTGTATGATGCCTTCAGTATACAAAAAACGTAGGATTATGCCTACAGACATTCATCTCTTACCTAAAATTGGTGTTTCACACCTTCACATTTTTGAGGAAGAAGTTTTCTGTCGGAACAAGATAAATATAATAAGGGAATGCATGTATACTGATTTATACTGCATTCCCTTATTGTAATTGTATGTCCACTATATTTTATTCTTCCTTTTCTAAAATTTAAAAACTAACATCCAAATTTCTTAGTTTTCACCTCTTTCTAGATCCACTCCATTGTAAAAAAACTCTTCATTAAATGTCCAAACTATTAACTAGTGTCCCCCCTAAACTATAATAACTTTTAAAATTTTCCCAACAAAAAAATCCCCGTAAAGCATATACACTTTACGGGGAGAGCCTGTTTTCTATCTTATTATATACGTACAGCCGTACCACTTACAGCAACCATTAACATACCATCACGAACAACTTCGTAGTCTACGTCAACACCAACGATTGCATTAGCACCTTTTTGTCTTGCAAGTTCTTTCATTTCGTCCATTGCAATATCACGTGCTTCTTTTAATTTACTTTCATAAGCACCAGCACGACCACCAACAACATCACGGACTGAAGCGAATAAATCGCGGACAATATTCGCACCCATAATAGCTTCACCATTTACAATATCAATATATTCACTAATTTCTTTCCCTTGAATTCCCTGCGTTGTTGTTACAATCATGATTGACACTCTCCTATAACTTATAATTTTTAATCGGCGTTTCTTATGTCTTTATTATGACATGGAAAAAGTAGCTAGACTATCTAATAATCTTACAGGAATGTGACATTTTTGTAAGGAAAACTTACTCATTTTCTATTCGGATTTCTTTAAATATTAGACGAGAAATCTAAAGCAAATACCACGGAAAATATATGTTTTTTTACAGATGATGGTTGAGTTCAAACATATTTTTAATATCCAAAAATATCTACCTCAACTGCAGAAGCATATCCATTTTTTCCATTTGTCACTTCTATTTTTACATATTTAATAGCAAACCGGTTCAAATGTTACAGTTTTGTTATCCTTATTATTTTCCCATGTTCCAAACGATACTTTTTCATACTTAAGACCATCCACACTCGTATAGATATTGTAATTTAAAATATGACCATTTTCTGACCAATCTTGTCGGGGTAGATATACTAATTCTGTAATTGTTCGCTTTCCATCAAGCTCTAACGATAAAAAAGCCTTGCTGATTGCAAGACTCCTCTCCTCATTTCATACAATTGTGTATCGACTATTCTCTGAAACAAGTAAACTTGTATGATCAATCTTGACACGACATTTCCCTAACCTCCGCTTTACTTCCGATTGTAATTTCTTGTTTGCTTCTTCTAAAGAATGTGCTGGAATAATTGCTGATTGTAAGTCTGTTACCTTGCCATCATACATCACAGAAAAATCAATTTCATATCGATGTATCATAATTTCTCCACTTCCTTTCCAGTAGTTCGCTTACAACTCATCCTTACATGCTTTTTGTTTTCGTATATTTTTACAATTACACTAAGTTTCTTCACAATCCTCGCTAACCCTACCAAAATAACCTTTAAAAATTCCAATACTTAATAAAATATATGCAACAACCTTAAAAAATCATTCTCACACCTTTTTTCTGAAACTTCATTTAAGATACTTAAAATCCCGAATAACAAGCATAATCTCATTCGATACCAAATGTATTAACAATTCATTAAAAATCGATTACAAACAAATCTGGAATGTTATTTTTTCTGGAATGGAAACTTTTTGTGCTGAAAATTAAATAAATATTATTATCCATCACAACCAATTGATAATCCTGGTAAAAAGGATCTAGATTTTCATCACTACTCATATCTCTCTCCCGAAAACAAACTTATTCTTTAGAATAATAAGTCTAATTATGATGTAATTTGTAGGATTTTTATACTCTTTGTCGAATACATGTAAAAAGGAGGGAATATGGCATGCTATTCACAGGATTCTTCATTAATCTATCTATTTTTTCTTTCCTAGCTAGTTCAGCTATTTTTATTCAAGTATTTATAAGGAAAACGGATCACAAATTTATCCATTTATTTCAGGGCACATATGCGGGTATCGTAGCTGCTATTTTGATGATTTTTAATTTTAAGCACATGGGATTGTTTTATGACTTGCGAGCCGTTCCTCTTATTATTTCGTTTATTTATTTTGGTCGTACAGCTGGTTGGATCACGTTAATGTTTATTTTATTTATGCGTATTTTCTACCTTGGTGGTGATTGGGGACCAGCTTTGATAGCTGCTTTAGGAATTGCTACTATATATACTATATTCAAAACATATCTCAAAAATACCCATCCCTTTAAAAGCGTCTTTCTTTATCTAGCTGTTTATCTAGCCATAATTCATTGGGTATTTGGATTCTTTTTTCCTTCTATCTCACTTATACTTCTTAACATCCAAGGTACATTATTTATATCTTGCGGACTCTTAATTGGCGTTTTCCTTATGGAATCCTATCAAAATTTATATAACTTAACACAAGACCTAGCTAAAGCGAATGAAACTTTATTAGAATCAAAGCAAGAATTAAGGGATACCGTACATGAACTACAAGGAGGTATTTTTAAATTTAAAAAAGCAAATGGGAAATTTATTCATACTCTGTGTGATGGACAATTATTTTATCAACAAGGATTTCACTCTGAACAAGTTGTAGGGAAGAATTTACCTACTATAGATTCTTCCATTATTTCATCCCATTTAGTTTCTCGAATACTAAAGTATTATCAACAGGCATGGAATGGTGAAGAAATAACTTTCGAACTACCATGGCCGAATGATGAGACTATGATACTTGTCTCTCTTAGGCCTGTTAAAAGAGAGGGAACAGTGGTTGAGGTGGTTGGTTCTACTGTTGATATAACGAAAAGAATAAATGCGGAAAATGAACTAAAGGTAACGAAAGAGCGACTGGAATCATTTATTAATCATAACGTAGATGCTATCACTATATTTGATTTAGACGGACATATGTTGCAAGCGAATAAAGCCTATGAGAAGATTTTTGGTTGGTCAGAAAAAGAATCCGTAGGAAAAAAATTACCTTGCGTACCTGATTTTTTAATGAATGAAACTTTAGAGTTAATCAAAAATATTAGTAATACCAATATACAAGACCCTATTATTACTAGGTTAGAAACAGTTAGACAACGAAAAGATAAAACTCTAATTGATGTAAACGTGACGGTTTCACCAATTCTAGATTTAAGGGGCAATATAATTGCTTTATCAGGAATTTGTAGAGACATTTCTGAAAGGAAACAAGCAGAAAGAGAACGCCGTCAATTACATCAACAATTAAGAGACAGTGAAATGAAATACCGTGCGCTCATCGAACAAGCAACTGATGCGGTTTACGTAGTAGAACTGAATGAGGATAAGGTTCCAACTCAATTCATTGAAGTAAATCCTGTCGGGTGTAAAAGATTTGGGTATAGTAGAGAAAAGCTTCTCTCAATACCGTTTTTCAATATTGTTTCTCAAGATTCTAGAATGATCATAAAAATGTTAGAAAAAATTAAAGAAGGACAATCTTTTTTTACTTTACAAGATGAATATACTTTTCCAACAGGAAAAACAATAACAACAGAATTTAGTATCCATATTTTCAGCTTGAATGGCAAAAACGTTTTCTTAAGTATCTCTCGAGATATCACTGAACGATTAAAAACAGAGGAATTATTACGAAAATCGGAGAAACTTGCTGTAGTAGGTCAATTATCCACTGCAATTGCTCATGAAATTAAAAATCCTTTAACAGCAATGAAAGGATTCATGCAGTTATTAAAATCAATGGAAAATAAGAACATTGAGCATTATATAGATATAGTGTTATCAGAGATTGAACGTATAGATAGTATTACTAATGAATTTATGACATTAGCAAAACCTGAGGCATTAGAAATTAAAACTAATGACCTGAATGTATTAATGAAGCAAATTGTAATGTTACTTGAACCTCAAGCGATAATGAATTGCATACAAATTACAACTGAGTTTACATCTGATACTTCATTCATACTTTGTGAAGGGAATCAATTAAAGCAAGCTTTTATAAATATCTTAAAAAATGCGATTGAAGCAACACCAATGGGAGGGGAAATCTTGATTCAAATCGAATATGCACCTGATAAAAAACAGGTAAACATTCAATTTACCGATTACGGGTGTGGAATTGAAAAAGAACGTTTACCTTATCTAGGGGAACCATTTTATAGTATCAAAGAAAATGGTATCGGTTTAGGATTAATGATTTGTTATAAAATTATTGAAAAACACCAAGGAAAGATACTTATTGAAAGTGAAGTAGGAAAAGGAACAACAGTTAATATAAATCTTCCTATATCTACTCTCGAAAAAGAAAACTCTTATTCATCTTTTTAGGTACATCCTAGAACCATGAAGTATTAGTTAACAAACAAGTAGTTTCTGTGAAAAAAACGGAAATTTCATTCCAAACCTAAAAGTTAGACTAAAGTCTTTCATACACTTTCCCATATCGCAAAACCTGTTATAACAAAAGATTTTAAAATAAGAAAAGGCCGTAAAGCGTTTTATACAAAGCGCTTTACGGCCTTTTGATTTTGAATCAACGGTACGTTATAAATCATAATGATGAATCCAGATTATAATCACTACATAAGCAATATACATTCTATTTTCACCTATTATTTCTACTAAGTCACTTATGATTAAGATTATTCCTAGTTGATAATAGTTTCCCATTGAAATTGCTTGGCTTAGATATACATAATCTCTAGTCTTTCTAAGTTGATAGTATTAGTATGTCCAAGTTTGATAGATTTTTTATACCATAACCAGTCTTTTTATCTCATTCGTTGACGAACAAATACGAATCCACCTAAAGCCATCAACAACATTCCTACAATATATGAAATCATCTCCATTGATGTTCCACCTGTGTTAGGAAGCCATACTGATGTCTTAGTATTTTCTTTAGTAGGTGGAACTTTTGAATCCGTGCTTGGATCTTTTGGATCTACGCTCGGATCTTTTGGATCTGTGCTCGGGTCTTTTGGATCTACGCTCGGATTTTTTGGATCTTCCTTGATTTTTGTATTCGTAATATCATAACCTTTTACTTCAGATTTATATCCATCTACCGGTTGTTCTTTTACTTCATACTTATACACCTTACCTTCGGCATCATATGCCGCTAAGCCTTTGAATCCGTATTTCCAACCTGTTGCTTCACTTACTTCTTGCGTCGCAACTACTTGGCCATTTTGTAGTAGGTCGACCTTGATCATTGCCGGACGATCTTTCGCATTGTCGTCCTTCCATGTCTTCGTTCCTTCTACTGTTGTGTTACCAACCTTTGTATTTGTAATGTCATAACCTTTTACTTCGGATTTATATCCATCCACTGGTTGTTCTTTTACTTCATACTTGTATGCATTGCCTTCGGCATCATATGCTTGAAGTTTTTCAAATGTATACTTCCAGTTTGTTGCCGCTGTTACTTCTTTTGTGTCTACTACTTTACTGTCTTGTAGTAAGTCTACTTTGATTGTTGCCGGACGATTTGTTGCGTTTCCGTCCTTCCACGTTTTTGTTCCTTCTACTGTTGTTTCCGCTACTTTTGTATTTGTAATGTCATAACCTTTTACTTCGGATTTATATCCATCCACTAGTTGTTCTTTTACTTCATACTTGTACGCATTGCCTTCGGCATCGTATGCTTGAAGTTTTTCAAATGTATACTTCCAGTTTGTTGCCGCTGTTACTTCTTTTGTGTCTACTACTTTACCGTTTTGTAGTAAGTCTACTTTGATTGTTGCCGGACGATTTGTTGCGTTTCCGTCCTTCCACGTTTTTGTTCCTTCTACTGTTGTTTGCGCTACTTTCGTATTTGTAATGTCATAACCTTTTACTTCGGATTTATATCCATCCACTGGTTGTTCTTTTACTTCATACTTGTACGCATTGCCTTCGGCATCATATGCCGCTAAGTCTTTGAATCCATATTTCCAGCCTGTTGCTTCACTTGCTTCTTGCGTCGCAACTACTTGGCCATTTTGTAGTAAGTCTACTTTGATCGTTGTCGGACGATTTGTTGCGTTTCCGTCCTTCCACGTTTTTGTTCCTTCTACTGTTGTTTGCGCTACTTTTGTATTCGTAATGTCATAACCTTTTACTTCAGATTTATATCCATCCACCGGTTGTTCTTTTACTTCATACTTGTATGCATTGCCTTCGGCATCATATGCCGCTAAGTCTTTGAATCCATATTTCCAGCCTGTTGCTTCACTTACTTCTTGCGTCGCAACTACTTGGCCATTTTGTAGTAAGTCTACTTTGATTGTTACCGGACGATTTGTTGCGTTTCCGTCCTTCCACGTTTTTGTTCCTTCTACTGTTGTTTGCGCTACTTTCGTATTTGTAATGTCATAACCTTTTACTTCGGATTTATATCCATCCACTGGTTGTTCTTTTACTTCATACTTGTACGCATTGCCTTCGGCATCATATGCCGCTAAGTCTTTGAATCCATATTTCCAGCCTGTTGCTTCACTTACTTCTTGCGTCGCAACTACTTGGCCATTTTGTAGTAAGTCTACTTTGATTGTTGCCGGACGATTTGTTGCGTTTCCGTCCTTCCACGTTTTTGTTCCTTCTACTGTTGTTTGCGCTACTTTCGTATTTGTAATGTCATAACCTTTTACTTCGGATTTATATCCATCCACTGGTTGTTCTTTTACTTCATACTTGTACGCATTGCCTTCGGCATCATATGCCGCTAAGTCTTTGAATCCATATTTCCAGCCTGTTGCTTCACTTACTTCTTGCGTCGCAACTACTTGGCCATTTTGTAGTAAGTCTACTTTGATTGTTGCCGGACGATTTGTTGCGTTTCCGTCCTTCCACGTTTTTGTTCCTTCTACTGTTGTTTGCGCTACTTTCGTATTTGTAATGTCATAACCTTTTACTTCGGATTTATATCCATCCACTGGTTGTTCTTTTACTTCATACTTGTACGCATTGCCTGCGGCATCATATGCCGCTAAGTCTTTGAATCCATATTTCCAGCCTGTTGCTTCACTTGCTTCTTGCGTCGCAACTACTTGGCCATTTTGTAGTAAGTCTACTTTGATCGTTGTCGGACGATTTGTTGCGTTTCCGTCCTTCCACGTTTTTGTTCCTTCTACTGTTGTTTGCGCTACTTTTGTATTCGTAATGTCATAACCTTTTACTTCAGATTTATATCCATCCACCGGTTGTTCTTTTACTTCATACTTGTATGCATTGCCTTCGGCATCATATGCCGCTAAGTCTTTGAATCCATATTTCCAGCCTGTTGCTTCACTTACTTCTTGCGTCGCAACTACTTGGCCATTTTGTAGTAAGTCTACTTTGATTGTTACCGGACGATTTGTTGCGTTTCCGTCCTTCCACGTTTTTGTTCCTTCTACTGTTGTTTGCGCTACTTTCGTATTTGTAATGTCATAACCTTTTACTTCGGATTTATATCCATCCACTGGTTGTTCTTTTACTTCATACTTGTACGCATTGCCTTCGGCATCATATGCCGCTAAGTCTTTGAATCCATATTTCCAGCCTGTTGCTTCACTTACTTCTTGCGTCGCAACTACTTGGCCATTTTGTAGTAAGTCTACTTTGATTGTTGCCGGACGATTTGTTGCGTTTCCGTCCTTCCACGTTTTTGTTCCTTCTACTGTTGTTTGCGCTACTTTCGTATTTGTAATGTCATAACCTTTTACTTCGGATTTATATCCATCCACTGGTTGTTCTTTTACTTCATACTTGTACGCATTGCCTTCGGCATCATATGCCGCTAAGTCTTTGAATCCATATTTCCAGCCTGTTGCTTCACTTACTTCTTGCGTCGCAACTACTTGGCCATTTTGTAGTAAGTCTACTTTGATTGTTGCCGGACGATTTGTTGCGTTTCCGTCCTTCCACGTTTTTGTTCCTTCTACTGTTGTTTGCGCTACTTTCGTATTTGTAATGTCATAACCTTTTACTTCGGATTTATATCCATCCACTGGTTGTTCTTTTACTTCATACTTGTACGCATTGCCTGCGGCATCATATGCCGCTAAGTCTTTGAATCCATATTTCCAGCCTGTTGCTTCACTTGCTTCTTGCGTCGCAACTACTTGGCCATTTTGTAGTAAGTCTACTTTGATCGTTGTCGGACGATTTGTTGCGTTTCCGTCCTTCCACGTTTTTGTTCCTTCTACTGTTGTTTGCGCTACTTTTGTATTCGTAATGTCATAACCTTTTACTTCAGATTTATATCCATCCACCGGTTGTTCTTTTACTTCATACTTGTATGCATTGCCTTCGGCATCATATGCCGCTAAGTCTTTGAATCCATATTTCCAGCCTGTTGCTTCACTTACTTCTTGCGTCGCAACTACTTGGCCATTTTGTAGTAAGTCTACTTTGATTGTTACCGGACGATTTGTTGCGTTTCCGTCCTTCCACGTTTTTGTTCCTTCTACTGTTGTTTGCGCTACTTTCGTATTTGTAATGTCATAACCTTTTACTTCGGATTTATATCCATCCACTGGTTGTTCTTTTACTTCATACTTGTACGCATTGCCTTCGGCATCATATGCCGCTAAGTCTTTGAATCCATATTTCCAGCCTGTTGCTTCACTTACTTCTTGCGTCGCAACTACTTGGCCATTTTGTAGTAAGTCTACTTTGATTGTTGCCGGACGATTTGTTGCGTTTCCGTCCTTCCACGTTTTTGTTCCTTCTACTGTTGTTTGCGCTACTTTCGTATTTGTAATGTCATAACCTTTTACTTCGGATTTATATCCATCCACTGGTTGTTCTTTTACTTCATACTTGTACGCATTGCCTTCGGCATCATATGCCGCTAAGTCTTTGAATCCATATTTCCAGCCTGTTGCTTCACTTACTTCTTGCGTCGCAACTACTTGGCCATTTTGTAGTAAGTCTACTTTGATTGTTGCCGGACGATTTGTTGCGTTTCCGTCCTTCCACGTTTTTGTTCCTTCTACTGTTGTTTGCGCTACTTTCGTATTTGTAATGTCATAACCTTTTACTTCGGATTTATATCCATCCACTGGTTGTTCTTTTACTTCATACTTGTACGCATTGCCTGCGGCATCATATGCCGCTAAGTCTTTGAATCCATATTTCCAGCCTGTTGCTTCACTTGCTTCTTGCGTCGCAACTACTTGGCCATTTTGTAGTAAGTCTACTTTGATCGTTGTCGGACGATTTGTTGCGTTTCCGTCCTTCCACGTTTTTGTTCCTTCTACTGTTGTTTGCGCTACTTTTGTATTCGTAATGTCATAACCTTTTACTTCAGATTTATATCCATCCACCGGTTGTTCTTTTACTTCATACTTGTATGCATTGCCTTCGGCATCATATGCCGCTAAGTCTTTGAATCCATATTTCCAGCCTGTTGCTTCACTTGCTTCTTGCGTCGCAACTACTTGGCCATTTTGTAGTAAGTCTACTTTGATCGTTGTCGGACGATTTGTTGCGTTTCCGTCCTTCCACGTTTTTGTTCCTTCTACTGTTGTTTGCGCTACTTTTGTATTCGTAATGTCATAACCTTTTACTTCAGATTTATATCCATCCACCGGTTGTTCTTTTACTTCATACTTGTATGCATTGCCTTCGGCATCATATGCCGCTAAGTCTTTGAATCCATATTTCCAGCCTGTTGCTTCACTTGCTTCTTGCGTCGCAACTACTTGGCCATTTTGTAGTAAGTCTACTTTGATCGTTGTCGGACGATTTGTTGCGTTTCCGTCCTTCCACGTTTTTGTTCCTTCTACTGTTGTTTGCGCTACTTTTGTATTCGTAATGTCATAACCTTTTACTTCAGATTTATATCCATCCACCGGTTGTTCTTTTACTTCATACTTGTATGCATTGCCTTCGGCATCATATGCCGCTAAGTCTTTGAATCCATATTTCCAGCCTGTTGCTTCACTTACTTCTTGCGTCGCAACTACTTGGCCATTTTGTAGTAAGTCTACTTTGATTGTTACCGGACGATTTGTTGCGTTTCCGTCCTTCCACGTTTTTGTTCCTTCTACTGTTGTTTGCGCTACTTTTGTATTCGTAATGTCATAACCTTTTACTTCAGATTTATATCCATCCACCGGTTGTTCTTTTACTTCATACTTGTATGCATTGCCTTCGGCATCATATGCCGCTAAGTCTTTGAATCCATATTTCCAGCCTGTTGCTTCACTTACTTCTTGCGTCGCAACTACTTGGCCATTTTGTAGTAAGTCTACTTTGATTGTTGCCGGACGATTTGTTGCGTTTCCGTCCTTCCACGTTTTCGTTCCTTCTACTGTTGTTTGACCTACCTTTGTATTTGTAATGTCATAACCTTTTACCTCGGATTTATATCCATCTACCGATTGTTCTTTCACTGTATAGATGTAAGCTACCCCATTTGTATCGTATGCTTGGAGTTTTTCAAATGTATACTTCCAGTTTGTTGCCGCTGTTGCTTCTTTTGTGTCTACTACTTTACCGTTCTGTAGTAAATCTACTTTAACTGAGCTTGGGCGATCTGTTGCGTTGTTATCGTTCCAGGTCTTTGTTCCTTCTACTTTCGTTTCGCCTACTTTTGTATTCGTAATGTCATAACCGCTTACGCTAGATTGATATCCCACTACTAGTTGTTCTTTCACTTCATACTGATAAGCTATTCCATTCGCATCGTATGCTTCTAAATCTGCAAATATATATTTCCAACCCATTACTGCTAGTACGTCTTGTGTTTTGATCACGTTTCCGTTTTGTAGTAAGTCTACTTTGATCATTGTCGGACGATTTATTGCGTTTCCGTCTTTCCACGTCTTCGTTCCTTCTACTGTTGTTTGCGCTACTTTTGTATTTGTAATGTCATAACCTTTTACTTCAGATTTATATCCATCCACCGGTTGTTCTTTTACTTCATACTTGTACGCATTGCCTTCGGCATCGTATGCCGCTAAGTCTTTGAATCCATATTTCCAGCCTGTTGCTTCACTTACTTCTTGCATCGCAACTACTTGGCCATTTTGTAGTAAGTCTACTTTGATTGTTGCCGGACGATTTGTTGCATTTCCGTCCTTCCACGTTTTTGTTCCTTCTACTGTTGTTTGCGCTACTTTTGTATTTGTAATGTCATAACCGTGAACTTCGGATTTATATCCATCTACTGGTTGTTCTTTTACTTCATACTTGTACGCATTGCCTTCGGCATTGTATGCTTGAAGTTTTTCAAATGTATACTTCCAGTTTGTTGCCGCTGTTACTTCTTTTGTGTCTACTACTTTACCGTCTTGTAGTAAGTCTACTTTGATTGTTGCCGGACGATTTGTTGCATTTCCGTCCTTCCACGTTTTTGTTCCTTCTACTGTTGTTTGCGCTACTTTTGTATTTGTAATGTCATAACCGTGAACTTCGGATTTATATCCATCTACTGGTTGCTCTTTTACTGTATATGTATAAGCAACACCGCTCGCATCATATGATTCTAAATTTGTAAATGTATATTTCCAACCATTTGCCGCTGTTACGTCCTGTGTTCCGATTACATTGCCATTTTGTAGTAAGTCTACTTTGATCGTTGCCGGACGGTCTGTTGCATTTCCGTCTTTCCACGTCTTCGTTCCTTCTACTGTCATTTTCGCTACTTTTGTATTTGTAATATTGTAGCCATTTACTTCCGATTTGTATCCCGCTACCGGTTTTTCTTTTACTGTATACGTATAAGCAACACCATTTGCATCATATTGTGCTAGGTCTGCAAATGTATAATTCCAACTGCTTGCTGCTGTTACGTCTTGTGTTTGAATTACGTTTCCATTTTGCAATAAGTCTACTTGGATTGAGCTTGGACGATCTGTTCCATTGTTGTCATTCCAATTTTTCGTTCCTGAAACAGATGTTTTTGCATCTTTTGTATTCGTAATGTTGTAGCCATTTACTTCCGATTTGTATCCCGCTACCGGTTTTTCTTTTACTGTATACGTATAAGTATTACCATCATTATCATATGCTGGTAGATCTGCAAACGTATAGTTCCAGTTATTCGCTGCTGATACATCTTGTTTTTTGATTGAATTTCCATTTTGCAGTAACTCTACTTGGATTGAGCTTGGGCGATCTGTTGCATTGTTGTCATTCCAATTTTTCGTTCCTGAAACAGATGTCGTTTTCACTTTATTCGGAATAGCAAGCTTTACGCCTTTTTCAGCATTTGCATCAATTGTAAAAGGCACTTTTACTTGAGGATCAAAATCCAAATAGTTTGGACCTGCAATCTCTTGTACATAGTAATTTCCTGGGTCTAGATTAGGGACCTCAACCATACCTTGTCCATCCGTTGTATAAGTATCGCCAATTTGCTGACCTGACTCTGTATATAAGTTAAATGAAACATTCGGTATAAATTTCGTCTCATCTCCGGCAATGTGCTTCACAATTCTTAACGTTCCTTTAGGGGGTAAATCGCCTTGTGCACCGCCGCCCTGATCTATATTGTTAACTCTAGCATTACCCGAAGTTGATACAGGATTTTCATTCGTAATCTTGTAATCAACCGTATATTGATTATCAAAATATGATTGACTCTTTCCGCTTGCAGTTATAGTAGATGTATAGGAGAAAGCAAAAGTAATACCACTTGCCTTATCCTTATTAATCACAACTTTAAACGCGTTATCACCGATAAAAGTAACCGTTCCATAACCTTGGGCTTGAAATTCTTGAGGTGGCATTGGAGCGGCAAATCCTCCAATACGGAAACTATCTTGATTAAGTGTTTGTCCCGGTTGCAAAGTATCTGTCAAAACAATATCTGTATCTACATTTTGTTTTGCACCATTTATATTTAACCACCAATTTACTATACCGGTGTCTTCGGGTTTAATACTGCCCCCTTTAGAGTGAAATGTTCCAGGGCTACTTCCCCCATTATTAGTTGGACCAGTAATCGTTACCTTTTGAGCCTCTAAATTTGTACCTAGATCCGTATTGATTGTTTTCTTTTCTCCCGATGCTACATCCTGAGTCGCTTCAATTTGAAAATAAAAATGCCCCCTAACATTTAGAAGTTTCTCAGCTACATCACTAAATGTACATACCACATTAGTTGTATTTATTTGACAAGTACCAAAATTTTGCCCTTGCTCATTGTTCAATGGAATCGTTCCTTTGAATCCTTTTAATTCCGGGGGCAACGCTAACATTAATGTATCTCCCGTTTTTATTTCCAATCCAGGTTTTTCACTAAAATTAACGCGTATTCTCGTCTGTTCACCGACACTTAGTTCCGTTTTATCAAATATAAAACTATCAACTAGTCCTGTTTTATTTAATTCTTGTGCATTTGCTATTATAGATGTGAAATTCTGACCTATAGTAAATATGAAAATCATTATAATCGAAAAAATCGAAGTCACTCTTTTTATCATGTCATTCTCCTATAAATTATATTTAGATGGATTCTAATATGAATATACAATGACAATGACTTAATAGGCTGATGGCATACCGTTTCTTTCAACTGTTATAAACTAAAAAACTTGAAAATAGATTTCTATAAACGATTTCTCTACCCTCCAATAAGCTTCAATTCTTTAATCTAACATTAATTTTACTAAGTTTACTATTTACAAGTTTAATAGTTAATGATATTATTGTAACTGGTGAAATTCCGTTTTTTATCATCCCTATCAAATCTTGAAAACTTGTATCATATCTACCATCTTATGGATAGCATAAATTTCTGATTAATAATGTTTTCATTTCAATGCTATCAGTTTATTCATACTACTTTCCATTATTTTCAGATTCATAGCATCAGTATGTCCCAATTTGATAGAACCTTTTTATTGATTCACAATTTTATTTACCAGAACCTTTTGCCCCCTCCTACAGGCATTACCCCCATGCTCTCATCCATACTATAAAACTATTTGGATACCAAAAATAGTTTCCGTAACTTTTGTAACTGATTTTGTAATTTAAAAAACCAAACATAAATTAATACCTCATTTGGGATAAACTTCTTATTTTATAATCCCTCCTACATACACTCAAATATCATCCTTAAGTGCTTGTGCTAAGCCTCTACCTCATTTTTGATTCATTTAGTAAAAATCACAAACAATTTTGTTTATTCATGTACCTCTTACATATCATTTCTTAGGTTTATAATTAAGTAGTCCTATGCTTTTTAAAAAAATGAACAGTAACGTTCACTAATTTGTGTTAGCTTATGAATTTAGAATTTTAATCTACATGACTTATAAACTTCATGGTTAAATCTCACTATACCAAACCTTCAATTAAATTCTCAGCATGACGACTAGATTCATAATTAATTGTAGTTGCTTATTTCCTTATTTGCATGTAACCAAATTTCACATTGCTAGATCAGTACATTGGGCCTCAATTCCCTTTACAAATATTCGTAATAAATGTGCCCTTAAGTGATTAAGGTGTCATAAGAATAACAGAATACTCACACTCTACTTTTACCAATTAATCACATCTCAGTCACCTCGCTATCTATACCCGATATAATATATAAAATAAAACAAAGAAAGAGTAGTAAGCGTAAATATCAATCAGACGTATACTAGACTGAATTTTCAATATTTTCAGTTTAAATTGGGTTTTTTCAGCTACTCTTTCTTTGTATTATGAGTTTAGCACTAAATATAAAGTATAACAAGATAAAAAAAATCAAATTTCGTATAATTTCGACATTTTTTTCACAAAACAATACCGGTCGTTAATTAGCATGGATTTCTATATATATCCATCAAATTAAGAATTTTATGACGCTCTCAAAATAAAAAAGTGTACATTTTCATCTTGAGAAGTCATTTTTTTATTTTTGGGATATTTTCTTAGCTTGATGGTGATGGAAAGTGACCCCAATTAAGCTAATTCCCCATTTCGCAGATTTGAGAAAAAACACCCCAATAATATCTTGTTTGAATTGTTTTACTTTAAAACATTTAACTTATTACGCTTCCGTTTATCTTTTCAAAAACATAACTTCGTTTCGAAAGATTTGCAACAGAACCAGAAATATATAGTATCATATCAAAAAATATAAATCTATATTGATTTTTTTTTAATAATTTATATATAATTATAATGAATATAAATTGAAAGTCAATCTCAATTAGATATAAGGGGGGAATATAGACAAAACAAGACATTTAATCGGAAAGCAAGCCCATGTTTCAAAATGAATGAAGTAATGCCAAATAAAAATGACCAGATTAATAAAATTGGAACCAAAATTAGACTACAAAATCGATTTTGGGTATTGGTAAGATGTCATTCTATTTAATGCTAAATAAGGACACACGGAATAATAGCAAATTAGGAAATGTAATATGTTCTTGCTTCCATTTCTTATAGTATTTAATAACTTTTGACTTCAATCTGGCTTTGTATAAAGCTTTTCTAATTTGAGAAATAAGCACAGTTACTCCTTTGCTCACAAATTAACTGTATAGCTTCCGATATTCCATTTTTCTACTTAAAAGTTTGAATTGTATAATAATGGAACGATGCTTCTCTAGATTCTTGATATTTTTGGTGAATTTGTAACAGAACCTTTAGTTACACGCAATATTCTTTAAATACAATATTTTATCATCTTAGGAGGAAACAGTATGAAAGGCTTAAAGTTTCTTTATAAAACTCCCCTTATATTGACAATGAGTGCAGTGTTAATGGGGTGTAACACAGCAAAACAAGAACAGTCAAACAAGGATACAGCTACACAAGAAAAATCTACGGAAAAAAATACGCAATGGTCATATGAAGGGACTACTGGTCCAGAACACTGGGGAGAATTGAAACCAGAATACAAAATGTGTTTAAATGGGCAAGAACAATCTCCGATAGATATCAAAACGGAACAAATAAAATCATCAGTTGAGGATGCTAATCATTTGCAAATTAATTATCAACCAATATCATTTTCTATTAAAAATAATGGGCATAGTATTGAGGGGAAAGCAAATAGTTCTGATGATTATCTCACGCTTGGAGAAAGTCGTTACACATTAAAACAATTCCATTTCCATACACCAAGTGAACATCAATTTGAAGGAAAACATGCAGATATGGAACTACATCTGGTCCATCAAAATGATCAAGGTCAGTTAGCAGTAATAGGTATTATGATAAAAGAGGGACAAACAAACGAAAGTTTTGCAGAAATGTGGAAAAATCTCCCGAACAGCAAAAATACACAGAGTGATGTGCAGCATACCATTGATGTAAAACAGCTTCTTCCTTCAGATCATTCGTCATTCCGTTACATGGGTTCTTTGACAACACCTCCTTGTACAGAAAATGTCCAGTGGATTGTGATGAAACAGACAATAGAGATGTCCAAAAAACAAATTGAAACGTTTCATAAATTATTCCCAACGAATAACCGACCAGTTCAGCCGATTAATGGAAGAGAAGTATCGTAAACATAAGGAATTGTTGGAATATAAAGCAAAATGGTATAGCAAACAAGTGGTTTTGGTATCTAAAACATTCGCTTCTAGTCAATTATGTTCCAATTGTGAATATAAAAACAAAGGCGTAAAAAATCTAACCATCCGTGAGTGAGAGTGTCCTTCTTGTGGCACACATCAAGATAGAGATCGAAATGCAGTGCTCAATCTTAGAAACGAAGCAATTCGCCTTTTAACCGTAGGAACTACGGGGATAGCCTAATGAATTAGAAACCGTTAGGTTTCTGTACTTAGGAATCTCCTACTTCAAACAGTCCATAAGGATGTTAAGTGGTGAGTAGTTCAAGAATAATTTCAGTATACACAATGATATTATTTTTTGTACCAGAACGGAAAAAAGCTGCTGTCCTAATGGGACAACAGCTTTTTCATTATGCTACGTCTTCTTTTTGTTCCTTTTGTAGTGTACTATTTTTGTAACCGTAACTGAAATAGACACCAAGTCCAATTACAAGCCATATTGCAAAGCCTATCCATGTTGTTGCTGGGAGTTGTAATGCTAAGTATCCACAGAATAGAACAGCTAAAGCAGGAATCCATGGTACCAAAGGCACTTTAAAAGCGCGCGGTAGTTCTGGTTGTTTTTTACGTAAAATAATTACTCCAATTGATACAACGATGAATGCGAATAATGTACCGATATTCGTTAATTCTGCTAGTTTACTTAAAGGAACAAAACCAGCAAAGAAAGCAACCATAGTGGCAGTAATCCAACTATTGATAACAGGTGTTTTTGTTTTTTTATTTACGCGAGAAAGTACTTTTGGTAGTAAGCCATCGCGGCTAATTGCATAAAATAATCGTGTTTGTCCATATAACATAACAAGTAATACAGTTGTAATTCCAGTAATCGCTCCTAAAGAAATGAAACCAGCAACCCAATCTTGTTGAATGTATTGTAGTGCAAATGCAACAGGGTTTTTCACACCTAACTGATCGTAAGGTACAATCCCAGTTAAAACTAATGAAACAACGATATATAGAATCGTACAAATTGTTAAAGAAGCAATAATGCCGATTGGCATGTTACGCTGTGGATTTTTGACTTCTTCAGCAGCAGTTGATACAGCGTCAAATCCGATGTAAGCAAAAAATACAGTTGCAGCCCCAGTTGTTACGCCAGAGAAGCCGAACGGCATAAAGGGTGTCCAGTTTTCAGGTTTTACATAGAAAGCGCCAACGCCGATAAATAGTAAGACAACAAAAAGTTTGATAGCTACCATGATAGCGTTAAAACGCGCTGATTTTTTTGCTCCTCTTGTTAATAACAACGTCATTAGAAAGATGATACAGATTGCTGGCAAGTCTATATATGTTCCCGCTTCAGGATTATATGAGCTTGTTAAAGCCGTAGGTAATGTAATCCCAAATCCACTTAATAGACCTTGTAAATACCCTGACCAACCAGATGCAACAGCTGAGGAAGCTAATCCATATTCTAAAATTAAATCCCAACCTAAAATCCAAGCGATTAATTCTCCAAATGTTGCATAGCTATAAGTGTACGCACTACCGGATACCGGTACAGTTGATGCAAATTCAGAATAACATAATGCTGCAAATACACAGGCTAAACCGGATAAAATAAACGACAAAACAAGTGCG
Organism: Bacillus sp. FSL R9-9492; assembly: GCF_038007365.1. Classification (NCBI taxonomy): domain Bacteria; kingdom Bacillati; phylum Bacillota; class Bacilli; order Caryophanales; family Bacillaceae; genus Bacillus; species Bacillus sp. FSL R9-9492. The sequence goes on from NZ_JBBOXC010000003.1 coordinate 64,254, forward strand.
GGTCCTGCGTGTTCTGCTGCGGCAACACCGGTAAGAACGAAAATCCCAGTTCCGATGATAGCGCCGACCCCGAGCATAGTAAGATCAAATGCACCGAGTTCTTTTTTTAAAGATGCTCCTTTTTGTTCTGACTGTGCTAATAATGCTGAAACAGATTTTTTTCGAAATAGATTCATATAGATACCTTACTTCTAGTTGTTGTAATATTCTGAAAAATTATATCATTTTGTCGTACAATGTCGAATCTTTGTAGTTCGTATTTTAATTCAAATAAATATTTTTGTAAATGTTTTTTCAGAAAATTCAACCTCTTGAGAGGACTTTAAGTATCTCCTTATTTCCTTTTGGCTATTTCCCATCATTCCAAAAGGTATTAAATATCCAATCTATTACCTGTCGCCTCCCTATAAACCATAATAATTTTAAAATAGTAATCCCAACTGTTATAAAAACAACAAATTAAATTTTTACAAAAGAAAACAACCTGTATAAAAACAGGTTGTTTTCTTTTATAGGGTAAAACAAAGAAAGAGTGGAAAAAAATGCACAAACTTCTACGGCACAAGAAGTAAACTGATTTGAGAAAACTAAAAATTCTGACATCTTACTAGATAAGGGTTTTTGTTTTCTCTTTCTTTGTTGTTATGAGTATAGCATTAAAAACGACATAAATCAACAAAAAATCTCATAATTCTTTTTTTTCGACATTCTACCATAATTCCTCCACACATTATTTTTTTAAGCGTTATGTATATTTTATATCTGTTACATGATTAATATATATATTACATTATTATGATTATTCCTAATTCCTAATTCATTACAAATCATGTCGTAGTAATTGGGGGAGCACCCCATCGCTATCAAACTAAGAAGACAAGTCACCCCCAAAACGATAAAATATGCTTCTTTGTTACAAGAAAGCCTGGAAATTTCATTCTGGGGGTGAAATAAAACTTTAACTTGATGGGCATGGGGTAATTCTGAGTTATTAACTTGATAGGCATGTATGGTGACCCCAACTAACGTAAAAACTCCATTTTGAATAAAGATTGTTCAAAACGGAGTTAATTCTTTAAATTATGTTTTTGATTTTTATAAAAAAGTTTAAGCATTTCTTGTGATTGTTATTAAAGAAAAGCGCCCGGTGCATCTTTGTTTCAAACCGACACTATATTATTGTTATTACAAACAACGTTTAATAAAGGAGACTACTTATACTTGTTGGTTTAGAATAAAGTTTGATTAAAGCTACCTCTTTTGTTTGCAAATTATTTAATTATAAAGGATACGATTACTGCAATTACAAGTAGAATTCCACCTAATAATTGTCCTAATCCAGAAGCTTCTCCGAGAATCAACAAATTGAAAAGATTTTTTCTTGTTTGAGTTTTTCCTACGAATGCATCATCTTTTTTCATTCTATATAATCCCCATAAGATTAATACCACTCCAAAAACGATACCAAATAATTTTAAAGCCATTATATTTACCTCCACTTATTATACAAATAATGAATTTTTTCCTACTTATATTCATTATTTGTATTTTGCTATATTGTTTGAATGTTTCTTGTCAATTATATTTGTATACTACTATTAGTCATCTTCTTCAAATATAAAAACTTCTTCAATTGATAGGTTGAAAACAGCAGATATTCTATATGCTAGTAAAACAGATGGATTATACTTTTGCTTTTCCAACGAAATAATCGTTCTTGAAGATACAAATACTTTATCAGCTAATTCTTGTTGTGTTATTCCATGTTTTAAACGTAGCTCTTTTACTATATTTTTCATAGTAACCTCCTAATTAAAGAAAACAACTATAATATTTTTTAGCTAATGTTTTAGTAATTAGGCAACATATTATAATGAGAAATAGCCCAGCATTAATTGGAATTATAATCCATTCCGAAAGAAACATCATAAGAATAATCATGACCATTAGAATACTTATGGTAAATTGTGAAGCTTTTCCTTCTATTAAATCATCCCTCTCATCATATTCTTTTGATAGCTCTCTCTCTAACTGTTTACGATTGGTATTAGATTTAGTTTGAGAAACTAAAGCGAAAATTAAAAAGATTATTCCTGTAAGTATCTTTAAATTACCTAAATAAAATCCCTCAGCAAAACTCGCTTCATTGTGATCAAAAATTATTTCACTAAAACCTATTGCAATAATTGCAAACGAACATAAATAAAGTTCTTTAAATCTATTGTTCAAACAAATCACTCCTAACACAACTTTATGTGAAGTTTATTTCATGTGAAGTCCTCTTCATGTTATACTACCTTGAAGAGGATGTCTAGCATTAATTGGTTCTGACGCGAAAACTTCAAAACATATGCAAGTAATCTCTAAATCTGGTTCTGGTGAAAATATATAATGAAGAACAAAAATAACAATAGATTCCTAACAGAGTTCCCCTTATACTACAAGATCAAATACTTTATGAATGAATTTTTTTTGATTTTGAACAGACTGGTTTTCTAAATTACGGTGCTATCCGTCAATTAGGTAAAAGTGAAGCATATCAAGTATGGGCAAAACAAGGAGATTGGTTAAACCTTGGCGGTAATCAATGGTTTTACTACAACCCATCTTATATCCGATATGAATGGGAGAAAACTTCTTCTGCAAGCTCTGTAGCAGGTAAACGCGTTGTTTCTAAAGTGGACAACCTACGTTTCTATGACTCTGCTTCCTGGTCTGATAAAGATGTAGCTGGAACTGTAGATGAAGGTTTAGGATTTGTTATCGATGCAAAAGTTACGGTAAATGAATCGGCGCAATATAAAGTACACAATAGCAGAGGAATAACATCCTATGTTACTACGAATGAAGCCTATGTATATATGAAGTAGAAAAAAGGGTATGTCCAAGTTTTGGCATACCCTTTTTTGTTGGTGGGACCCCATCGCTATCAAGCTAATATTTTTAATTACCCCCATAACGAAAAAAATGAGCTGGATTCTCATAAATAACTATACATTAATAAATTTTTTGTTTTGGGGCACTTCAAGAAATCGGTTTCTTTATTTACGATTTTTAAAATCAAAAAATTAATACCCCAAAATATCTATTTCTGCTGCTGAAGCATATCCATTTATTCCGTTTACTATTTCTAACTTCACATATTTAGCAGATACGGGTTTGAATGTTGCCAATTGTTGTTTTGTACTATTTTCCCATGTTCCAAAAGCTACCTTTTGATAATCAACACCGTCTGTACTTGTGTAAATGTTGTAGATTAAAATGCGACCATTTGTAGATGTATCTTGTCTCGGAAGATATGATAGCTGTGTAATTGTACGAGTGTCACCAAGGTCTAGTGTTAAATTGAACGGATATTGGTTTGGTGTACTCCATTTGCTATGCCAAATTGTATTTGGATTACCATCAATCGCATTGCTAGCAGGGTCATGCCATGATTCCTCACTGTTTGCAGTTGCTTTCATGATTGTTTTAGATAATACAGCTAGCGGCTTCACAGGTTTAGAATCCTTTGCTTCCCAAATAGGCGCAGTTAATGTTGGGTAATGTAAAGCTTCTATTTTTTGTTTTGTTTCCGCTGATGCCATAAGCCCCCATTTATCAAAAAACGGAAGTAAATTTTGCTTTGCTACTTTAGATGCATTGTAAATAAAGGCTTGGGTTTTCTCTTCACTTGTTTTTGGAAGCTCTGCTCTAGGTATGGAGCGATACAATTGATGTAATTTCGGATAAAATTCCTCTCCAAAAGCTAAGTCCAATTGCCAAAACATTGTAAGTTTCACAAAGCCATCATCAATTTTATTATAGTCTTTTTCCGATTGAGGCTTACTTAAATAAGTAAATGCTTTTTCATATGTTCCATCCGTCTCTAATCTCGATGGATTTCCAAAAGCACGTTGGACAGACATACTATAAATGTTTGTAGTCACTTCTCCTAATCCATCCCACATCCAAGGAGTTTGTTGTCTTTGATGTCCCATTTCATGCCAAGGTCCCCATCCATCTTTTGTAAACTTATTTATATCTAATACGCTTTTAATCGCATCTCCAACGTATGCTGTTCTACTAGGATACGCATACATATAATAATCAGATTGATTATCCTCCACAAAATGCACGTAATGCTTATCTGCTTGTTCTTCAGTTAAACCAGAAACCCGATCTTCAATTCTAATCGCTTCGTCTATTTTTTTTAAGAGTTCGACAGGATCTGTATTAGAACCTACTAAATATTTTTTCACCCGTTCAGGAGTTGCCGTTATTAATGAGCGCTCTCCTTTTAATTCCACCGCATGGGCGTTAGGATATGTATCTAGCATATGAATTAAATCTTGTTTCGTATGTTTGCCTAATTCAAAGAAAGGCGTAGGTACTCCCCCAGTTTTTATCTCAGCTTGTACTGTTCCGCCTTGTAGTGGATTGTTGAAATAAATCATTCCACCGTTTGGAGATTCAATTGTATTTTCGCCTGGTGCTAAAGTAAATGATTTTATTAATGAATCTTGATTCCATTTGGCATCATATGAAAATGTTCCTATATAAGCTACAATAGGCTGTGTTCCTTCTACTCGAATTGTTATTTTTTCATTGGGGCTTGCATATAATCCGGTTGGTTCATATGGACTAAATTTAAATTGACGTCTATCCATATTTTGGATTATATCTACATTCCCCTTACCCATAACATGAAAAATTCGTTCGGTGAATACTTGTGTTGCAACAGTTTGTTCTTGAGTTTCAGCACGAGCAACTACATGATTTGTCATGATAGGTGTAAATAACGTAGTTGTTAAAATGGCAGAAGTTGCAAGTACTTTTAATGGTTTTTGTAACATTTGAAGCCTCCTTTTGTCACAAGAATTATTTTTTTACTTTAAGGATAATACCACATGTCCATCAAACTAAGGTTTTAATATATCCCCTAAATGAAAATTTTCTTTCTCTACAGGTAGCTACTTTAAGAAGTCAGCTCATCTTTTTGTTTTTGGGGCGTTTATTTTTCTTAAGTTGATGGATATGTATGGTGACCCCTATAAGAGTATTAACACATGCATGCTACCCGATTTTACAAGTATCTTCATACTACATTCATGACCAAAGTACTTTAAACAAACGTTTGATTAATAAAGAACACCTGATTAATAAGCCTCCCAAAAACTCATCTTAAAAACTATGTCCCTGATACGTACTTTCTTGAATTACTACCTCAGCTATCATGAAAAAATAAATTAAATCTTTACAGAAAAAAACAACTTGGATAAGGACAAGTTGTTTTTTTCTGTAGGGTACAACAAAGAAAGAGTGGAGGACACGATACACCCATGTCAATGAGGTAAAGCAAACCAACTAATAAAACTAAAAATTCTGATAATTAAATCACTAAGGGTTTTTGTTTACTCTTTCTTTGTAAGAATGAGTTTAGCATGAAAAATAAAATAAAACAACAAAATTATACAAATTTCCGATAAATTCGACATTTTCTTATTACCATTTCCAAAATTAACAATAATGAAATAAAAAAGAAAGTAGTAAGTACAGATCAATAATAGGTTTATGCTACGTAATACACACTAAATTTATGTAAATGTCTCTCATATATCGTTTTATTATTTATATTTTTGTTATTTCCTGTTGCAGAACCCTTAAGAAGATAAGAATTCTTTTTTTATATTAAATTTCTACAAAAAAAGATAAGATCGGAGAATTCGATCTTATCTTTAACACATGGAGTAAACAATAGTGATGACCATCATATTTTTATTTTACTTTATTTTTCGTTAATTAAGAATATTAATCTCATAATCAACAAGTATATCTATATTGAGAAATATGTTGTAAATGTTTAAAAAATCGAATGTAAACTTTCATCCAAAAGTTTACATTAGTACATATTAATAGTTTGGTGTCGCATAGATCGCAAAAGTTTCCCCGATTGAGAATGCCCCAAAAAAATAACACCTACAAACATTTGTAGGTGTTATTTTGATTTATTTAGGATTGTAATAATAGAGCATTTATTTGATTCAAAACTGAGATGACTGCTGGTATCTATGAACAAAAAAATATAGAAAGAAAAAAATAAATATAATAAGGGAATGCAAGTATACTAATCTATACTGCATTCCCTTATTGTAATTGTATATCCACTATATTTTTATTCTTCCTTTTCCAAAATTTTAAAAATAACATCCGAATTTCTTAGTTTTCACCTCTTTCTAGATTCACTCTATTGTAATGCAAACTCCTCATTAAATATCCAATCTATTAGCTATCGCCCCCCTATAAACCATAATAACTTTTAAAATAGTAACCCCAACTGTTATAAAAACAACAAATTACATTTTTACAAAAGAAAACAACTTGGATAAAAACAGGTTGTTTTCTTTTATAGGGTAGAACAAAGAAAGAGTGGAAAAGCAATACACAAACGTGTAAATCACATGGAGTAAACCGATAATTAAGACTAAAAATTCTGAAAATTTAATCGATAAGGGTTTTCGGTGACTCTTTCTTTGTTGTTATGAGTTTAACATAAAAAATAACAAGAATCAACAAAAAAACTAAAAATTCCGTTTAATTCGACATTTTTTGATATTTTTTTACCACAACTTTTAAAAATCTGCTATTCTTTTTATATATCTTTCACTTTAATATTGTTTTCATTTTAATGTTGTAATACATTCCCGAAGGAGGCTTATTATTATATGAAGATGATCACTACCACTTTTTCATTAACAACTGCTGCAATTGCTACACTTCTCCCTTCAGTAGTAGCAGCTGATTCTCATGCTGTATCAATACAACAAAATGACAAAGTAAAAATCGGATTTATAAATTTTGACAAAGTACATCTGTATCAGGGCGCTACTACAAATAGCAACTCTATTGAAAGTATTACATTCAATACTCCAGTTAAAATATTAGAAACAACACCTGACTGGTATAAAGTAGATGTACAAAATAAAATTGGTTACATGCAAAAATCTTATCTTTCTCCCACAAAACAAACACAACCAAAAAATCAATATATTGTAAATGCGATTGCATTAAATGTTCGTATAGAGCCAAATGCAGAATCTACTATTCTCGGTGTACTACCAAATGGAAAATACATCTCCATTTTAGAAGAATGTGGTGAATGGTATAAAATTTCTTATAATGGAAAAACAGGATATGTGAAAAAAGAATTTGTCTCTGATGGTTCCCATTCAATGGTTAAAGGAACCACCGTACAAGGAAATTCATCTTATTATGTTGCAACTCCTGTATTAAGAGTGCGAAGCGGAGCGGGAACTAACACTTCTATAATTGGATCTTTAAAAAATGGTACCCAATTACAAGTTGTAGAAACAGTAGGTTCTTGGTATAAAATACGTTTCGGTTCAGGTTTTGGATATGTAGCTAAACATTATGTATTACAAAACAAACCACAAGAAACTCCTTCTATTCCAGCTGTTTTCAAGTCCCCAACGAAAGGGATAGTCAGCTCTACATTTGATGTTCGTTGGGGAGAAATGCATTACGGAGTAGATTTCACAGCTCCAGGTGAAGTTCCAATCCTGGCAGCAACAAGCGGAAAAGTAATAAAATCCTACTACTCTAATTCCTATGGAAATGTTGTGTTTATTGCTCATACGATAGATGGGAAATTATATACAACCGTTTATGCACATTTGAAGGATCGTACAGTACAAGCGGGTGATCGGGTTGAAACCGGACAAATGATAGGACACATGGGGAATACAGGACATTCAACCGGGCAACATCTTCATTTTGAATTACATAACGGCGAGTGGAATTTTGAAAAAACAAATGCAGTGAATCCCATACCTTATCTAGTTCAGTAAAGTATTCTACCAAGTATTTGTAAAGAGAACCACTACGGATCTATTTCCGGGTGGTTCTTTTGTTTTCTATGAATAGATTATAAGAATGAACAGCTTTTTATTCGTGCAATCATCCTGCCCATCACTACATCACTTAATAATCCAATTATAAATATAATATTAAAACAAATTAATATAAATTTACAATAATTTCATAGGAATAACTTCCGCATCAAAAGGTACACTTTTCATAACATGTTGAATGATATGTCGGTAGGAAAAAAGTCGAGATTCACTTTAAGAATGATTTAAAGGTTATATTTTGTTACAACAATAAATTTGTCGAACTACAATAAATTATATTTAAATTTAAATATTGGTTAATAAGTAATAATGCTTGGTACTTACTGGTTCGTTGTACAAAACCAACATCTCTAGCAAAATCCCGTAAGGTATTTGGAGATAAAAAACTTTGAATCTTTTGAGCAAATAGTTGTAATTCGTCAGACACAGAAACAGACATAAAAAACGCCATCCTTTCCTATGATTCTACAGAAAGAATAGCGTATTTTTTCATTTTAGGGGGCATTTCTTTTTATTAGCTTGATAGCGATGTGGCGGTAGCCCTTCTATAGCTAATTGATTAAGTTTAGCGAGAGACATATAGCGATATAACTCTTCGGCAAATAAAGACAACTCTTGTTTTTGATGCATATTCATAAAAAGCACGTTACTAGTTAGATGAATTATACCCAAATCGATTTATAAAGAGCATGTTATTTGGTTATAAAGGCTGAGATAACATTAAGTTAATTTGCAAAAAAAATGTCGAATTCATTCGGATTTTGTTGTTTTATTTTATTTCCAGTGATAAAATCTTAATTATAGATAGAGTGGACACAAACCACTTTTCAGTTTTATTTTCTGAAAATTTAGAATTATAGCGATTGACATGTTTGTACACTTTCCATCTCTACTCTTTCTTTTTTCTTCCATGAAAGTTTTATTTATCATTTTAGATGTTACACGATGAACCGTAACGATAATAACTAGTGGTAAAAAACTATAGAAGAGTTTATTCCTTAATTAAGGAATACCACATTATTAAATGAAATTGAATTTTGTTATGATTCCATCCTAGAGTGAAATTCGATAAAGGCAAAATTAGTGAAAGCTAATGGCGCAAAGCTATAGGGACTAAGGTGCATTCCACTATGTCAGCCAGTTGCCGAAAGGTTAGGAAACTACCAAATTATATTCATGTTGGCTGTTTAATTCCTCATGCCTTTAGGTGTGGGGAATTATTTTATATAAAGGAGGATAATGCAGCAGTTAAAGGTCAAAAACAAAACAAGGGGGACTTATTTTGAAAAAGATTTCATCTTTATTATTAACTATGCCGATTATTTTAGGGAGTATTGCTACGATTCCGTATACAAAAGTTTCAGCTGAAACGGTGTCATCCAATCTAGAAACATTCAATCTAGAAACATTGAACCAAAAGACAAATCAGGCAATTGCAAATGGTAATTTTGAGGGTCATTTGAGTTATCTCACAGCGTATCTGAATGGAAATATTGGGAATATCACTGAAGCGAATTTAAAAAATAAGCTTGGAGACCCAGTATTTGCAGCGGCTTTGGCTCAGTGGCAATTCATATCACAAACAGGCGCTGCAGCAATGAATACATTCGCTAAAAAAGATGCTGCTCATCAAAATTTTCTTAATTGGGTTATGAAAAATACAGATGTAATGAATACGTTTCTTGAAGGAGGTAGTCCAACTGGAAAGAATCCAGTAAATGCACTTGAAATATGGAATACAATATGGAATACAGATGCAGATTCTCATGAAGGATTGTATTTGAAATTAGCGATAGCGACATCGTTAGCTCATGCTGAACCTATAAAATATTGGACAAATAATACACCTATTAATCCATTAACAAGGTACCAACATTATAAATTAGCAGATCAAAATAATGAGTTACTTCCTTGCTTTAGAACATATGATGTTTGGCATTTAAGATTAGTAGTGAATACTTGGTCACCAGAAGAAGATTTAACTTGGGCAAGAAAAATGATTAATACGGAACATCCAGAACTGAAAAGTCAAGAAAAGATAGGAAAAAGTGCATATTTGATTAAATATGTAACAAAGAACAAAGATGGGGTTAGCGTTCAAGCTGGAAATAATGCATTCTATGGTTTAGGTTGGAATCTTTCCTCAATTTACAGAAATGGTGCGGTATGCGGTGGTATTTCAAAGTTTGGTGTGCAAGTAAGTCAAGCCTTTGGTGTGGCAGCTATGCCTGTTACACAGCCTGGACATTGTGCACTCATATGGAATGACAAACCATCTTCTTGGAATTTAGGAAATGATATATCTGGATGGGGAGAGTCGGGCCGTCATGATGTAACTGTTATTCCTTGGTCAGATAATAGTTTGAAAAATCAAGTACCGAACATATTATTATTTGAAAATGCTGAACGTGATTCAGTAAAACTAGATCAATCAGAGCGATTACGCTGGTTAGCGAAAGCGATGTCTTCATCAGATAAGAAAAGTGCAATTTATAAAACGGCTACTAATATTCTACCAATTAATGTTTTAGTATGGAAAGATTACGTTTCTCTCATGTTACAAAATCCAAATGTAACAGATGCTGAGTGGCAAGAATTAAATAACGGTATAGTTACTGCTTTTGCTAATGAGCCAAGACCTATGTTGGATCTTCTTACTCAAATTAGAAGCCATGTTCTTAATACAGGTGATAGAGCTAAGCTTCAACAATATACTTTAAATATATTAAATGCATTCTCCACAATAACAAATGTTAATGAGAAGCAAGTAGCTAATAATATAAAAGCCAAAATGCCAAGTTTAGGGTTGTCCCTTGCTACTTTTAGTTTTGATGGAGTAAATGCAGGGAAATTAATGGGAATTAAAACCGATACGGAATACAGTATTGATGGAGGGAAAACGTATAGAGCTGCTACAAGCAATGATATGCTTCTTAGTAATGAAGAAATATCAGCAATCAATTCAACGAATGATATTTTAGTAAGAGTGATTGGAACAACGCAGCCTTTACTAATTCCAATTGGACAAGCTGCTAAATTAAATGTTTCTTCAAATGATGATGAGAACTTAGTTTTTGGTATAAATGGTACGATGGAATTCAGCACGGATCAAGGTTCGAACTGGACAAAATATAATCCAACTTCACCTAACTTACCAGATTTAACAGGAAATGTTACTTTAACAGTTAGAAAGTTTGCTGTTGGTTCAAATCCAGCAAGTGATGCTGTTAACTTAAAGTTTACTGATAATTCTGTATTAGGATTAATACCGCATACAAGTTTATCTGTTGCAGGTTTCTCAAGTCAACAAAATGCAAAGGATAATGCTGCTGCAAATGCAGTTGACGGAAACTCTACAACAATGTGGCATACGTTATGGAATGGAAGCGATAAGGCTCCATACATTACGATAAAGCTTAATGAAGTTACTAATATATCGCAATTAGCTTATGTTCCAAGACAAGATAGTAATAATAACGGTAACATAACTAGCTATAATATATACACAAGTTTGGATGGAGTTAACTTTACAAAGGTTGCTACTGGAAGTTGGGAAAATAATAAGCTTACAAAGAATGTAAGTTTCAGTAAAGTAGATACGCAATATGTAAAGCTTGAAGTGGTATCAGGACGTGGTGGATTTGCTTCAGCTTCAGAAATAAAATTATATAATAACTAGTTGAAAGATGAATGGGGACTGTAGCAAAAGTATTTTATATTTTTGTTACAGTCTTTTTTCTATTTGTTCTTTTATCAAGGTTTATTAAGTTAATTTAATCAAACTTTATTCAAAAGCTACATTTCCATCTATATTTTGGATAGATTTCTTGCGAAATATGTCCCTAAAGCAGTATTTCAATTTAAATGTGATACGATAGTTATATATTCGTTTTGCTAGTAAAAGGAGATGAGTGTCGATGAAAAACCATATAAAAGTAAATGGCAAAATCCTTCAAACAAATAAAAAATGGTCACATCTCAAACAAAAACAAAAAGAACATATTTCTAATTGGTTACGTAGAGAATATACACAGTTTGTAAAAACATATCATAGAAAACCTAGGAAGTATGAACATGATGAGATTCTTCATGAAGTGATGAACCAAATACAGGAACGTGAAATTTGGATTCCTTATGGTGAAGTAAAAAGATATTATCTAAGCAAAATAGGAAAATGGTTTAGAAAAATAGAAAGTGAATGGGAATCACAAATATCCAACAGTGAAAAGCAGCAGGTATTAGAAGAAAAGTAAATACAAACAAACCAGGGGGCGCATTCCATGTTTAATTTACAAGAAGATATGTATGAACAATTGAAAGAGAAAAAAAGCGAGGTCACTATATTTTTAAAGAGTGGTGTTCGCATACCTGGGCAGATTATTGCAATGGATAAATTTACTGTCCTTATGATGGTTCATGGTAAGCAACAGCTAGTCTATAAACAAGCCATTTCTACAATTGCTACGTAATACATACTGGATTTATGTAAATATTTCTCAATATTTCTTTATTACTATATACACTATAATATAAGTAATTCTTTTTATTATTTATATTTTTGTTATTTCCTGTTGCAGAATCCTTATAATAAGGATTCTGTTTTTTTTGCATTAAATTTCTACAAACAAAAAAATAAGATCGGAGAATTCGATCTTATCTTTAAAACAGGGGGTAAATAAAATTGATAACCATCATATCTTTATTATATACTATTTTTTGTTAATTTCGAACATTAATAACATTATTAACAAGTATATCTATATCAAGTAAATTTATTGAAAAATTAGTTGAGAATGTTATAAAAATCGAAAGTATTGACTTCATTAGCCTTATCCGACTTCAGCTATTTTTAGCAAAATCACAAACAAAAGTATACATTCAAAACTTAATGAATAAAGAGATTAAAACACCCGTGATCAAAAAAGAAAAAGCTAGATTCATGTTAGCTTTTTTATATAATTCCCGTTAGCGGTAGTGAAAAATTATACTTTATCATTTTTTTTAATATTAGATCTCAATTCTTTAAATGTTTCAATTAATTTTTCCCCGAAAATATAAATAGTTTTTTCCCAAGGATGCCCTAAATAGCCCCATTTAAAGTCTTTTTGCAAAAAGAAATAGTAATCTCCATCCGGAAAAAATGGGATTTTCCAGTGATTATCATCTTCGTTTAGATTTAGATTTAAACTAGGATTCATCCAGTAGCCAGCATACTGCCAATCTAACGCATATATATATTCATGTTCCGTGGTACATAGAATAAGAGATCCCAATAATATATGATCAAAATTATCATAATCGTCATCAGTCCATTTCCCTTCAAAACAATCAGATAAATCATAAGTAATATATGGACAAGAAAATTTAAATGATTGGTCACCATCTATATTAGGATTAAAACAAAATTCATCTTCAAATCTATCCCAAACATCCTCATACTCTTTCGTATTTAACAAAATCCACTTATTCAAAATCATTACCTACTTTCTAGTATAATCACATAATTAAAAATAACATGATGGAACTGCTTATTCTATTCGCATCTGGTTACCATAACCCCACTTATCAGCAGTCAATCTAGAATCCTATTAAAGTCCCTTTAGAATATCTGAAGGGACTTTTCGTTTACATGATCAAACGTTATTACTAATTTGTAATTGCTCTAAAAGATAATCACAGACATTCACAAAAATACATTGTTTTTTTAAATTTAATAACAAGTATTTCAATTCAAATTCTTGATAAAAAATCTTAGTAATATATAGTTTAAACTCATCTAAATTAGGCTTTTCTGAGCTGTATAGCATATCTAAAGGAAGTTTAAATTTAGAAAATAAATGATCATTTTGGGCAAAAATCGAAACTTCTTCTCTAGTTAATCGATCACGAAATGCAATTAAAATTTTTGTTAAAGCCTTTACTTGTTCTTCTTCAAATTCATAATCTATAGCAAATCTATAAAATGGGAATTCGTCTGACTGAATCATACTTTGCATAAGTCTAAATTGATATCTTAATAAAGTCACTTCTTTGATTAAATCCATGTTCCTCCTCCTTTTTTTCCTAAATTAACCAGATTATCATAACAATATATAATTTGAAATACAAATACTTATGATATATCACCCATACAATCTTTGCACCAGAACCCTACATTTCCAGATCTTTCACCCATTTGTATATCATCACGATTTAAAGCCACTAATTTGGAAATACGTAAACCTGTATGAAGTAAAAAATAAGCAATGGCAATAGATCGAAGATTTCCAGGACGTTCTAACTCCCGAAATATTCGATTCCTTTCATTCCGAGATAATGATATCGGTGAAATATGTCTGGTATGACGAATACCAGGATGCTGAATATTTTCGACTTGATATGATTTCTGACAATATTGAGAGTAGGCGGCAATAGAACTAAACTTAAAATGTATTGTTGTACTTCATAACGAGTTAATGTTTTTAAACTACCCCCTTCAAATCTTAGTCATTTTCCTTCATTATTATAAAAATCCATAAATCAACAAAAAACGCAGAGGGTTTTAAGTCCTGCGTTTTTACTTTCCTTAACTAGCTTAAAGAGCTTATCATTTCACTTGTACAAACGGCGTGGCTCCACCACTTACTTGCGGAAGTTTTCCGTCCCACTTCTCAATTTTCTTTATTTCTACTATTTCAGGAGATAGAGATTGTTTTAAGATTTCGTTTGCCTGTGCCTTACCTTTTGCTTCTTCTATATCACGTTCCGCTGCCACAACGGCTTGTTTTTTCTCAATCTCTAGTTTTTCCAATCTTTGTTGCGCATCCACAACACCCTGAATTGCTTTTGCTGTATTTTCGTCTGGTTTTGGTGCTTCTAGTGTTACTGAATCAACCATAAATCCAGTATCATCTACAGTTCCACGAAATTCTTTTTCGATCGCTGCATTAATTTCTCCTTGGTGTTGAAATACTTCAAGAACGGAATACTTTGAAAACACGTTAAGCGTAGCTTTTTTGATACGTGTTTGTAACCAACCATTCTCAATCACATCTGGAGATTGCCCTTTAAATTTGTTATAGATTTTAGGCAGTTTTTCTACATCGTTTGCATAGTCATAAGATAAGCTAACTGCCAATGGCTTACCATCCTTCGTTTGTACATTGAAATTCTTTACTCGTACCGTTTCTGTAGAAACTGGATATTCTGTAACACGTTTAAATGGCGAAACTAGATGCCAACCTTGTCCTAATGTTTCTTTTTCAACACCTGTACTTCTATTATAAACTACACCTGCATGTCCTTGTTCAATTACTTTCACACTCATTGCGGTTAAAATTCCAACTACTACAAGTCCTACTCCTACTATAATAGCGCCTATTTTCTTTTTCATTTCTTGTCTTCCTCCTTGAAGATATTTTTCATTTTTAATGCGAAATTACCTATCCAGTCAAAAATCCCTAACTTCCCAACTACGAACCAAACCGCCGACAAAATCAGCACCAATAAGAACACGCCCACCACTAATGAATACATCAGATGCCTCCCTTCTCTTCACAGCATGCCTTTCTTCAACAACTCACGCTCCATATATAAGAAATGATCATAAATATAATTTCCATTTGTATTTGGCATAAGAAAGACTGTTGAAAAATGATAGCTGACTTCACATATTTTCAAACGTCCCCTCCTTATTCATTTTGATTACATAGGTACACCAGGTAAGAATGTTGCTATTAATACCATAATGGCAGTTAAGAATACTATTTTAATAATGAATAAAATAATAATCGGAATAGCTGCTTTTACTTTACTTAATCCCGCTGTGATTTGTAACCCTAACCAAACTAGAACTAAATTCCATATGTAAAATACTTCAATTGCATTACCAATCCCATATGCAAATGTACCTTCAGAAAATATTGCACCTAAACCTGTATAGTGTGTCGATCCACCACCCACAATGAAACTTAAAATAGTATTTATAAGTTCACCAACGATAAGAATAATGTTTGTATATATAACTATGGTTAATAATGTTTTATAAGATGTATCATTTCTAAAAAATATCATAAACACTTTGTAAATAGCTGCTATAAACAGTGCTCCAATCATTGTACCCACAAAATTTGATACAATCCCAGAAATAACTTCCCCTGTAAGTGTACTCTGTCCAGCAAGTTCTCCTAATTCTTTCCTCATTCGGACCATCTCAGGTGATGTATACATCCCATACTTACTCAAACCGCCTAGAAGTCCTTGTAACATTGCTACTAAAAAGAATATCCCCAAAACTTTTTCGCTTGTTTTGATCCTCTCAAACTGTAGGCTAGGAGAAGTAAACATTCCAAGTAGTGATGGTTTCTTCTCCCATTCTTCCATTTTTACATTTGTTTGCATTTTG
The DNA here is from genome assembly GCF_038007365.1 of Bacillus sp. FSL R9-9492. Classification (NCBI taxonomy): domain Bacteria; kingdom Bacillati; phylum Bacillota; class Bacilli; order Caryophanales; family Bacillaceae; genus Bacillus; species Bacillus sp. FSL R9-9492. The sequence continues at coordinate 80,547 of NZ_JBBOXC010000003.1, forward strand.
AATCCTCCCCATTCTGTCCCATTAAAATTATATGTAGTAGGAATTTTTCTCTTTACTACATGAGAGATGTATTCATGTATCATATCTTCATTTTAATAAGGTACACAGAAAATTATAAGTTCTAAGAACAAGTTCATTTGACCTTGTTCTTAGAACTTATAATTAATATATATTGAATTTGCTGAAAAATCAACAAGGAATTCAGATAAAACAATAATAAATCATTTTTTATTTTTCTCTGTTTCAAAAGGTACACCTTTTGAAGGAGGTAGATATCTATGAAAAACATTGCTTCAAAACATTAAAAACTTCATATTTGAAGTACTTCAATAAAATAAATACCTTTTGAAGCGGTTATGAAGCTCGTGAGAAAATACTTCTAGATGAACAAGCTAAAATAGCTCATGCACGAGAAGAAGGATTAGAAGAAGGTATTGAACAAGGAAAAATCCAATTAATTCGTGGTATGCATAAAAATGGAATGCCATTAGAAGATATTGCAAAATTCACTGGTCTCAGTACAGAAGAAATACGAAAATTACTATAATAATTATATATCATGGCAAAAGCTTTGCGAAAACTCCCGCAAAGCTTTTTATTAATAGATCGTAAGCGAAAACAGGTTTCTTCTATTTGTTCTAGAAGAAGCATTTTTAATTTGTTGGGGCTAAAACAGTCTTCTAATAATATTTGCCCTTTTGTAATAGAAGTGCTTTTCAGAATGTATTTAGTAGCAATCCGGCTCTCATCAATACCCTATGAGAAGCGATATGACTCTTCACCTTTTACTTTGCCAAATCGCTTTATTAGAAGCTCTTTAGGTGTTTTTGAAACATCCTCGTGTGACCACATAGCAATCCTAGAGTTTGAATGTTTACTTTCCACGTCTAGAGTAATTTTTGAAAGAAACAAATTCGGTCCAATTCCAATAGATGCGGTTATGCCAGGTGTATCATATATTTCTCTTTGAATCCTTTTAGCAATTACAATTGGATCCCGTCCGAAAAGATGAGCTGTTTGTTGCATGTCTAGAAAGCACTCATCTATTGATTAAAAATGTAGATTCTCTAACGCTACATACGTCGTGTGAATTTCTGTGATTTGATTTGAAATTTCAACATATCTTCTCATTGTTGCATTTACGACAATTATATTTGTATCTCTTAGTATTTCGTATAATCTGGTTGCTGTGGAAATACCTAATTTTTCAAGTTCAGGAGTCGCAGCCAACACAATAGATCCATTTCTATTCACATCACCAACGACAGCTAATTTTACTTTTAGTGGATCTAAACCTCTCATAACGCATGCACAACTGGCAAAAAATGAACAAAGGTCTATGCAGAAAATCAATCGATTCATGCATTTCGAGTAATCAAACATCGTTGCACCCTCCAAAGACAGAACGTTCATTCTTATTACAAACCTATTATTTTGGAATATATAACCATTTTTTATTTAAAATATGGTACGTGAAATTTTTATAAAAGATGCAAGACGTGATAAATGTAGCGATGCATTTAAAAGTTTGGCTCTTATTACATATATTTTTATAATTGAAATTATTACCATTAAGATTTGAAAGGAGAAAAAATGAATTACGATATTTATTGTGATGAATCTGGTAACAGTGGTGGAAATTATATAGATCCTCAACAACCCTTCTACATTTTGGCTGGTTGGTTTGTTGAAAGAAATTTAAAATACCGGGCCGAAAATCGAATCCTTACATTTAAAAAAGATTATTTTCCTACCAAGCAAGAGCTCAAAGGGGCTAAAATTTTAAAAAGTAATCGCGGACAAAATCTTGGAAATAAATTATTATCCGAGCTTGGAAAAGCGCATTGTATTCCATTTTTTGTTATTGCTGAAAAGCGTTACTGTTTATCAGCAATAATGGTGGAAACGTTTTTAGATTCAGAACATAATGAAAAAGTATCTTCAGCTTTTTCTTGGATGAGTGGTATAAAGAAAGACATAGCACAAATCATCTATAATATTTCTGATCACTCACTTAAAAAATTCGCAAATGCTCACAAAAGTCCATCTATAGAAGCGTTAATGAATGCACAGCAAACTTTAATTTACGAAATAAATCAAGACGGTTATACCGGAATTGCTAGTGCAATAGATGGCTCTACTAAGTATATGGATCTTATTTTAGCGGAAGAAACTTATGCTATAGATGCGTTACCAAACAAAGCTTTACGTTCTTTAAATTTACCCGTATTTACCGATTTCATTCAGATTGTTGAGCGTTTCACTAGAAATCAAAATATAAAAAGGTAAGAATGTTCCACGATGAAACAAAGCAGTTCAGAGAAGCCTATCCAGAAGCATTTAACTGGTATGCTAAAGCAAAGAAAGAACATGTAGAATTGGTTTTAGAAAATGGTACTACCATTCTTCCTTCTTTAAAGAGTCTTCAAGTCTTTGGTATGCAGGAATCTAAAGGTTCTATGTTAATTCAAGGGGTAGATATATTAGCCAGCTTCATTAATTTGTATTGTACAAGAATTATGACAAACAAAAAAATTGGGCGAGCTACTTCTTGGTGCACTTATGGTAAATGATAAATTTGCAGGTTACGGATTTAGTGATTTAATAAGTTCCACAGATTTTAAGCATCAATTAGCTACAAGTATTGGACTAAGCCCTAAACCCTAAACCAATAGATAATACTTATCTAGAAAAGTTAAAACTAGTTCCTTATATAAAGATTCAAGTTCAAAAGTTACATAATCTTCTATTTTTTGATGAACATAGTTGTCTTAGTTTAAGGATTTTTATTTCATGTTTACTTTATCTGAAAAATTATAAAAGCTCAAACTCCTTTAATATCAACGAGTTTGAGCTTTTTATTTTTTAAGAATACACTTTGCAACAAGTTGCCATTAGGATAGTGTATCAGCAACTTGTAGCTATTACTATGAATGCTACATTCTTCAAAATTATTACACATTTTTTAGATTTTCTTTATATTATTCTATGCTTTATTTCAAATTATAATTCCATATTTATGAACAAAGGTTTAGTTTTATGGAATATTGTACAAGCTATAAGTATGATATTCTTTATTAGGAGGAATTCCTTATGTTTGGTCTAGGAAAAAAAAGAACTCCATTTGGTAACTATTTAGATCGTAGAGGAATTAAACAACAGTGGTTAGTGCACAAAACTGGATTAAGTAAATCATTAATAAGTGATTTAGCAAATAAAAAGGATCGTGTTCCCACTTTAACATCCGCAACTAAGATCATTAAAACACTAAGAAAATTTGATAACCGCATTGATTATCATGATTTTTGGGACATCAATATTTAAGATTCCTAGAATATGTGGTCCATCACGAACGTTCTCATAAATACATTTTGTTTTACAGCATATTGCTCTAACTTTGATTGCCTATAGTCTGATAGTGTGAAAAAAATGATTACTGGAACAATAGCATTCTGTCTTTTATAGATATCTGTTATATGGCCATATAACTGTATTTTATGTTCGTTTGCTTTCATATGTTGCATACGATCTATTTCAACGAAATGGGGAACATTATCCTCAAAATACGTTGCGTCAGGAATAATCTGATACCGTTGACCATTGATTGAAAACTCGATAGGTCTTTCTGTTTTCCATTCTGGAAATCCAAGCCACATCCAACTCTCGTTTCGCATTAAAATGTGCTGTAATTGACTACTTTTCTTTACTTCTTTTGTAATACCTAATAAATCCCGTCCTTTTTTATTTAAATAATATACGTGTTCACGAGCCATTTTAGTAATGTGACAATACGGGTGCATATCCTTTAATACACGATTTGCATTTCGAATACTTCCTAGACAGTGGATGGCTTGCAATTGCCTCCTGGTTGCAAAATCCAACTTACTCAAAGTGGATAAAATCTCGATTTGTCTCGCTTTCTGTTTGAGTGTTTGATGCCTCATTTTGCTTCACCACCTTATATTGCTTCAGCAACTCCCACATGTCTGTATCCTTTAAAAAAGGTACCTGGATTTCTTCTGTACGATCTGTCTTAAATAATGCTCTTCCTGGAAGAGAAGGCAAATCCTCCAGACCTGGTTCATCCAATGCAACTTGGGAAGCAACCGCTGTTGGTAATCGAAAACCTAGCTTTGCATCAGCATTTTGTTTGATCTGTCTTGGCAATGTATCAGAGGTTGGATATTGAGTACAAAATATGAGCCGGAATCCTAAACCGCCTCCAATTCTTGCGATTTCAGATAACATCTCCTGGCACAAAAATAATACATCACGTTGTTTTTTAGGTAATCCTTGTGTAGGACAAAGGTTGGCTCCTTCATCTACTATGATGAAGCAACGTTCTCTAATCGATGTGTCTATGATATTGGTAAAATAGGACTTCTTCATCATTTCAATCTGTTTTACCATCTTTTCACGTACTCTCCCCAACATCTCTAACGCCTGTTCCGGGTTTTCAGCTACTTCTACAACTTGGGATAGCTCTTTGTAAGGACTAAATTCTAGTCCTTCTTTCAGATCAACAATAAAAAATTTCACGTGTTGAGATTGTTGTAAAATTAAACTAGTCATCACATTTTTTAAGAATACTGTCTTTCCAAAACGAGTCATTCCACTTACACACATATGCGGTGTTTTCTCGAAATCATGATATACGTATTTATCTAACGCTTTCCCCATCATAACGCTCCATGTGTGCTTTTTTAACAGATCCTTAGACCAATTCCACATTTCAGGTATTTGTTGCTTAAATACGCGAATATGAAGCTCTCTTTGATGGAACGATATTTTAACAGGTTTGTATAGTCCTTCTTCTAATACTTCAACTAACTTCTTGATAAGTTGACTAGGTACGCCAAGTGGTAACTTGTAAACATAATTCATACTTATGTCATCTTCAATTTCTTTTATAAAAATGGGGTATTGTAATTCACCTTTATGTTGAACACATATCTTTGCAATTTCAAAAAACGTTGCAATTTTTTTCTTATCACTCATTCCGTTACTTTGATAAAAATAAGCTACAGTTATAAAGGTTGCTGGTATTAATAAAAGTGACAACATTCCCTCCATACCTCCTTAAGGTAGTTGAGCCTGTATGGAAGCTTAGAAACAAATGTTTAAGATGCGCTATTATAATCATTTTCAACTACCAGATATAATACTAACGTAGAAACACATCTAGTATATCCATTAGAACGTACCAAACACTCCCTATCAGCAAGCATTTAAGACCCGCATGTAGCAACCATCCTGGAAGATAAAGACCTTTCTTCTTCAGCATTTTTATTCCTAAAATTGAAGCTCCCGTCACGCCATATACAATACCTAGTTCTCCAATGATTGTCATATTAACCCCATCCTTTTGGTTTAATGGACAAATTCCCCTTACGATCCCTGTAAAGTTGATATTCATCTAATAGCTCATTCCAAGACACAGTCTGTTCATCGCCATATAAATCCTCTTCAATTTTTTGGCTTAAATAATAATAACCTCGGTATTGTCGGTCCAGGTATACCTCATGGCGTAGCATGTGCTCTCGTATAGCACAAAGGTTATCTTCCTTCTTGGTTCCTTTGTACATTTGTCTGAGCGTTTCTGAAGAGTAGAGATACGGAGTGCTGTATAACATTTGATATTGGCTCATATTTTCACCATCCATATAGATTTCTAGTTACACTAAATACATATGAGGATGATCCGAATTTTTGAAGTTGTACCTTAAAAAAGTACAAAAATACGCCTCCCCAATTTTGGGATGACGTTCAACAAAAATTTCAACTTATCCGAATCAACACTATAATGACAGCAGCTATTGGCATAAATCAATCTGGAATCACATAAAAATATTGCAGTAATATCTTTCTCTATATATTTTTTAGCATCTCAGACAGGAGACATGTTTTGTAAAACGTAAAAATGATACTTTTATCCTCTTTCTAAAGAAAGACTTAATTCCTACAATGATTTTCTTGTATCGTAAATTTGTAATTAAAAATTAGTTAATAAAATCTAATATAAATATATATCTTATATATATGTAAAATATAAAGATAAAACTTATATAGGACTGGTAAATGTACGTATATCCTTACTGTAACAAAGGCCTGTAGCATCTCAGAGTGTAAAAAATCATAAATAGTAGAATCTAACAACGGAAAATTAGGTATTATTATGATTTAAAATCTACAAATAATCATAAATGAAATTTAGTATTCCTACATAAAAAATGAAACAAATTGATACATTGTTAAACATATTTATTCAATCGTAGAATTCCATATAAATCCACTGAATCTCCACAATTTTATTATCTTTATCCACAAAAGATTCACATTATGTGTTAATTAATCAACATCATCCAAATCCATCACATAACTCACATTAATATTGATGATTTTTGATAGATAAAGGTGTATAAGCTATTTATATCAATGATAATTGCACTAAATTATTCACATTATGTGCTATTTATCTACTTATCCACGAAATTTAATTTTTTTCTTATGATTTCTTGTAGATATTTGAATGTATTTAGACAGCTCATAACGTGTTTATATGAAAGTATGTGTGGAAATTTAGATAGGTACCATACTATTTTTGTATATGATTGCATAAAAAAAGACTCTATTATGAATAGAATCGAGTAAAGTTACTTATTATGAAAAATGAGTAAAAGTCTTTTAAAGAAACGTATTAACACGAATAGCCCTCTATCTTGAATTTTTTCAAAAATAGAGAGCTGATTATGATTAGTTTGTTTTCATTGCTGTTAGTACTTGCTCAGCTGTTGTTACTGGGACACCAGCGCGTATTAACTGTTCAAAGGCACGCATAAATGTAATTAAATTGAAGCTATCTGGTACTTCAATAACGCGAAGCTTTTCTTTTGGTAATCTATCTATCTTTTCAATGAACAATTCACGAACATCACTTGGAATAAAGCGATCTTTATGTCCTCTTGCTTTTAAGAGTTCACGTATTTCTATTTCTAAAGCCATATAAGCGTTTAGGTTTGTACCTTGTTCATAGGCATACTTTCTAAACAACGTTTCTTCTTGATACTTTAGATAGTTGCGGTGATACGATTCCTCTGTAACAGGTACAGCAAATTTGTAGTTTAGTAATTCATACGTTTTGCGGAACAGCTTTTTGATGTTTCGAAGAGAGTACATAGAGAAATGTAATCCGAAATCAAATACAGCTTGTTCTTTTTGTTCTTTTGGAACATGTTGGGTAATAAGAGGATAAATACCTTCTTTAGCCGCTGTATCAAGAATTTGATATTGTGATGTTTGATTTAATAATTTTTTCAGAGTATATACTAACTTGCTTGGATATTCTTCATTACGATCTATCATGTCACGTAAGCTATGAATTACGCTTCGAATTTGTCGATGGCATGTATATTTAAGTACAGCAATAAATTTGTTCATGTCTTGTGTAAACTCACCAATATTCATCTCTTGTAGCACGGATTCGATAAAACGAGCTTTACGAGCATAAGTAAGCTTTGGTGTGAATGGATCGCGATACTGTACTTCGCCTGTTTCTTTTGTACATAAGAAATCCGTATGTAAGGATAGATATAGAGTTGTATATCTTTTTTTATTCTTAGCCCCTTTTTGTAATTTACAAATTTTGAATAGTGGAGTCCCTGTACATGGTAATGCAGTCGTTAATTCTGTTATAACTGCGCGTATTTGATGTGGGTATTTTTTATGTAAAAAGCGGTACATCCCACCAAAATGAGTTCTATTCCCTCTTTCATCTTGTTTGTCTAAGGAACGTTTTAGTGTAGTTTCACTGTGCTGTTGCATAGCAATATCTAAGAATAGCTTCTTAGCTGCAACTGATAACTCAAAGAAAGCTTTCGTAAACACCACTGGGCTAATATAAACATATGCATTGGCCTTTTCAGTTTCTTCATTCATAAAATGAGTTAATTTAATTGTATATCGGCCATCTAATTCATTTTCAATCGTAATAATGTTATGTAGGTTTAATTTTTTTAATGAAATATAAAATTGAGAATGCTGTATGTAAGCAAATTCTTCTTTATATAGTTTGTAATCTTCCCACATCATATGTATTGTTACATTTGGAATAACTCCATTCGTGTAACATTTTTTATGTAGATATAAGAAGACTTCCAAATCTGCATTTGTAATGCCATATAATTTATGCTTTCTCCCCATTGTTTCCGAAATAGCAGATAGTGTACGACGTGAAAAAGATGGTTTAGCCTTTGCTACGAAGCCATCCACATCGGCAATACGCTCCTCATATGTCATATGATCAACAATATCCTCAAGGTATGTATCTTTATAGCTGTAGTATTTCTCTTCGAAAGTTTCAACAAGTTTTTGCCAAGACTTCAGTGTTACTAAAACTGCATTTGTAGATTGTCCATTTAGACTACGTTGATTACGAATAATAAATGATTTTCCCATCTTTTTCACCTCCTACCTATAAATTCAGAAATAAATGCCAAAACAATATAAAATATACCAGTTTTAATTATACCAAATCGGAATTTGCTGAAATACGTCCCTTTAAGAGGAAAAATAAAAAGATGAAACGTCCTTTAATCCCTTGTGTATCAAGGGGTTTCAGGATTTGTGTATTTTTTTTTATGGACATGATATAGCTATGAATTTTCATATTGGTAGAAAAGATGAAAAATAGAAAAAAAGCCTTGTAAACATGATTAAATCAACGGTTATATCGATTTTTTAAAAAATAAAAGGGACATCATATAGCTATGGATTTTCATGTTTATAGTTGTGAGATAAACAGATAAAACCCTTTAAATAGTGATGCTAATGGGTTTTATCTGTAATTTTATAGTTTCAAAAGGAACATGAAGTGGCTAGATAAGTTTTCATGTTTGGTTAAAAAAAGGGACATCATACAGCTATGGATTTTCATGTTGCATAAATACGTGAAAATAAGGTTATAAACGCGTAAAGCCTTAAGATGAAAGGGTTTATGGGATTTTCATCTAAAAAAAAGGGACATCATATAGCTATAAATTTTCATAACTAATAATATAGCGTAATAGAAAAGTTTATATATCAAGCTTTAAGCACTTTTATAAAAAAATTCGAGTTAGTAAAAAGAGTTACATAATGTCATTTTTGTTTCATGTTTTGATGGAAAGGGGAATGATATGACTATAAATTTTCATTTTTGATGAATTTGGAGTATTCGAAGTAAAATGTATATTTTCATTTTTACATTTTGGGTTTTACGTCTTTTTTAAATATAAGAGCAACTTAGGGAGATAAATATGAATAATAGTACTGAAAATCTAATAGAAAAAGAGTTAATGAATAAAAGATAGGTTATTGTATAATTGCTATTTGGATTTTACAAATCGATTGAGTCTTGTATAATCAGTTACAGAGTGGGCTATGAGTATGCAAAATAGAGGCCTTAACATGTTAACAGCGAAACGAAAGAATGAATATTCCGACTTTATTTCTAGTTTTATAAAAAGGAACATCATATAGCTAATTATTTTCAAATTAAGATCAATAATAACTAAATGTGTGTAAGGAGCCGAATTTATATGGAAGACGTTCTACAATTGTTTAGAGATGCACTATCAATAACAGAACAACTGTATAAACAAGATGAGCAATTGTGGCATAAATGGGTTTCCTATTATGTTGAGGTTGAAGCAGATCAAAGTAAAATTGTGACTTCAAAATACCTTTCTCCATCATTTTCAATGCTTGTACAGTGGCTAGAACAACAACAAAGAAAAGGTATTTCTTCTCTAGATATATTTAAAAATATAGATGATTACAGATTAATCATTCATGAGACAATAGGTGTCTTTATTGAACAAGAGTTTCGTAAAAATCAGACACCTAGTACTATAATGGATACAGCAACAAGTAAATCAGATGCAAACATATTGAATGAAAACTATTTAGAAGTAAATAACTCTGCTGTCTATTATAAGTTAAGAGATGGAATAGCTAAAAATCAATTTGAAGAAGATGAAAACACACGGTTAAAGTCATATCCCATTGAAACAAAGGATAGTAATGGAGTGGCCCAGCTTTCCTCTCATAAAGATGAAGATCTAAGATTAACGAATATTGAAGAGACAGCAAGATGGAATACATTAGTAGATGGCGTAATGAGTAATATGGATGATTTAACTGCAGATTGTTTAGATACCATCACAATTCAATGGTTGAATGAAGTAAAATCGCCGGATGAATTTATTGATTTTTCATATGAACAAGTTTTAGAAATGTGCAGTATTTCAAAGGCTAAGGCAAATGGTGTCGAATATTATAGGGTAGAAGATAAAATTAAGGTAGCGAAGCGGATTGCAGCCCTAGCGAGTATTTTTATATATCTAAATGATGAAAATGAAGTAGTCGTATTAAATGATCGCGCTGAAACAGGTAAGCATTATGAAGTAAAACGCGAGGTAATTAAAAGACTATTTGTATTAGATTCCGTAGTTCTATGGAGAGATAAAAACACAAACGAATACATGGGGATAGAATCGTGCCGAATCAAACCGGGAAGTTTCTTATCCGGATATCTATATGGATCTAATAGTACTACCGCACTATTATCAAAGAAGGCACTTGAATATAATAGTTATAGACACAAATATCATAAAAGATTAATTCGGTATTTGACATGGCAATGGAGAATCCGTCAAATGTTTTCTAGCTTACAAAGACCTTATTCTATAGGTGGAGATAAAGGTTTGTTAGCAGTTATGGGTATAAACCAGAAACAAAAACCTAATCGTATCCGCGAACAATTAGAAAATGTTCTTAGTGATTTAGAAAAAGAAGAAGTAATTTCTCATTGGGAATATTATAATGGTTTAGAAGAAGAAAAACTGACAAAGAAGAATTGGTTTAAAAACTATTATTCACAGTTAGGAATAGTAATATTGCCACCAAAAGAATTAATTAGTTCAATGGAAAACTTAGCGAAAAAGAAAACAATTGATACAATACATGAGGAAAATCATCCAATAAAAATTGTAGAAAAACCATTAGATACGAATGAAAATGAACAACTAATCAGGGAGAAAATAGAGTTGATTCATATGAAAAAAAATATAACTATGCGAGAACTTTCAATAGAGATAGGTATATCACAGCCTACTCTTTCTAGATTCTATAATAAAAAAACAAAACGTCTCTCTGGTACTGCGAGAAGCAAATTAAATCAATGGTATAAACGACAGTTAATTATTGATAAGATGTAAGTTGAAAATTAAAGTCTAAAAAAAGAGTCCTATTTCTAGGACTCTTTTTTTTAGAGTATTTACATACTAATTCCCCCCACTTCAGACAGTCCGTTAGGACGTTAAGTGGCGGGTAGTTCACGATGGATTTATAGCGTCATTCTCTTTATCCCCTCGAACTCGGTGTGAGCACACTCGACCTCGTCAAACGTTACAAAACTAAGAAAGTGTGGATGAACATAGAAACGAAGGTGGAGGCAGGTGCACAAAATGAAACCGTTCCCCTCTCTCGTTATGAGGGACTAAGCTATTAAGATAAACCTGGTTCTATATGATGTTTGACGTAAATACTCAAAAAAGAGTCCGTATCACTCAGGACTCTTTTTGTTATGTTGACAGCATTAATTACCAAATAAACTTGCTGTATCAAGATCTTCATATTCATCATTCAAAACGTTTGTTTCAGATTTAGAAACATCTTCTTTTTTTACATCTTTATTATCGGATTGCTCTTCAGAAGTCTCAATTTTCTCATTAGGAGATTTTCTTTCATTATGGATGGTATGGATGCTTGAGTCTTCATTTTCGATAATGAGATTTGAATCATTTAATATGACCCGTTTAATCTCATTTAAAAAATCTTTATCTTGAAGCAAGATTTCTCTTTGCATTTGTTGTTGAATCTTATAATCCCCAACATCTTGTAAGCCATGTTTATCAATAAAGTAACAGACAAGTTTATATAATGAATCTGCTATATTTCCTTGAGATTCAAACCATTTAAAGAATTCCTCGTTCTCAATTTTTTTGAGATTCCAAAAGAAAGATTCTCTTTTCTTGTCAGACATATTATCTCACCTTTTTTCGAGTAAGAATTTTCTTGATAACTTGCATCCCTCTAGCATTCATATCTACAGCATATTTTTCTGGAATCCATAATAAGTACATACCCACTCGCTCACAGTACTCTAATAATTGGTCATATAATTCATCTTTAAAAGTAACACTTCCCCCACCATATACACATAAAATTTCAGCTTCACTAGCTGTATTACTTACATATTTTTCACCTGTATCTTCTAAGATAAGTTCAGCCTGTTCCACTTTTGTGATATTAAAGTACCCAGTTGCTTCTTCATGATATTTATGGTCTGGATCTTGAAGGATTTGTGAGAATTGTTGGCGTTTAATGTTTGTTCCACGCTCTTGGTTTAATAGCTTAACAGCTTCTTCTGTAGCATGCCCAACTCCACGTCTTTCTCCACTACAAGCATCAATTACTGGATTTACGCCAACTGTGTATATATACTCAGTTGTTCCATCTCCAATGTCACTATGCAAGATTTTTTTGTTCTTAAAGAATGATTTTTTTACAGTCTCTACCTCAAGTTTGTCTTTATATAGTTTAATAAAATCACTAAACATATCTTCTTCGCCTTCAAGGATTGCATATAAAGGAGGAACACCTTCTTGAGTAATGCTTGCACTGTTAAATGCTAAGCTGACCGTTACTTGTTCTTCCCCTACATAAACAACTACAACATGATTTGAATTAGTAAAACGTTGCTCTAGGTGCTTAGCATTTACAGGTGTCCATTGGCTTGCTGGAATAGCTGAAATAAGATCAACAGTGACATTAATTGATTGTGGTAGTTGTTCAGTTCTTTCCCACTCAAGCTGAACTGATTTATTTGCAATTAGTCCTAGCATATTAATTAACGGTAAATCATCATTATATTTTTGGCCTACTTTAATGTTCATGTTTTTTGGGTTCTTCCCTGTTAGCATTGCTCGATTACCAATAAAATACATCCCGGATCTTCTAATTGATTTACTAGCAATATTTACAAACATGTTATCTACTAAATTGATTACATTTTTTTGAGTGTTTGTTTCAGTTACATTGGGCATTGAGTAAACGCTTTGATATACGTTTTTCATTTTTATGTATTCACCATTGATGTAACCTTTAAAAGAATCGTTTCCAATATCGCCTTCAATGTCTATATGAAGATTCTTCCCTTTTAAATCTGTCATTATACATCACCTCTATAATTTTTATTTCTCATTTATATTCATTAACTATATTATAACTTAAAATCAGAATGAAATCAAGGGTTTGAAAGGAATTGATATCAATAAAATACAAAATAAATATATTTTGGATATAATTAAAATATTCATAGGATTAATGTTATTTTATGAGTTGGTGTGTTAGGGATTCTATTCCAATGAAATATAAAATAAATATATAATAGATATTTATTTTATATTTCATTTCAGTGTATTGGATAGATTTACTTTTTTAAAGTTAATAGTATGTTTGGTACTTCATTTGTATAAGTCCTGGAGAAGTTTTCTATATTCGTTGATAGGATTCCTTTAAGGTATATTTAGAAATTAAAGTTAAACTTAAAAGTTTAACTTGTAATATTCTTAAGAGAATTTGATGTTTTAGAGGGTGTATCCGAATCCCCTAACAGCACAAACGTTATCGAAGTGTTATTTTAGTGTTTAACATTACATGAACGCTATCCGTTTTCATAGCGATTATCCCTTTAATATCAACGTTTATAAGTTTTTTGAGAGGGATGCGAATGATACAAACGATCTACTTATTCTATATTTGTAATAAATAAACATACTTTAAGGAACATCCCAAGAACCAATCTATAAGTTAATATATCTATAACGACATATCAATGAAACCTGGAGAATATAGATCTGTGCTATAGCGACACATAAATTAGTTGCTAATATTAAAATTGCATCATTATGTCTAAATCGTATCGTTATATAGGGCTAAGATATTCATTGCACACTTATTGAACGCTATGCGTTCATGAGTCGTTATATCCATTAATATACGGTGCTAAGATATCTTTGCTTCGGGTGTATAATGTAACTTTGTTATGATATATTTTTAATTAACAGCATACGTTGTCATAGCGTTCTTGAACCACTCACCACTTAATGTTCTTACGGACTGTTTGAAGCGGGAGATTCCTACGATTAAGAGACGAATAGCTTCGTTTCTAAGATTTAGGTCCTGCGTTAACATCTTTATCGTGAAATGGGATACAAGAAGAGCAATCCCACTCACGAAGTTTTAGATTTTTAACGTCCTTATTTTGGCAACCACAACTTGCTTCCCGTATCAGTTTGCCTTTTTAGTTGGGTGAGCTCTGCAGAGCAAGAATTATAAGTTAATCCTTTTCCTGTTTCTTTGTAGGTGTCATTTCATAGAGCAAGTAAACTAATTTAGGGCGTTTTGCTTTCTTTGATCCATGTATATAATGTGAGTTCACAGTTTACATAATAAAGTTTGGTATTGCTCTCTAGGTCTAGAGTAATAACTGATAGGCCGCTTAAGTTGTAGTGTTCAGAGAGTAATAATGAAAGCATCGATTAGAGTGAGTATTTTGTATATGATCCAACTCAATTATTTAAGTTGAAATTCATTTTTAGCAAATAGAGTAGTTGGATTTGAAAGTTTAATACTTTCAAGAGAATTTGATGTTTTAGAGAATGTATCTGAATTCCCTACCGTATAAACGTTATCGAAGTGTTGTTTTAGTGTTTAACATTACGTGAACGCTATCCGTTTTTGTAGCGACTATCCTTTTAATATCAACGTTTATGAGTTTTTTGAGAGAAATGCGACTGATACTAAGGTAGTTTATAAAGTTTGATAAAAGATGTACAAGTTGATGATCAAGAAGGCTTTGTTTGTGAAATTTAGGAGGACATTATTTTGACCTTGTAGTTTTATTTAAATGATACAAATGAGTTTATCATTCTATATTTGTAATAAATAAGCATAATTTAAGGAACATCCCGAGAATTAATCAACAAATTAATATAGTTATGACGGCATATCAATGAAGTCTGGATAAGATAGATCTGAGCTATAACTACATATATATTAGTTGCTAAAATTAAAGCTGGATCATTATATATAAGGTTAAAAGATTCATTGCAACATATACTGAACGCTATAATAACGATCAGTACTTAATGACAACCAAATTTTAATATAGTAAACGCTCTTCAACATATCTTAGCTCTTTGTAAAACTAGTGTTACAAAGAGCTATCTTAATAATAAAATATAGAAGATAATCTTTTAAGTATTAAATATATAATTTCATTACAACAAGATTAAAAAAATATAGTATGAGTGCTTGCAAAGCGTTAAATTCACGCTTTGCAAAACGTGAACGCTATGCGTTCATAAGCTATTAAATCCATTACCATAAGTTGTTAAGATATCCTTGCTTGGGTTGTATAATGTAAATTTATTAATAGCGTTCATAAAGCTCAATTATTTAGCGATAATGAAAGCTTTAATTAGTAACATTATTGTATGCTAATCGAATGTCGCACTTAATATGGAAGACACGACCTGGTAAAAATATTAAAGAAGACTTGCAAAAACATGGAGTTTCCTATGAAGATTTATTAAAATGTTGGGAAATTATAGAACCTAGTCAATCTTCCCTAAAAATCGATAAAAGAATTTGCTGATTTCTGCAAAGTATGATGAATATGTTGATATTAACGATACTGAGAATATTTGGAATTCAAAGGAAAGGCAAAAGAGATATGTATATAATTGTGATCACGCTGAAATTTCCTTAAAACGCAATAAAATTGCAACCGATACTTCAAATTTCATACAAGATCGAATTAAAATTTGAGTTGAGGAACAACTATATAGAATTTAAGTATATACACACTGGAATTTAGCATGAACGCTAGGCGTTCATGGCGCGTTCGGCCTTTTAATATCAAGGGATTAAGATGTTTTTGATTCGTTTGAATTTAGAAAAGTATTTTGGATAAGGATGATAAAAGACAGGAATTCTTGAGGTTTTTTCAATTAATAATATTATAAATTAAATCACTTTACCTTCTCTTCAATGTACAAAGACGGTATGTATGAAGCTAAGTAAAAATGTATAGCTATATGAACGTTTGATGAGTGTTAGTTAGATGTATATTATAAAAAAATGTTTTACTTTCAAAGTTAAATGGCTATTAAAAAAAGATATAAGAGGAACTCCTTTTGAAAAATGTACACTCAGCATTGTGAAGATGAGTTAAAAAAATAAAAAAAGCGGTAATTACCGCTTTTTTTATTTTTTTACTAATTCGGATATGTATTTGATAGAAAATGCATATCCGAATTAGTTTCGATTGAACAAACGTTGAATGAACGTTTTCTTAGTGTTATCTTGTTGCTCTTGGCGATCTTCATTTAACAATTGAATTGTTTTATCCAGTTTTTCTTGTAGTAACTGAATTTGTAAATCTTTTTCTTCCTTTTCTGAGCGTTCCTGTAATAGTAAATTAATAATATCTTGGTTTTGTTGTACAATTTTTTCTTGTTGGTTAAACATATAGGAAAACTTATCTTGAATTATTGAAATATCCGTTTGTGAACGTTGCTGAAGTGTTACTTCAGTATCAGGTTCTTCTTGAACGCTATCCGTTTTTTTGGCGTTTTCTTCGACTATATCCATGCTTCGTGTAGCGGCCTCTTCTAATTTCCAGTTTTGATTTAGGTATTCCTTCATTTGTTTTAAAATATCTATATCATTTTCATAATAAATTCGTTGGTTACGTTCATTTCTTTCAAATATGTACTCCATTTTTTCTAGTTCAATTGACCATCTACGAAGTGTATTAGTGTTAATATCTAGTTGCTTTGCTACTTCTTGTGCAAAATATCCATATTCCAAACTTCACACCTCCATTATTTGTGTGTTAGATATTCTTTCTTTATTAGGAGGATCATTCCTCTAAAAATAGAAATCTTTATAGGGCTACAAGGTAAGATTTTTAATTACTTTCAAAAGGTTTCCTGTGCAGATACTTGTGTATTAGATTAGTCTATGTATCTAGTATTGAGGTTAATTAAATTATAAACGCTATCCGTTTTCATAACGTTCACCTTTGAAAACAAGAAAATATTTATTAGATTATACAATAATTAAAGAATTACTTGAAATTTTATTATTAGAAGTTTGTTTCCAATATAAGAATTTTACTAGATATATGTGCAAGAATCAAAGCTTTCATTAATAGAATTAGTATCTAGTTAATATTCTTTTAATTTAAAATACATGAAAAGTTAATAAGGAAATCTATTTGAATGCTATCCGTTTACGTAGCGTTTTACTAGTGAATAATAATTCTCGATTTAAAAGGTACGTATTATTTAAATCTTGAATAATTATTTTGAGTTTCTTATATATAACAATTATAAGTCCTTTATTGAGGGTCAAAAGGGATAATTCTAGATATTACTAGTAATATTCCTGGCTCCTAAAACGGCTTAATCTTCGCCAAGAATGGCTTATGGGGGTGTCTTAGACTTTTACAAAATCTGCCGGGCATTAGAGGTGTTTAGTCTTAGATCGAAATGATTTTACAAATCCCTATTTAGGAGTTCACATTTATTAGTATGGACCATCTTTTCAGAATGCATTCAATTGCTAATGATATTAGAAGTGGGGGAAGAAGGGGAGCATATTAATGTGCTTAATTTGAAACAAATAGAATTTCATCAGATTTTAGGGAAGCCAATAATAGGAATCTACATAATTATTTATATGTTTTGCAAGTTTAATCGGATTCCCTAAAATTAGACAATACAGAAAGATTTTCAGAATGCTATATTAAATAAATCTTGTTTTAATAAGTATAACCAATAAAAACATTAGAATAAATTATGATGCCTTTAAACATACTCTGGCAAGGTATTCAGGATTTTCTCTTAGTAAATTTCAAATTAAATTTGATAGTAAATGACGAATTATCCATAAATAAATTACGGTTAATCGTATACGTAAATTGTACGGGACTTCATAGAAAGATTCTATAAAATGATTTGTATTTTGAAGTTTCTTGTGTCGAAAAATAACAAGTTTATGACCTTTTATAAGAGGATATGACAAATAGCCTTGCTATATTTGATTTTTTTAAGCAAGGCTACATACTAGTATAATTTTTAAAATTTAATTATTCTCTTCTAAGAAATTATAGAAAAGAAATTTTCTTTTTTTATTTGTACCATGTAGGGAATTCTTTTCTATTGCGTTATGATTTCTTCGTTCCCAATTTTGTTTTGATTTTTGTCCAAACATTTTTATAAAATGTGCGGGATTACTATTTTGAGCTTCATTGTATTGGAACCATTGCACACATTCTTCAAAATCCCATCTAGCATAGCGGTCGATATAAGGTGGCATCCTTAAAGCAATTGTGTATGCATCCTTTTCACTAAGATGATTTAGTTCTTGACTTAAAATGTAGTAGTAAGCCTTTCTCTGATCCTCACTTAAATATTCTTCTAAATCTTGTAATCT
This sequence comes from Bacillus sp. FSL R9-9492, assembly GCF_038007365.1. Taxonomy (NCBI): domain Bacteria; kingdom Bacillati; phylum Bacillota; class Bacilli; order Caryophanales; family Bacillaceae; genus Bacillus; species Bacillus sp. FSL R9-9492. The sequence goes on from NZ_JBBOXC010000003.1 coordinate 99,153, forward strand.
GTTATTCTTTTCTTTTAATTCACAATCCGTATTTGATTTCGCTTGTTTGTTTGCGCTGAAAATATCTACAGAATTAGACGAGACTGGTATATCATTCTTTATATCTTTGTGATTGGCTACAACAGTTTTCTTAAAGAGTTTTTTACTTAGAAAATCAGTGAAAGTAGAGCACACATCAATTGCTACAGCCCATTTTATCTTGAAGTATTCAATAATTTTTAAATAGTTGTTATGTATGGATAAAATGTAAATTGAAGGGGCAATCTTACCATGTCTTCGTACTTTAATTTGTTGGCATACTCCCAGATCTTGCAGCCATGTTAACACGTAGTTAATGAGAGGTTTTGAAATACCTGATTTTTTGCTGATATGATCTTGCTTTACTTGGGAATATCCTTCTTGTACTAGGTATGATAAAACTGTTTCTAAAGCTTCATACTTACGTTTGGTGAGGTAATCCTTTGTAGTAACACCCTCATATTCTAGGACAACATTATCAATATAAGTAATAACTTTCTTAATTGATTGATTAATAGCCCCAGTTTTCTTTGATAAGTGATTGATGTGGGGACTTAGTTCCGCTTTTGCTCGACTGAGCAAAAAGTTGTGCAATAACACAGAAAAAACCTCCTATATTTCCCACCGCAAATAAACAGGAAAAACAGGGGTTTTATATTCACATTGTATATGCATTATGATATAATTTTAATATCAAGTATGATATTATAGAAAAACACATATATTTATAGTGTGAATTAAAACCCTATCTTAGGAGTTTTTAATTGGTTCCGGTCGCCAAACTAGAAGCCAATTAAAAACTGGACGGTGGGGTTTTATTTTTTGTTTTCTAAAAAACTTTCGTGCATAGATAAGTTATTTGTATTTTACAATTGTATGTGAATAATATCAACACCCTAAGTTCATATTTTTTGCAATTAATAAACGGAAAATTCTGTTAATATTTGAGCAAACACTTGTTTTTGGGTAATGTGGTATAATTTTCTTGATTATATGTACGTTTCTGAATGTTCGTGAAAAAAGACGAGGTGAAAATACATGAAGAAATTAGCCAAAGAAATTGATGATTATTTATCATCTAAAAATAGGACATATACTGATCTTTCAAAAGAAATTGGGGTTGCTAAATCTACAATTTCTAATTGGATTAATAAGGACAAAGAAATATCTGTATATACTTTTTCGAAAATTGCTTATGTCATTTTTGCATATGATAAAGATAAACAAGAACAAAAAATAATTGATTATTTAGGTACGTTAGACGATAGATTAAACATAAATGTGAAGGTTGCATTTGCACTTGCTCATTTGAACGATCACATAGTATTAATGGAATATCTCTCTAAAATATGTGAAGAGAGCAAGGATTTAGAAATGAGACGGTTTGCAGATATTTTTAATTTATATATCGACCGCTTGAAAGGGGGAAATGTCAGAAAAGTGTACTTGGATGTCCAAAAAGCTAGAAATTCAAATGCGGATGTAGAAATTTTTTGTGATATTCTGAGTATGTTAATTCTTTGTGATTTAGGGGATTTTGGACTAATGGAAGGTTATAAGTCGAGAGTTGAGAATAATATAATGGATGATAAATTAGTAACCAATATTTATTTAAAGAGTTTATACGGATTTTGGGTAAAAGAACTATGGAGTTATTCAATATTAAGGAAAAATAATTCTTTACAATTTGTAAGAGAAAATGGAGAATTAAGAACACATAAGGATATAAATTTCTTCCCTGTCATGGAAGCTTTGTTGAATATTAGGAGTGGAGAAAACCTCATGTTTTCTGATTATAAGAAATCTTTGTATTTCTTTCAAGAAGCGTTAAATGTATTGAAGGGTGCTAAAGGTAGTTTGAAATACAATATAGCTCTAAATGATATTAACTTCATTAGAATCTTTTGGTGGAAAGATTTAAATAAAATAGATTTTGATAAATTACATCCGGCTGAGTATGCTTTATTTTTAATCAAAAAAGGAAAATATCAACAAGCAATAAATATACTAGAAGAAATTAGATTAAAAAAGAACATGTTAACGCCACTTCAAACATGTTATCTAGGAATGGCTAAAAAAGATATACATTTAATTGAGCAATCTATAGATATGTTTAAAGCAAATAATGATTTTTTGTACGTGAAATTTGCTGAAGTAATATATAACGAATATTCGGAAATTATAATATAGTTGTCAAGGGATGGTGAGGAAATGGTGAAAAAGTTATACGTATTAATAGTAGCCGCTATACTGTTATTACCCGTAGTGAATAGTTCACTAGGTAAAATGGAAACACAACAGTACTCCCAACAAGCTAAAGATTCTGGGAAACAGTATAAGCTTTATAGAATGATGGTTGATCCTGGTGGAGGTGGATGATTTTTCTGTTTATTATTAAACTTTATATTTTTACAAAAGACATCGTTTTGAACGGTGTCTTTTGTGATTTTATAAACTGTTTTATAAATATCTACATGTGGAATTATGAAACTTTTGTGTTACTTTTCACAATGTAAAAATAAAAAATGGAGGGGCAGCAATGGGGAGAATAGGATTAAGTGTAAATGAAATAGTAGAGATTGTAAAAACGATTGATTTACAAACTTTTAGTGAAATTATGGAGTTATGTGCGAGTTACGAACAAGAGGAATAGGAGAGCCTCTGGAATGAGGTTCTCCTATTCTTCTTGTTCAACTTGCTTTTTTAATTGGCTAGCATATTTTAATAATTCTTCTTCAATACGAGGTTTATGTTTATCTGGTACACTCATGTATCGTTCATAGAGTAGTCTGGCTAAACGTTCAACTGGATCTTCGCCTCTAATACTTTTTAAGAGGTCTTCATCCGGAATTTCATTTTTTAATAAAGAAGGGACACTGACATTTAAATAATTAGCAATTTCCTCTAATTTATTTAAGCGTGGTGTTTTTTCTCCAGTTTCCCAGCTAGATACAGTTCTATATGTAGCATTTAAATCTTCAGCCATTTCTTTTCGGCTTACTCCTTTTATAGCTCTTAATTTTTTTATGTTTTTCCCTACAATATTTTCATCGATTGTCATTTTAATTATCACTCCAATTTCGCATAGTAAGATAGTTTTTGGAAAATACACTAAAAGTGTATTAAATATGAACTTTAAGTGTTGACTTTAGGCTCAAAGACGAATAAACTGTAAATAAGGGGGTGAGACATTTGACAGTTTTAAGAGAATTTCGTGAATTAAAAGGTTATACAATTAATGAGGTTTCCAAAGGTTCAAAAATCCCAGTTAGCACTTTATATGATGTTGAATCGGGTAGAAAAGGTTTAATTTCTAGTCGGGCAAAAAGTATTTCGGATTTTTTTGGAGAACCAGTTGAAAACCTTTTTTTTGCAACATATTATCGAGCAAAGTTGGAATGAATTATTTTCATAAAAAATAATTATACATTTATATTGTAAATGAACAATCTATAAAAGGTACAATTTTGTAGTTATTTTTTTGAAAAATAAAGTCCGAATATTCAATTTTAACATCTGATCTTTGAAAACTGCATATCATTTGAGGGAGCTGTTAGTATGTTGAAACGATCGTATCAAACGTTACTCATTATCATGAGTATGCTTCTAATTGTCTTAAATTTTGTATTTCCACTTACGAAAGCGAGTGCTGAAGTCATTAATCGTGAGAAATACGAAATGAATTGGAGTTTTAGTCCCATGTATGGGAAAGAGTTACGGACAGAACTACTGAAGAATGCGAATGGGCAAATTGCGTATTGTTTAACTTATGGAAAATTAAGTCCCAACGGTAATGATCTTCCAGAGATGGGGCGCACAGATGATGTTGTGTACCGAGTTCTTCTAAATGGATATCCGCAAAAGAGTCCAGAAGAATTAGGAGTTTCTGACTGGAAAGAGGCGCATTATGCGACACAGCTTAGTGTTTGGGCAGCGTTAGGTCAAATTGACATTAACGAAGTTCAGCATCGCAATGGGAATGTTGCAAAAGCCGTAAAAACCATTATTGATGGGGCAAATGCAAGCCAGGAAACACAAGACGTGTACATGAATGTAACACCAACAGACAATCAAGAAGCAAAGTTAAACGGTGAGTACTTTGAAACGACAGTGTATCAAATTGAAAGTAACGCTAAGAACGGTGTATTTACAGTTCAACTAGCTAATGCACCGAATGGAACGAAAGTTGTTTCAACAAAAGGTGAAGCAAAACAACAATTCAATTTAGGAGAACAATTCCGTATTCTAATACCGAAATCCTCTCAAACAGGTAACTTTTCCTTAAAAGTAACATCTAATCTTTCTAATTTGCAGGCAGTCGCTTATCAAGGAACAGATAAAGTCCAAGATGCAACAGTCCTTTTAGAAAAAAATGAGGAAAAAGTAAGTGCCGATCTACAAGTAAACTGGAAATCTCTTGGTGGATTGAAAGTTGTAAAAGTGGGAGAACAAAAAGAATTGCTACAAGGTGCCGTATTTGAAGTCATGAACAGTGCAAATGAAAAAGTAGGCACAATGACTACAAATGAGCAAGGTTCAGCAAGCCTTTCCGGTTTGGAAATCGGAACTTATACTCTTAAAGAGGTAAAATCACCTACTGGATATGTACTAAATGGGCAACCACAACAAATTGAAGTTAAAACAGGTGAGGTTGCTACAATTACAGTACAAAACACGAAGGTAAAAGGAAATATCGAAATTAAGAAATTAAGTGACAGCGGAAAAACTCTTCCAAAAGTAGAGTTTACAGTGTATACAGCTGAGGGAAAAGAAATTACAAAAACAACTACAAATGAACAAGGAATCGCACAAATGAAGGATCTTCCATTTGGAAAGTATTATTTTGTTGAAACAAAAGGGGTAGAAGGATACCTTCTTAATCAAACAAAATATCCATTCGAAATTAAAGAACAAGGAAAAACTTTACCTTTCACAGTCGAAAATAAAGAAGTAAAAGGAAACGTGCAACTTCTAAAAGTAGATGGAGAGAATCCAGGTGGAAAATTAGAGGGTGCGGTGTTTGTTCTTCAAGATAGTAAAGGAAAGAAAATTAGTGAACACAAAAGTGATAAAAACGGTTTGATTGAAGTGAAAGACTTACCATTTGGAGCATATTCATTTGTTGAGAAGCAAGCACCAATCGGCTATGTGTTAAACAAAGAACCTATTCCTTTTAGTATCTCGGAACAAGGAAAGACAGTCATGCTAACAGCGAAAAACAAGAAAATAACAGGAGAGTTGGAGATTAGTAAGGTAGATATTGCGGATGGCAACAATAAACTTCCTAACGCTGAATTTACTATCTTTAATGAACAAGGAAAAGAAGTTGCAAAAGGAAAAACGGATGAAAACGGCATTGCAAAATTCAAACTTCCATATGGAAAGTACACATATAAAGAAACATTCGCACCAGACGGATATTTACTGAATGAAGAAGTATTCCCTTTTGAAATTAAAGAGGATGGTCAAATTATTAAGCACACGGTGAAGGATCAGAAGAAACCGACACCACCTACACCAGAGACACCACAACCAGAACAACCACAAAAACCAGAAATACCACAAAAACCAGATCAACCAGAAGCGCCACAACCACAGGTACCGGAACAACCAAAAGTAACCGAAAAACCTGTCATTCCACAACTAGAGAAACCACAACAGATTGTTATGAAACCACAACTAGAACAAACACCAAAGAAAATTGAAACGTATCTTCCGACAACAGGAGGTAAAGCCGAAAATCCATACATAAAATGGATCGGTCTTGCATGTGTCGTACTTGGCTTAATTGGAGCTGTATTTGCAGTGAGAAATCGCAAGAAAACTCAATCATGAAAGGACTAAGAGTATATGACAAAATACCAAGCTCGTTTTAGTGAAATAGATGAAAATCCGCTTGGTTTTGCTATTGGATTTCGTAATGCATGTATACTCGTAATTCCCATTTGGACAGTTGTTTTTTGGATAGGGAGCAAGATATAAGAAACCGAGAGGGAGATGAAATAAAATGTCAGAAATCTACGTCGGTAAAATGAAAAATTTAGGGAAACCTGGGGAAGGCGTTATGCGGCGCAAGAGTGCTTGGTTACCTGAAGAATTGATGCAAGCAATTTCAATCGCTCAAACTGTAATGAAACCATTAAAGCAACATGATTATTGGATAGAATCCGCTACAAAATTATTGGCAGGAAGTATTTTGTATCTGAATCAACGGCATAAAAACCTATATTACCTAGATGTGAAAAAAGTTATTGAGTTCACGGAAAAAATGTATGAGAGTGAAGCTAACTTGGTAGAGGTAGTAAATTCGCTCGAGAATGAGCATCCAGCTTATCATATCTTCCATGAGCTAGGTCTTTATTCAAAAGAAACAAGGGATGCGATAACTATTACTTTGCTATACATTCTTGAAAAACATCAACGTGAAAAGCAAGAGGAACAAAAAGAGTATTTTTGGTTTCAGTAGTAGTCAGAAGAGGAAAATGAAATAGGAAGGAGTGCAATACATGTTAGGCGTAGCTAAGAAGTATACAAAGGTGATTAGAGCGTTGAAAGAGATGAATGAAAGGGAAAAGGTTGCAGGTGTGATAAAAGCTCGATTTGGGGCTTATAAATCGGTCATAGAAGGTGTAAAAGAAACAAATGATGATTTTATTTTCATTTTTGATCCGAAAGGTATCTTTTTTGAAGACACATACAAAGAGAAACAAGAGCAAGGGTATCACATACTCAAACATAATTTACTGTCTGGTTATGAAACGCTTGAAATGGATGTAAAGAAAAAATCAGTTGTGTATATCAGTATAGAAACGGAAACAAGTACGTATCAAGAGAGAGGAGAAGCATTATCCAATTTTCTTCAGTATCTAACAGAATGCAAGAATATAAGACCGATTAACCTGGTATTTCATCAATATGATTTGTACCCGATCCCTCATATGGAGCAGTTTTTACAAGAAAGCGCAACATACCACATTCATCATTCAATCGTAGTTGAATCTCAATCCGCATTACAGCACATATACGGAAAAGAGGCAGCACAACGCATTATCACTTCGTACAACACAACAATCCTAGCATGATATGAAGCACTCGTTCACTATTTCATCCTATCTAGATGGCTAGAAAACTATACAAGGGAGAAGCGCTTTTCTCCCTTCTTTATCAAAAATAGGAGGCGTTCATATGAGAAAAGAACAAAGGCTCACATTCTATGATATTGCCGCATCACAAGCTCATAGTGTCAAAACTTTTGATGGAAAAACATACGAACTGAAAGGCACCATCGCAATTGAAAATAACACAGGAAGCATTGAAAATGTAGCTCAAATTTATTATCAAGTGCGTTCTGTCAGAGACGAACATCAAAACTTGATCGCAAAAAGGAAACATAAACAAGCGGAATTAGTAGCCGTAAAACAAAAGTGTAAATAAAAAAAGCGATTTTGAAGTGTGCTGAGAACATAGCACAAAGTAATTTGCTCTTTGACAATTTAGATATATATTGCGTATATCTTCCTTTCAGTAATGATGTAGAAGGATGATATACGGCTTTCAATATATATGCGTGCCTCCCTTGAAACGGTCACTAGAGGGGTTAGGTATACGATTATCGTTAGAAGAGTGCGTACGTAAAACTCATATCTGTGACCATTGGAAATGCATTGTATCAAAAATCTGTTTGCGCTAGTGATCGTGAGGAATATCCCATTTTGACATTCTAAAGAAGCGATAAACCATACAAACAGTAGATACATAAGGTTCTACGTTCATGCCAAAATACGTAGTGCGGTATTGGGCATATAGAAGCTAGGTCGGGGTTAGTTTCTATACGCATACCAATACAGGGTTCGTCATTCCAGCCATAAATGATATTTCCATTTTCTATCCCACTTTCCTTTAAATGTTATAAAATAAAGACAGATGTTGAAGTTTAAACGTGTCTCATCACACTTCAAAATCGCTTATAAAAATATGACATAGGGAGGAACATGTATGAGTCGTAAAGGGTGGATCATTTCCGCTGTTGTTGGACTGTTAATTGCAATTGGTATTGGTTCAACATTTGTCTTTAGTTCGGGAAAAGGGGAAGTAATGGAACTTAGTCCGTTAGAAATGAAGAAGTTCATGAGTGAGGATGGCACAGGTTTTGTTATGCTAACGTCTAACATGAGGCATAGTGAAGATTGGATCTTCCTTGTAAAAAAAATAGCTGAAAAAGAAAAGATTGAAGTAAAAGGTTTAGATGAAAATCGTGACGATATTCCAAGTACAAGTAACCCTCATGATTGGGGATTATCGCAAAGAAGGGATACTCTTGCATATTATGAAAAAGGTAAGGTGAAAAAAGAGATTAAATTTACAATTGATAAACTTTCAGAACTTGAAAAAGAAGTTACCTATTTTGTTCAAAATTGCAAAGAGCAATATCAGAAGTAATCACATAATCATTGAAAGACCAACTATGAAATGTCAAGCGTGAAATACAATATAAATGAAGAGTGTTTACCCTAAAAAAGGGTAACTTAAATAAACCTTGAGAAGTCTCAAAAAATAAAAAAGTTATCTCTGGCATGGGAATGGAGGAATTTTATAGGGTTTATTACTCTTTAGAATGGCATAGACAATATAACACAACTTCCTAGCTACAGCTCCTATACAAACATAATAGTGTTTTCCTTGATTTCGTTTCTTTTCATAAAAAGCTTTTAATACAGGATCATGTTTATAAGCAGTAATAGCCGCTTGAAATAATGCTCTACGTAGATGGGAGGAGCCACGTTTGGACATAGACATACCAGTTGATTCGTATTGACCTGATTGAGAAATAGTGGCATCAATACCGGCGTAAGCCACAAGTTTAGAAGGCTTGTCAAAGCGGTCTATATCCCCAATCTCGCTTAATATGGTGGCACCTAATATAGGACCAATACCCGGAATAGTAGTGATTGGTGTATCTAAGTCACTTAATAGTTGAGACATTTGATTCTCACATTCTCTCAACTGAGTTTCAATAAAGCGGATTTGCTCCATCAACATTTTTAATTGGAATGAGAAAGCATCTTTACAAAAGGTGACACCAAATGAGTTTGAGGCTAATTCCATCAGTTGATTAGCTGTTTTTTTTCCAAGTCGGCAACGACTTGCTTGCTCAATTATTAGTGTCAAATCATCAATAGACAGTCTTTCATAATCGCTAGGAGATGTATATTCAATTAGGAGCTGTGAAGACGTTTTGCCAAAGACATTAGAGAAAATACTTTGATATTCTGGAAAGGTTTGATCTAACACGACAAGCGCCTTGCGTTTTAAATCACTTATATTACGTACAAGAGAATTACGAAACCGGCTTAGTTGTTTTAAAGCGAACATTTTCTCGTCTACGAGTGGAGTTTCAAGGAAGCGGCCAAATCGTATGACATCGGCAATCATAGTGGCGTCAATGGCATCTGTTTTTCTCTTTCTAATTTCTGTCCCCTTTCGCCATGCATTGGTTTGGAGTGGGTTCAGTACAATCACAGAAAAACCATGATCTAGTAGAAAAGAATAGACAGCTATCCAATAGTGACCGGTGGCCTCCATCCCGATTGACAGTTCTGTCGGAGAACTAATGTATTGGTAAAGCCAAGTTAATAAAGCTTGTCCACCTTCTTTATGATTGTGGAAAGGAAATGGCTTGGTAATAGGTTTCCCAGTGGAATCAATGATGGAAGCATAGTGCTTGTGTTTGGCAATATCAATACCTAAGTAGAACATAGTATACACCCCTATTTTGATGATTTTTAGATAGTGTTATCCTCCCCTGAACTAATAAGCGCTACTACCTCGTAAGAGATACGAAGAATGACCAATGGTCATCAACATCCAACTCATTCGTAAACTACTTATTAGACAGAGGTACCAATCTTTCAATCGAATACAAGGATTCAAGGTGGTGATCGGCAACACTCTATCTACAAATATAAGTATCTCATAAAGCTGGATACTCTTGGGTTTATAGGTGAATCCCATTCCTAAAAAACCTAACTTAATCATACGAGGTGGTGATATAGTGGCGATTACACAAAGGGAATTAAAAAAAGAAAAAGATATGGTAGCAAACCTATTAAGAGCCAATGGTCAGGATTATAACCATTGGCTTCATTTACATCATCAGAAATACATTGAAGAAAATCAAGATTTAGTAATGAAAGCTTTACAAGCTTATAAAGCAACATCAACAGAAGTAAAAGAAGACAGCAAGTTAAATGAGCCAAGTCAGCTTAGTAACGTATAAGCATCTAAAAATGAAAAGGGAGTGAATGTATATGTCAATGTTGGAAACATTATCTCAAATGTTAGTGTTAGGTGATGCGATGGACGGTCTAATTAATACGGGTACTTCATTTATTACATGGATGCAAAGAGGAGCAATAGTTAGTACAGCAATTGTTTTTTGTTTTGGTGCTTATTTATTAATTTGGGGTGGAGAACGAGGAAGACATAAATGTGTTTGGTGGTTTATTGGTGGGGCTGTCGGACTCGTTATCGTAATGGGATGCCAATACTTGGCGGAAAGCGTAAATACTAATGTTAAATTTGGTCAAATCTTATTCCCGTTTTTCTGGATGAAATAGTGAAAAAATATAAATAAGGCAATGAGGAGGCTATGCAAAGGGTATGGCTTTTTTTGTTGCCTTTTTTCATTGGGATTTGAGTTTTATTAAGAAATCGGGAGGGAAATTATGGGGGTACTAAGAGTATTTGAAAGTGTTCCGGTTATTGGTAATATACAACCAATTATGACAGTACCAACACCAGAAGCAATGTTAAGAGCTGTGATATTCTTCATCGTTATTTGGGTATTGATTGCTGTTTTATGTATCTATCATAAGTACACAACCAATAAAGCTGAAAATAATAATTCAAGAGATCAGTCGAAGTAAATTTAAATCAAACGGAAGAAAGGAGAAGCCATGTTTGTCATTTTTAAAAGTAGCAATGGAACAGAAATTGAGTCGGGTAAGCAATATTCGTTTCATGAGGCTTATACCTTAACTAAACGATTAGAACGTGTTTATAGAGAAGCTGGGCGGCAAGAACATATTGATTTCGATTTGTTAGATGGTCATTCTAATGAAATTTATAACGGAACGTTATCACTTGGTTCGAGATATGCAAATCATATTTTTGATCACATTTCTAAGAAAATGAATGTGATGCAATTAGATCCGGAACAAGAGGAACAAAAGAAGGAGCTATTAGAAACATTAGAAAGAGAAATCAATGATTCTCCTTTTCATGAAGAATATGAATATCAAGAAAAATCACCAGAAAGGAAGGAAGAACCCTCGTATAGTCCATCGGATGAAGTGAAAACACAAATAAAGCCTGAAAAGGAAAAAAGAAAAGGATTCAAGATTATTGCGAGTGTCATAGGAAGCGTGGTGTTAATTGGAGTTGGTGCCATATTTGCCTTTAAGTTATTCTCTTCCGAACCAGTTTCGGGTGCAAATGCTGGCTCTGAACAATATGTAGTAAAAGGATTACAACAGGCAGCTATTCAACAGTATGGAGAAGCTGTTAAATATTTCGATAAGGTCAATTACACAGAATTAGATAAAGATAGTCAGAAGGCAGTTCTATTTACTTATTTATTAAATGGAAAGGCAAATAAGGCATTACAATATGAGCCGAAATTTGCAGAGAGTGTGGTTGCTTATTTTATTGGGATAGACAACATGAATAAAATCAATGAAATTGATGTCAAAAATGATGTAATCGACTTTGAAAAGGCAGCGCTTAATAAGAAATATGAGGAGGTAATCAAGCTTAAGGGGAAAGTCAATATGGACGGTAGACGTGAAAAACTCATTGTTGAAGCTTTTGTACATCTGAAAAAATATGAAGATTGTTATTCTTTTGCCAAAACGCAAGGAAATAAAAACGTAATGAAAGAGGTCAAAGAATTAGAGAAACGAGATATTCAACAATCTACGATAAGTGAAGAGGAAAAGAAAGCTAAGATTGAAAAAATTGATAAAGATCTACAGAACATCTAAGGGGGAGAGGATAACATGCCTTTAAATTATGAGAATCTGTACAAAAAAATGGGAATTGTTTTTCTTGGTGGTTCATTGATATTGAGTACGACAGGGTGCAGTTGGTTTGGAAGTAAGGAATCATCAAAAAGTAAATCAGCTATTACAAAAAAGGTAGATAAAAATAAGCCGGAGGAAAAGAAAGAAAATCTGAACAAACAAGATTTCGAAGCAATTACAGAGAATGCAATTCAAAGTAAGGATAATGAAGTTGCTTATGTACTCGAAGAGCTGGATAAATCAAAAATTAACTTTAAAGAAAAATCTATTGTAAGTAATCTTCAAAATGGGGATGACACCACTTCTCGTGTTCTAGCACTCTTTGATAAAGAAACGACAGATAAATCAATTCAAGATACAGCAAAAGATAATGTGATTGCAGCTATTACAGATAATAAGCCACAAGTCACCGTGAATGGAGATCATTTTGCATTTGGCGATCAAAATATTGATTCTTCAGTAGCGAGTATAGGAGATATTCTTCCAACAGAGAAGAAACCAGATGCAATTGTGAACCCACCAATTACACCGGAAGGTGAGAATGGTAATACGGAAAATACAGGGGCAGAAAAGCCAACAGATCCAGAGAAACCAACAAATCCAGAGAAGCCGACAGAACCGGAAAAACCAACAAATCCAGAGAAGCCGACAGAACCGGAAAAACCAACAAATCCAGAGAAGCCGACAGAACCGGAAAAACCAACAGATCCAGGTAAACCAACAGAACCAGAAAAACCAACAGATCCAGAGAAACCAACAGAACCAGAGAAACCGACAGAACCAGAAAAACCAACAGAACCAGAGAAACCAACAGATCCAGAGAAACCAACAGATCCAGAGAAACCAACAGAACCAGAGAAACCAACAGAACCAGAAAAACCAACAGATCCAGGTAAACCAACAGAACCAGAGAAACCAACAGATCCAGAGAAACCAACAGAACCAGAGAAACCAACAGATCCAGAGAAGCCAACAGAACCAGAGAAACCAACAGATCCAGAGAAACCAACGGAACCAGAGAAACCAACAGATCCAGAAAAGCCGACAGAACCAGAGAAGCCGACAGAACCAGAGAAACCAACAGATCCAGAGAAACCAACAGAACCAGAGAAACCAACAGAACCAGAAAAGCCGACAGAACCAGAGAAGCCGACAGAACCAGAGAAGCCAACAGAACCAGAGAAGCCAACAGAACCAGAGAAGCCAACAGAACCAGAGAAACCAACAGATCCAGAGAAGCCGACAGAACCGGAAAAGCCAACAAATCCAGAGAAGCCGACAGAACCGGGAAAACCAACAGATTCAGAGAAACCAACAGAACCGGGAAAACCAACAGATTCAGAGAAACCAACGAATCAAGAAAAGCCAGTTCTGAAACAAAATGAAAAGATGGTAGCGAGTAAATAAAGAAAAAACCAACTGATATTGTCAAAAAGGTACTCATAAAAAGAGTACCTTTTTAATTTAAAAATACATGTAATCTAATTTTTTTAATGAAAGGGGTCATATAGATGTTTGTTAATAGTGCAAATTTAGTACAAATTTCAAGTCTAGATAAAAGTTTAATGGTGGTAGGTCGAGTGGGAACAGGGAAAACGAGGGAATTGAAGAAAATGGCTTTAAGTTTATCAAAAGTTTTAGTGTTAGATCCATTGAAGGAATACGAAGAATTAGAGAAGCAAACAGAGGGGCATGTAACTTTACAATATTTAGATTGTGAATCAAATGAGGGATATAGGAATTTTAAAATTACAGAAGATGTGATAAGTATAGCTAAACAATTTGAATATGTAATTGTAGATGAAACCAATTATTTATGTCAGGAAGATTTTATATACTTTCTTCAACAAATGAAGGATTCTGATATAAAAGTAATAGCGAGTTTTCAACAAATGCCAACAGATGCTCAAATTACTAAGAAATTTCGATACATCATATCTTTAGATGTAACGAATGATTTCGATAAGATAACAGAGTATGAAAAATATAATTATGATTCGGGATTTGGTTTGAAAAAGTAATACGTGTGGCTAGATTGAAGAGAGGTGATGCTTTGATATGTATAGTGAAAAGATATCAATCAAATATAAATTAGCTGAAAAAGAAGTACTCATTCCATTGAGTGCTTTTTTGTTTGTTGGAATGTTTTTAATCGCTAATTTTTTACTCAACCTATCTTTAGAACTGATAGAAACAACATTTAGTGATTTATTACACCCAAAACCATTTCATATGGAGGTAGGATTTCTTTTTCAGATGCCAATTGCAGAGCATCCAATTTACTACATGCTTGTTTTCCTTGTAGTGATTGGAACCATAGTGAGAACGGTGTATAAGCTGAAATCCTCCTTTAAAAACTTAAATAATCATCAGAAAGGTTCTAGTCGCTTTACAGAAGTTGAAGAGTTGAAAAAGCAGTACCGAGCTGTACCAGATCGAGAGAAATCATTTAAAGGTGGCGGTGGTGTTGTTATCTCCCGATTAGGTGACAAGGTATTTATTGATGATAGCCCGGTAAACAACTTAATTATTGGTACAACACGCTCTGGTAAAGGGGAAACTTTCGTATTTCCTACAATTGATGTCTATTCTAGAGCGGAACATAAACCATCCCTAATTTTTAATGATCCAAAAGGTGAGCTCTTCAGTGCATCGAAAGAAACGCTGGAAGAGCGAGGGTATCACATTGAAGTTTTGAACTTGTTAAGTCCACTTGATTCTATGAGTTATAACTTGTTGCAGCTTGTTAAAGATGCCTATAAAGATGGAGATTATTCAACAGCACAGGCATTATGTAAGACACTCTCACACACTTTGTATTACAACCCAACTGTCAAAGATCCTTTTTGGCAACAGTGCGCTATGAGTTTGTGTAACGCCATGATATTAGCAGTTACAGATAAATGTATTGCGGAAGGTACAGAAGAAAAAATCACAATGTATGCAGTTGCGAATATGTTATCAGAACTTGGTTCAAAAGAGGTAATCGTAGATCCGAAAGCAGATCCACAAAATGCATTAGATTTATATTTTGAAGGTTTACCAGCGGATAGTGTTGCGAAAATGCAATATGCAACCTCAAACTTTTCAAAAGGAACGACACGAGGCGGAATTTTCACCCAAACAATGAACGGACTTTCTATTTTTACATTTGATGAAATCGCTAAGATGACAGCAAAAAATAGTGTGGATTTAAAACGTGTCGGTTTTGGAAAAACGATAAAAGGAAGAGCAACACCTAGAAAACGAGTAGAAATTGTATTTCCGGATGGCTCAAAGGAGTCTATCAAATCAGATATTACAGGACGTTTTGCATTAGATTTTAAGAAAGTAATAAAAGTTGGGGATACCATTCAATTTAATGAAAAAGGAAATAAGAAAAAGAAAACATCTATTTCTATTATAAAAATAGATGAAAAGACAGGTGATACAGAATTTAAAGTAGTAGAAGAAAATGAAGATATACAAGTAACGACAGTGGATTATTTCGATAAACCAGTGGCTATTTTTATGATTACACCAGACTTTGATTCTTCGAATCATGTGATTGCTTCTATTTTTGTAAGGCAGCTCTATTTTATATTAGCCAAAGGTGCATCCCTCGCTCGTGGAGGGAAATGTCACCGTGAGGTGGTTTTTTGCATGGATGAGTTTGGTGTGCGCCCATACGGGCATGTAGAGAATCTCCTTAGACAAGAGATGGGAGTCTGTGCTTAACCCATTTACCACCTTGCTTACCTAGAAGGGGAAACCCGGAGGGGACCAGAGCATGCAAGGAAAGCCCTAAGTTACCTAAATGACCTAGGTACGACTGAGGGGCAAGGTAAAAATGTTATGAATAAGGATGAAGGCTAAACTGCTTGAACCATAGTCCAAAGTGGAGTATCGTCGCCCGAAGTGAAGGGTCATTGAAACGCTTCGCAGTCTAAGAATGGAAATATTGCCGAAGTTTCCATTGAACATACGTGTTACGTATGGCAGACCAAAGACTGACTAACTTGAATAACAAGTAACGGACGAAAGTGGCATCCGACATCATAATTAGTCTAGTCTCTATATGTACTAAATGGGGATTGCCTAACTTGGAGTGCCTCGTAAGGAGGCTATTGAGGATGATACCAAGTGTAAAAAGCAAGGTATGTGGCTCATGAAAATCCAATATGGCAACGGAGTTCTCGTAGTAGTCAGAGCGAGGGAAAGCCTCGTACAAGGCGAAGGAGAACAGTCTTTTCGACTAATATTAAATTGGGAAGGGGCGTGAGGCTCTTGCGAAGCCCAAAAATCGTATTAGAAAATCTAGCATCTCACAGTAAGAAAGCAGGGTACAAATACAAGAAATTATATCGAAATCTGTACAATCCATTATTTTTCCTTGAAGCTTATCAAAACATATACGCTAGCGAAGGAAATATGACTGCTGGAACAGATGGAAAGACCATTGACGGAATGTCTAAGAGAAGAATCTCAGGATTAATTGATAAATTGCGAGATTATTCTTATCAGCCAAAACCAGTAAGAAGAGTTTATATTCCAAAGAAAAATGGAAAAAAGCGTCCGTTAGGCATACCTTCCGTAGAAGATAAGTTAGTCCAAGAAGTCATAAAAACCCTACTAGAATCTATCTATGAACCAACTTTTAGTAAGTTTTCTCATGGGTTCCGCCCTGAAAAGAGCTGCCATACAGCTCTAATACAGGTTAAAGGCACGTTTACTGGGAGTAGATGGTTCATCGAAGGTGATATTGAAGGCTTTTTTGACAATATTAATCATCATATCCTTATCTATACTCTAAGGAAAAGGATAGATGATGAACAATTTATTGCGCTTATATGGAAGTTTCTTAGAGCCGGTTACTTAGAAGACTGGAAGTTCCATAAGACGTTTAGTGGTACACCACAAGGTGGTATCCTTAGCCCCTTATTAGCAAATATTTATTTAAATGAATTAGACAATTTTATGAATCGTTATAAGTCAACTTTTGATGTAGGAAAGACTAAAAGGACAAATCCAGTTTATTCTAAAATACAACATCAGATAAGTAGGGCTAAGAAAAAACTAAGGGAAGCTAAAGAAAAAGATGAAGTACGGGAAAAAGAGTTGACCAATAAGATACGTGAGTTATTAGCTGAAAGAGAACGCACTCCTCAACGGTATCCAATGGATGAGAATTATAAACGAATTCAATATGTGAGATACGCCGATGACTTTCTAATTGGGGTTATTGGGAGTAAGGAAGATGCGAATAGAACAAAGAAAGACATCGCTAATTTCTTGAAATCTGAACTTAAGCTAACATTATCTGAGGAGAAAACACTTATAACAAACACAAGAA
This sequence comes from Bacillus sp. FSL R9-9492, assembly GCF_038007365.1. Classification (NCBI taxonomy): domain Bacteria; kingdom Bacillati; phylum Bacillota; class Bacilli; order Caryophanales; family Bacillaceae; genus Bacillus; species Bacillus sp. FSL R9-9492. Next base: position 116,583 of record NZ_JBBOXC010000003.1, read on the forward strand.
ATAAGGCTCGATTTTTAGGTTACGACGTTAAAGTTGGACGAGATTTCCACTCCAAACGGCGAAGCGATGGAATAAAAACAAGAGCATTCTCGTTAAAGTGTGAACTATATATGCCTGCTGATCTTGTCTATAGTCGCCTATTTAAAAAAGGGGCAATAAAAGTCAACCAAAAGACAGGTCAATGGAAACCAATTCACCGTCCAGAGTTAATTAAATTAGTGCCTCTTGAGATTTTAAGGAACTATAACGCTCAAATACGTGGAACCTATCAATATTATCAACTGGCGGTGAATGTGTGCCATTTAAACAGTTATAAGTATCTCCTGGAATACTCTATGTATAAAACCTTAGCAAATAAGTACCGTACTACCTTAGGCAAAGCTAAACAAAAATTTATGGTGAATGGAATATTCCAAGTCAGTTATAAGACAAAGTCCGGCAAGAAAACGGAAGTGCTTTATGATAAGGGATTTCGTAGGAATAAAGCTCCTATAACTAAAAAGGATATAGAAAAACTTCCTTCGGAAGTATCCTACCAATCCCGAACATCGCTTATTCAAAGGTTGATGGCTAATCAATGTGAATGGTGTAAGGCTGAAGAAGGCTCAATGGAAGTTCATCATGTTCGAAAGTTAAAGAACCTTAAAGGGAAAAAGAAATGGGAAAGACAGATGATAGCAAGGAACCGTAAAACAATGATACTTTGTCGAAAGTGTCATCGTGACCTGCATAACGGGAAGCTAGACTGAAGAGACGGAGAGCCGTATACCTTGAGAGGGGTACGTACGGTTCGGGGGGGAGTTCTCGGAAACCTAAGACCGAGAGGTCTTAAGGCGCCGGGTTCTTACCCTACAATATGCCGAGTATTGAAGGAATGGCGAATATTATTACAGTTTGTCTCGGTAGAAATGTTCGCTTTAATCTTGTAATCCAGGCATATGCACAATTAAAAAATAAGTATGGTGAGGATGCAGATACCATTGATGGAAACTGTGGGAATACGATCTACATTCTAACAAACGATCAAGAAACCGCCGAAAAAGTGTCCAAAAAACTAGGGAATCAGACAATTAACCTACCTTCCCGAAGTGGAAAAGGTCTTTCTACCGATAAAAATAAAACGGAAGGTCTAGATCAACGACCGCTGTTAACAGCAAATGAGCTTACGAATTTTAAAGAAGGAGAAAGTGTCGTTATTCGTGTCATAAAACGTCAAGATAATAATCGAAAGCGTATCAGACCACGACCAATTTATAATACGGAAGAAACAGCTTTAAAATATAGATGGGAGTACTTAGGAGTAGAGTTTGATACAGATAAATCTATTTTAGATATAGATATCGACTCCTTACACGATGATGTAGAACCGAAAAAACTTATTGTAGATTTTCTAGGAGAAAGAAAGGAAGAACAAATTGAGAAAGAACCATCAGAGCCAGAACAAGTACAAGAACAAGAACAAGAACAAGAACAAGAACAAGAAGCTTCTTCTCAAGTAGAGAAACCGCAGCCAGTAGAAGAACCAACCATGATGGGAATTGATGAAGATATTCCGGAAGAGGCATTTCAGCAGGAAGATAGCCCGTTTGATTCCCTCTCCATTGAAAATTGGAAAGAAAAAACGGTTAATGAATTTTTCGAATCTGATTTAGCGGTTTTGAAACTGGTTGATAAGTTCTTTTTAGCACAGTTAGGCAAATCAATAGATGAAGTTGAAAATCAAGAAATGGGCGAGTTTTACAGTGAATTTCAAATGTTAGCTCACAATGACCACATCGACAAAAGTGTTTATCAAGCAGTCGAAAACAAGATTAATCGAATCTTACGTGATTTAGAAGAAAAAGAACAAGTAACGGGTTAGAAAAGCACTCAAATGATTGAGTGCTTTTTTGAATCCAAATATAAAGGGGGAAGAGGGAATGTGTGTACCGACAATAACGGATAAAATGCAATTGATTTTAGATAGTTACTCGCCATTTGTAACTGAAGAAAATGAGGTCATTCTTGGTCTAGAAGATGCGGTTCTTTTCCTTTCAGTAGATCGGGAACAAAAAGGGAAATTGATTATTCGTATTAACAGACTGAATGAAAGGGTGAATTGGACAGCAAAGGAAGTATTAGGGCAGTAGTAAGTATGAGAGGAGGATAAATGGTGAAAGATGAAGAGATTTTAAAAACTATAGAAGAGTTCTCGGATTATCTTCAAGTAGGAGACATAGTGAATTATGTATTGCGTTGGCTAGGATGGTTCTTAATTCAAGGTTTATCTTTAATTGTAGATGCCTTGGAGGGTGTGACAGATGCCATGCTAGGAATTAAAGGATTCTTTAATTCACCGGAAATACAAAATTTTGTTGATATGTTATATCCATTGTTTGTCGTTCTTTTAGCCATATCGTTTTTATATATTGGCTATATGTTCATTATGAACAAACAAATGAACCGTTCTCAAATTATCATCAATATTTTCGTAACACTGAGTGTACTTTGTTTATTAAGTACTGGTATGACAAAGGTCGATAAGTTTACCGATGATGCCATAGCAGTTGTAAAATCAGAACAAAAAGGTTCCTTAAGTGATGAAATTATTAAGAAGAACATAACGGATATTGCAGTAATAGATCAAAATGGATGGAAAAAGAAAGAAGATATGAATCCGAAAAATAATATTCCTGAAAAAAATATTAGACAAATAGATATTACAGAAAAAATTGATTCCGATTTCAAATTTACGAAAGACAAGGATTTATCAGATGGTGGTCAAAAAATCCTACAGAATAAAAGGGTGATGGATGCGTTAGGAGTTGCATCTTTAGCTGAATTAAAAGATGGATGGTTTGATTTCTTTCCCGAAAAGTATTATCGCTGGCATTGGAATTTTTGGAACATATTCTTTACTTTACTGATAACAGGCGCAACGTTGTTATTGGTAAGTATTAAGTTAGCTAGATTATTTTATGAATTAGCATTTAACTATTTGTTAGCCAACATATTAGCACCAGCCGATGTTGCGAATGGTCAAAAGTTAAAAGCTGTATTATCCAATATCCTCAATATATTTATAGCAACGATTATGATATTCCTATCTTTGAAGCTATATATAATGGGAACGGCGTTTCTCCATGACAAATTAAATGGTGTACCGTATCTGATTGCATTAGCGGCATTTAGTATGGCAGTTTTAGATGGCCCGGCAGTCGTAGAAAGGTTATTTGGAATAGATATTGGATTAAAGAGCAGTTGGGGCATGTTAGCAGGTGGTTTAGCGGGTGGTTTCGCACTTGGTAAAGGAATTGGCGCTCTTGCAAACTCAAAACCAATGAAGAGTCTAGGGAATATGATTGGAAAAGGGGCGAAAGGTGCAGCAGAAGGAACGGGTGTTGCAGCAGCTAAAACAGCAAGTGCGGCAGCGATGGCAACAGGTGGCATGGCTGGTCTTATAAGTGGTTTGAAAAAAGGGAATGAGTCTGAAAATAAAGAGTCCTTGCAAGATCAAATGAAAAAAGCGGATCAAAAAAAAACACAAGGCAATGATGTAGCAAATAAAGAAAAAGAAAAAAGTAACTTAAATAAGGAAGAAGATAAAAAGAATGGTGGTACGCCATCTATTCAAGAGGATATGAAGAAAGAAGGGAATGAAACCCCTGGGGGAGCAAATGGGCAAGAATCGGGAACAACAAGTCTTCAAGATGAAATGAAAGAAGCTGGAAAAGCAAATGGAGCGAGTGAAGGAAATCCAACAGCAGGAGCGGTAAAACAAGGAGCAAGTGAAGGGAACCCAACAGCAGGAGCGGTAAAACAAGGAACAAAAGAAGGGAATCCAACAGCAGGAACAGTAAGACAAGGAGCAAGTGAAGGAAGTCAAACAGCCGGAGCGGTAAGACAAGGAGCAAGTGAAGGAAGTCAAACACCAGGAACAGTACCAAGCGGAAGTAGCCCGGCACCAGTAGAAACATCAAGACCAGTGCCAAGTGGAGGAAGTCCGGCACCAATGGAAACATCAAGACCAGTATCAAGTGGAAGTAGTCCGGCACCAATGGAAACATCAAGACCAGTACCAAGTGGAGGAAGTCCGGCACCAATGGAAACATCAAGACCAGTACCAAGTGGAGGAAGTCCGGCACCAATGGAAACATCAAGACCAGTACCAAGTGGAGGAAGTCCGGCACCAATGGAAACATCAAGACCAGTACCAAGTGGAGGAAGTCCGGCACCAATGGAAACACCAAGATCAGTGCCAAGTGGAGGAAGTCCGGCACCAGTGGAAACATCAAGACCAGTACCAAGTGGAGGAAGTCCGGCACCAATGGAAACACCAAGATCAGTGCCAAGTGGAGGAAGTCCGGCACCAGTGGAAACATCAAGACCAGTACCAAGTGGAGGAAGTCCGGCACCAATGGAAACATCAAGACCAGTACCAAGTGGAAGTAGCCCGGCACCAGTAGAAACATCAAGACCAGTATCAAGTGGAAGTAGCCCGGCACCAATGGAAACATCAAGTCCAGTACCAAGTGGAGGAAGTCCAGCATCAGCCGACATCGTAACGGTGACACATAGTAGCCCAATTATTCCATATGAAAGTGATAAAGAAGTGGCAGCAAGTAGAAATCAAGAAACACGGACATTAGGACAATATACAACGGATAAAGTTAAAAATACTACATCATCGGTGAAACAAAAGGTAAGAGGAGTGCAAGAACGGATTCATAATTCTGAAACGGTACAGAATACAAAGCGTTTTTATCAGATGGGGCAAAACACAGGCAAAAGTTGGAGAGATATCGTGAACAAAAATAAAAATAATACGGATAAAAAATAAGCGTAATCGTGCGCTTATTTTTTATTGTCGAAAAGGAGGGAATCCCGATGAGAAGCTATCGGATTCCGAAGGAAATCAGTACAGAATTACGGATTAATAAAGTGCTTTATTTAATAGATTTCTTTTTATTAATTGGTTTATTAGTTGTAACAATGATTCTTAGGAATTTCGTACATGATTCCTTTCAGTTACCATTTGTTATTTTCATGGCAGCTATTGCAATTATCATGATTTGGCGACCAAGTACGAATCCTCAAAAACGAATGTATGAAGTGTTGATTATTACATTGCTAAGAAGAAAAGGTGCATATTGCGCCATTGATAACGATCAATAAGGGAGGGATCACATATGGCGTTATTCAGCGAAAAAGATGTGGAGAAAGAAGAGCCAAAACAACTAGAAATACCGAAGAAAAAAGCATTTCGATTTAATGAAAAAAATGTAAAAGAATCACTTTCTGAACCAAAAGAAATTGTGAAGATGGTACCCAATAAAAAGAAAGAAGAAAAACCAAAGGTAGAACCAAAAGTAAAAAAACAGAAGAAAGAAAAGCCAAAGAAAGATGTTTCGAAAAAGAAAAATCCAAAGCTTTTAGGTTTTTTATCTAGAAAAAAGAAAGAAGCACCACCAAAGGTAAAGAAAAGTATTGCGGAAATTATGCAAATCGTAGACATGACGGAGGATGGTATATTTGAGCTGAAAAATGAGGAGTTTTTAGAAATTCTTCAAGTGGAAGGTGACGATATGTTCTCTAAGAATAGCGATGAACAAGCATTTGTTATTTTCTCACATGCGTATTTTTATCAAGCCTACAAACATTCCATTAAACTCGTTTTTTTAAACTTCCCATGTCAAACTACCGAACAGCAACGATATATAGAGAAGAAAATTAAAGAATGTACCAGTCCTTTGTATGAACGAATTTTAAATCAGAAGTTAAAAGAACTTCAGTTTTTAGAATGGGGAAGAACAAATCGTGAAGCCTTCTTATTTATTTACGGAGAAACGGAATTAATCGTAAAAGAACGTGTGGATGCAGCAAAACGGTATATCAAGCGCTCTACTGAACTATTAGAAGTGGATGAAGAGAAAAAGTTAGAGCTTATGTTTAAATTGTTTAATCAAAATGCAAAATTAGGAACGAAAAATATATGGTAGTAAGGGGGAAACAATATGTTTGCGTTCAAAAGTAAAAAATCCAAAAAAGAAAAGCAAGAAGAACTAAAAAAGAAGAAAGGTTATAACCCTTATTTAGTGGCTAGAGTTCAGCCACAAGGGGGAATCAGTTTTAAAGAAAATTATGTGCAAACAGGTGATGGATTAGGTACTTGTATTCATATTTTTGATTATCCAACAGAAGTAAATGATTTTTGGTTAGAGCAAATTATGAATATGCCAAATGTGATCACAACATTAGATGTAATGAGTGATGATCGAAAAGAGGTCGTTGAATCTATTAATAAATCCATGAGTGAACAAAGTGTTCGGCATGATACAGCAAAGGATAATATAGATCGGATTGATGCAAAAAATGAATTTTTAGAGCTGGAAGCTCTCTATACGGATTTGAAACAAGGTGAGGTCATGAAACGTATTCATATCCGTATCTATGTTTCCGCTAGAACTTTAGATGAGTTAGAAAAACAAGTAAAAGAAATTATGGAAACATTAGAGTCTTATAACTTTCGAGGAGCTGTCTTTTTAAATGAACAAGAGTATGAATGGGATGCACTCGTGACGAGCTTTGATACACAAAAAAATTATGTGAACCGAAGAAAAGGAAAAGAAATTCCGGCAGTCAGTTTGGCTGGTGGATGTCCATTTCACTATTCTTATTTGAACGATCCATACGGTACGTATTATGGGACAACGAAAACAAAAGGAAATGTTATTTTTGATATTTTTCATAAAGACAAACAAAGAAAGAGTTATAACGGTGTAATGGTTGGAAAGCCTGGTGCTGGAAAATCAACCTTACTAAAAAAGAAAGCCGTGGATTATGCAAGTAAGGGACATTTTATCCGTATTTTTGATATTGTAGGTGAATTTGAGGAAACAGTACGTGACTTGAATGGAAAAACAATTGCATTAGATGGATCACAGGGTCAAATTAACCCACTTCAAGTGTATAAGACAGCAGAAAGTGAGGAAGTTAGTTTCATTCAGCATTTATCCAAAGTAACAACTTTTTATCGCTTTATTGCACCAGAAGCAAAAGATGATGAAATTAAAGAGTATGAAAATTTGCTTCGAAAATTATATATTCGTATGGGATTATGGAATGATAAAAAGGGAGTAACAAATGAAATTACAACAAGAAAACCGAAAGAATACCCTATCTTCTCCGATTTTTTAAATTTTGTTCGTAACGAGTTATATCAAGATGTAGAAAGTAAAAAACACCATGAAAATTTAGGAGACAGTAGAATCCATCGTTTAGAATTAATTGAATTAAATCTTATGAACCTAGTAGAAGTGTATGCGCAATTATTCGATGGACATTCTACAATTGAAGATTTCAAGAAAGAACAAGTTGTATCTTTTTCCTTACGGAATATATCCAGTTCTAAACCAGAAGTGTTTCAGGCGCAAATCTTTAATGTGTTAAATCTTCTTTGGGATGAAATGATTTCAAATGGTGCTCCTCAATTAAGAGCCTTTAACAAAAAACAAATTGCTTTTGAAGATGTCATTCGATATTTCATTATTATTGACGAAGCACATCATATTATCAACACACGAAAAGAGAGTGCTCATGCTTTACAATTTTTAATTAAATTTAGCCGAGAAGACCGAAAATATTTTGCAGGGCTTTTATATGCAAGTCATACGATTCGAGATTTTGTACCGGAAGGATCTTCACAGGAAATGATTGATGAAATTAAAAAGCTCTTTGAACTTACACAGTACAAATTTATCATGCAGCAAGATAATAACAGTTTAGATATGTTACGAAAAGTATTTGCAGGACAGTTAAGTGAAAGTGAGATTGCAGCGATTCCACATTTGCCAACAGGGGATGTGATTTTAAGTATTGGGGCTGTAAAAAACATTCACTTCCATGTAGAAGTAACGGACGAAGAATTGATGTTATTCGGGGGAGGTGCTTAATACCATGCATCTAGTTTTAAGGATTATACCAAGGAAATGGCTCATCACTTTAGCGCTAATTGTGATGGGTCTTTTTTCTTTTCTTTTACTTGGAGTTATGAGTATTTTTATTGCGGCAATGGGTGGGGAAAGTGGAACAGATGCAGGTGATACTACGTATACAGGTGAAGGGCAAGTCATGAACGTTTCGCCGGAAGTTTTGAAATGGGAACCTACGATTCGGAAGCATGCGAAAGACTTTGGTGTGGAACCGTTTGTCGCTTTAATGCTTGCTCAAATGATGCAAGAGAGCGGAGGACGTGGTAGTGATCCGATGCAATCATCAGAGGGTGCATTTAATACGAAATATTGTAAATCACCAAACTGTATTACTGATCCCGATTACAGCATATGGGCTGGCGTACAGGAGTTTAAACATGCGATAGAAAGAGCTGGTGTAACGAGTCCTGGTGACATGGATCATATCAAAACAGCCCTCCAAGCGTACAACTTCGGAACAGGATTTTTTGATTTTGTTGGTGCAAATGGTGGTAAATATACGAAAGAAATAGCAATCAAATTTTCACAACAACAGTATCAAAAAGTAAAACATACTGGCATGTATCATTGCCTTAGACCAGAAGCTGTACCGTATCAAGCGTGTTATGGCGATATCGTGCGCCCGTAGAGGGAGCAAGAGAACATGGTGATTGCAAACCATTAGGTCTTCCCTAAACGACCTGGCATCACTTGACTAACCTTGAAAGGAAACTGAAAAGGGACAATAGCATGTCAAGAAAGCCGTAAGTTGATTAATCATCGAATCACGACTGAACGGCAAGATGTGAAGTATGGATAAGGATGAAAGCTAAACTGCTTGAACGATAGCACAAGGAAGGCTACCGTAACTCATTTCGGAAGATGGTTATATACGGAATGTGGTAGATGACATAGCGATAATTGTGTCGTCGCTATGCATAGGGACATTTACCATCCTCCACTATACGTGGAAACGTGTGAAAGTCGCATCCGAAACCATATGTGCAAGTCTCTTGTCTTCTAAACGGGGATTACCTAAGTTGGAAAGCCGGAAGGCTATTGGGGATGACTTCAAGGCTCTGCCAAGAAGTGTGGCTCATGAATATCTAATAAGGTAACGGAGCCTTCATAGTAGTCCGAGCTGGGGAAAGCCTAGCACATGGCGAAGGAAGGCAGTCTGTCCGCTTAAAAATGAAATTGGGGAGGTGCGAAAGGCATCATGCAAAGTCCAAAAGTAGTGTTAAGCAACCTGCAAAGACAGGGTCAGAAGGAAGAGCATAAATTCCGAAGACTCTATCGAAATTTGTACAATCCAGAGTTTTATTTCACTGCATATGACAATCTGAGTAAAAATGATGGAGCACTCACGATGGGTGTAGATAAACGTTCTATTGATGGATTTTCAATAGAAGTTATTGAAGAGCTGATAGAAGCCCTTAAGCAACGGACATATCAACCGTTCCCATCAAAAAGAGTATATATCCCAAAGAAAAACGGAAAGAAAAGACCATTGGGTATACCTAGTTTTGCGGATAAATTGGTGCAAGAAGTTGTGAGAATGATATTGGAAGCAATATATGAACCAACGTTCGCCATATCATCACATGCTTATCGAAAAGGAAGAAGCTGTCACACAGCACTTCAAGAAATCCAAAGAACGTTTACTGGTAGCAATTGGTTTATTGAAGGGGATATTAAAGGTTTTTTTGATAACATCAATCATCATACTTTGATTGGCATTTTAAGAAAACGTATTGAAGATGAGGCATTTATTGAACTGATATGGAAATTTCTGCGTGCTGGATACTTGGAAGAATGGAAATTTCATAATACCTTTAGCGGTGCTCCGCAAGGTGGTATTATCAGTCCACTTCTTTCTAATATCTACTTGAATGAGTTAGACCAATACATGATGAACTATATACAACAATTCAATCAAGGTAAAAAACGAAAGAACAATCCTGAATATCAACGGAAATATACTCAAATGAGAAGCATGATTCGGAAGTATAAAAATGCACTAGAAAAAGAACAAAAGGAAGAAGCACAACAACATTTAGAACAAGCTAAAGCGTTAAAGAAAGAATTACAGACAATTCCATATAGTAATCCAATGGATTCAACTTATAAGCGTCTTACTTATGTTAGATACGCTGATGACTTTCTAATTGGTGTAATTGGTTCAAAGGACGATGCAAGATATATTAAGGAAACATTGACTGAGTATCTAATGAAGACACTTCAATTGGAATTGTCGCCAGAGAAAACACTTATTACCCATGCTTCTGAAAAATATGCAGGATTTCTCGGTTACAACATTCGTATTTTTAGAGGAAGTGCACCTCGAAAAGATGCGATTGGGAGAGTATGTAGATACCTTAATGGAAAAGTTCAATTAAAAATGCCTCATGAGGCTTGGGTCAACAAATTGAAGAAATACCAAGCTATCAAAATGAGTGCCGATGGCACTTGGATGCCCAAAGAAAGAGGATACTTCATTCATAATGAAGATTTAGAGATTGTCACTCAATATAACAGTGAAATAAGAGGATTGTATAACTATTATCGGCTAGCAGAAAACGTGAGCAATCATATGCATCGTTTTGCCTACTTCATGTACTACTCTATGCTAAAAACATTTGCATCTAAGTATAGAGTTAAAACAAAAGAGATTCGAAAACGTTATGAGAAAAATAGACGATTTACTGTCACATATAAAACATCTCGAGGAGAAAAGCAAACCCATTTTATGGAACGTAGTTTTCCACGAGAGAAACAGTCAAAAGAAGCGAACTTAGATTTAATTCCAGATACAAAATATGTGTTAAGTGAAACGAAACTCTCTGATCGAATCAAAGCAGAACAATGTGAATTGTGTGGGAAAACGAATACAACAATTCATATGCATCACGTAAAAAGATTAAAAGACATTAAAAATAAGCCGAACAAGTCCTATCTAGAGAAACGTATGGTTTCAAGGAATCGTAAAACCATAGCGTTATGTAAAGAGTGCCACGTTAAAAGGCACAAAGGAGAAGTCTAGCAGGAGACAGATGGAGAGCCGGATACATTGAGAGATGTAAGTCCGGTTCGGGGAGGAGCACTTGAAAACCTACTACAGTAATGTAGCAAGGCGTTGGGTGCTTACTCTACCTGTACGTCGATGCGGTTTTGAAATATTATCAACCGGGGTCTGTCGTTTCTGGTGGTGGAGGAAATCCAGGAAGTGGAGGAAGTAGCGGTTCAAAAGTTGCCGATGTAGGTCGTCAATGGATAGGGCGTTCTACATATGTATTTGGTGGTGGACGTAACACAAATGACATTGCAAGAGGGATTTTTGATTGTAGTAGTTTTGTACGCTGGGCATTCGAACAAGTAGGGATGTATACCAGTCCAATAGGAGCTGTAAGTACGGAAACATTAAATAAAATCGGTACAAAAGTATCAGCAAATGATATGAAACCGGGTGATGTTATTTTCTTTGATACCTATAAACATGACGGGCATGTTGGCATTGTAATTGATAAAAACACATTCATTGGATGCCAAACAAATAAAGGTGTTTCCATTGAAGATTTAAATAATCCGTATTGGCAAAAAGTCTTTTCTGGTCATGTAAGAAGGTTCTAAAAATCGAAAGAATAGGAGACTGTAAGTATGAAAGATAAACGGAAATTCTTGTTTATTGTGTTTGTCATTTTAGTTGTAGGTGTGACAGCTTTTAATATCTATTTGAGCAAAAAATCAATGAGTGATGGCAAAGAAAAACAGTTGAAACTTTCAAATGAATTACTAACAAAACAAAATGAAGACTTAAAAAAACGACTGGATAAGGTGCTTCCTTCCGCACAAGAACAACAGAGAAGGGCGTACTTATCGACAGCCGAAACGTTCATTCAATTATCATTTCACCGAGAAAAAGAAGGATACAGTGAGCGAAAAGAAAAAGCAAAATCCATTATGAGTGAAGAACTTTTACAACAATTTTATCCAACTGATAAATACGAATTAGGAGATACGTATAAAACGAAACCAATAGAAATGAAGTTTTATTTACAAGAAAATGAACCCGATAAAGAGGAGGTAAATGTGCTAGCTGAATTTATAAATGTTACGACAGATTCATCGCAAAATCGAGAAGAAAAAGTAAACAATGTGTTGCGAATCATCATAAAAAAAGAAAAAGAAACATGGCGAGTTACGAGTGTAGAAGAACTCAATATGAAAGTTTTATAACGAAAAAAGGTGGGGTGAGAGTGTGATAGGAGCGATTGGTAAGAAAAGTGAAAGAATCAATCTAAGAAAAAATAAGTCGTGGGTCTACCTAACAATTATCAGTTTTCTATTTTTGGGTTTTTTCGCTTTCTTGACATCTAAAATTTACATGCCAAACGATGAAAAACTATTCCATACAGAGACAAATAAAGTAATTAAGTTGTCGGGTATGGGGAAATTGATTGTAGAACAAAGGGAATACAATCCACACAAAAACTTTATACAAATTCGTTTTCGAATAGAAGGGTATGAGGAAACAGGATTTACGTTTAAAGCACAAGAAAAAGTGAAGTCTGGTGTTCAATTACCTGTCAAAGTGTTGTATGAAGAGAACGGAAATTATGTGGTGGAAGTAACAGAGTTATCTCCGAATTGGGGAGCATTAGCTTTCGATATTTACAATAAAAACGGTGAAAAAGAACAAATGGATATTCGTAAATTCACGCAAGATGTTAACGAATATGAAGAAGAAAATGCATCAACAAAAAGTCCGAATAAATTAGTTCAGACGATTTTCACCGATCAAAGAAAAACAAAAGCAAATGATGAATTGTTAGCTGAAGACAAAAAAACATATGAGCTAGATTTTATAGAGAGAGACAAAAAAGATATTGAAACAAAGATCAAAAATTATGGGAAAGCAATCAAAATGGAAGAAGAAAATGCGAAGACAGTTTATGAAAAAGTAAAAGAACTAAAAGATGAAATGAAGTACCAAACCGATGCGGAAAAAACGGAAACGCAATCGAAAATAGCATCCTTAGAATCAAAAATAAAATCATCAGAAAAGAACGTTGAATTGTTTAAAGGAGAACAAAAAATTGCGCGAGATAAGATCAAAAAGTTAGAAGAAAAGGCACAAGAAGTTAATAAAAAGTGAAAAAAGATATAGGGACACGATGGAGACATTGGGGTGAAATAAGGGGACGTTAAAGGGACACTAAGAAAAAATAACGGGACATGATGGAGACATTAATAAAAAAGATAGGGACGTAATGGGGACATTCAACTTCTTTCCTTGTTCCCATCGTTTTGCTAGGCTCCGCCTAGCTTCACACCTTAGGTGGGAACAAAAACCCCTTATGCTCTTCTCACTATTTTTTGATCTCTACCCAGAATTGCAGAAAGGAGAGGGAAAAGTGGAAATTAGAATAAGAGAAGTAGATTCAATTGCCGTAAAGAAAATAGATGAAATTGCAAAGAGGAAAGGATTATCCCGGCAAAAATTTTTGAAAGCTCAAATTGAAATGCTGGCATTTTTTCAGCAACAAAATAAAAGGGAAATGGAATTAGAAAATCTCATTGAAAAGAACATCCATATGATGAGTGATTGTTATAGCGCAATGGAAAAAATGAATGAGTTTATTCAAATGATGATGCAGGATGTTGAAAATGAGTAATGCCGTTCCTGTTCAGTCTTCAATCACACCAGGTGTTGTTTTAAAAACGAAATTTGTGTTACCAAGTTCGGACGCTTTTCAGAACTATATTGATTATGTGGATCGAGAGGAAGCGAAAAGTGAAGTAAAGCTGAATCCGAAAATGTTTGAAACGTATCAAGACTACATGGGGAATTCAGAAAAGACATCGGCACTATTTACGGAACACGCAAATCGTCTAACAGAAAGTGAAAAAAAATCCTTAAAGGAAATGTTTAAAACCGCTCATGAGAATGGAAGTATCATGTGGCAAGATGTCATTTCTTTTCATAATCCCTGGTTAGAGAAACAAGGAATTTATGATGAGAAAACAAAAACATTGGATGAAAAAAAGTTAATGGATGTAACACGGCTTGCAATGAAGGAAATGCAAAAAAGAGAGGGGTTGGAAAAAAGCTCTATCTGGTCGGCAGCCATTCACTTTAATACGGATAATATTCATATTCATGTAGCAACTGTTGAGCCATTTCCAACGAGAGAACGTGGCAAAAGAAAACCAAAAACGTTAGATGTGATGAAGGGAAAAGTCGTAAACAATTTATTAGATCGTAAGCAGGAACAAAAACAAATTAATGATTTGATTCGAAATAATATGGTGGGAAGTAAAAAAGAGGATTCCGTTTTTGATTGGCGCAATCAACATTTGAAACCACTGTTTTTACGAATTTATAAACAGTTACCAAGTGATAAAAGACAGTGGCAATATAGCTACAATACAATTCAACCATTGAAGCCGGAAATTGATGAATTGAGCAGTCGATATATTCAACATCATCATAAAAAAGATTACGATCAATTTCTCAAAAAGTTAGATAAAGAAGTTCAAGTTTTTAAAGAAGCATATGGGGAAGGAAAGTATGATAAGAAGCAATACGAAAGTTATAAAACGAATAAAATCAGTGACCTATATAAAAGAATGGGGAACGCATTTTTACAAGAAATGAAGGCATATGATAAAGAACAAAAGAGAAACCATTACATGAAAAAATCAAAGCCGTTTCAAAAATTTCAACAGAATGTATCTATTCAGTATTCTATGAGGAAAGTGGAACGTGCTTTTAAAAGTGAATATGAAAGCTGGAAGAACCAAAAGTATTATGAGCGTATGCAAAGGGAAAATGCATATGAAAATGAAAGGGGTTAGATCATGGGGAATGAAAAAATTCGAATGAAGTTATCGTTGAGTGAAGATGTGCATCAATACATTCAAGACTATATGGATGAAAATAATATTACACATCCAGGGGATGCTATATCGAAAATTTGTATGGAGCATCAAGCATCAAAAAGTACAGAATGGTCATTGAATTATATTTCCGAAATTGTATCAAAAAATCTACACGATGTGTTGAAAAGTGAATTAACAAAAATTCGTCTCGGTGCAAATAGTGCGGATAGAAATACACAAGTTTTAATCGAATTAATGAATGGATACTTTTTTGCCAATGACTTAGATTTAGAGAGTATTATTACTACGGATAAAATAGAAGTCGGTGGCGTGAAAATAGCAAAGGAAGCCGTAGCGGAACGAATTAGTCATGCGAGACAAAAACGTATAGATCACGAGGCATCAAAGAACAATGTAACGTAAGCTACATTGTTTCTTTTTATAAAAAAACAGGAGGTTATTAGGATGTTATTATTTCGTGAAGATATCGCATTAGGGGTCATTAAAGAGGTTGGAGAAGGTGAACTTGTTTTACTTGTAAAAGAGGAAGAACTAACAATCAAAATTACACGAGAACAAGAGGAAGAACTTGCAGTTCATGTTATGAATCAAGAAAATATGTTAGTTCCGGTTAATGTAAAAACTCATGAGCTTTTCTTTGATACAACGGAAAGATGGAATGAAGAAGAAATGGAGGAATTGCAAAAAGCGAGTGAGAGATTAGGAGAAGATCATGAGTAAAAATTATAAGAAAAAGTATCCAACGAAATCACCAGAAGAAAAGAAAGAAGCGGTGCAAGCTTTAACAAAAAAGATGGAAAAAAGTATAGAAGGTTATTTTCGTACACCAGGAGATTTGAAAGATTATTTATCGTTTATGGCAAAGTTTTATCACTATTCACCATCTAATATTTCATTAATACAGAGTCAATTCGAGGGAGCCAGGGCAGTGGGTTCCTTTTCTTTTTGGAAAGAAAAAGGATTTCCGGTTAAGAAGGGCGAGAAAGGAATTAAAATCCTTGTTCCAAACAGAACTATAGCAAAATTCAAAGACAAAGAAGGCACTTGGAAAACAATAACTAAAGCAAGTGAGGAAGAGAAAAAACAAATCGAATCTAAAAGCGTAGAAGTGATACCTGGTCGCTTATATTTTGCTGTCGGTCATGTGTTTGATGTGTCGCAAACGAACGCAAAGACGGAAGATCTACCTCGTATTTTTCCGAATCGTTGGCTAGAAGGGAGCGTAACAGATTACAAGAGTTTGTACAGAGGGATGGAAGCCATTGCGGAAAAAAACGGTGTGAAAATTATTGCACCAAAAGCAGAGTTGGGTGTTGCAAAAGGTGTGAGCTATACCTTAACAAAAGAGGTTGCTTTGAATCCTAGAAACAGTGAATTACAAAATGTAAAAACACTTCTTCACGAATTGGCGCATGCCAAACTTCATACAGCAGAGACACATATAAATTACACAGCACCAGAAAAAGAGTTCCAAGCAGAAATGACGGCTTATGCCGTTTCTTCTTATTTTGGGATTGATACAAGCGAATATTCTTTAGGGTATTTAGCAAGCTGGACACAAGGGAAAGAAATGAAAGATAAAACGAAGTTGTTGAAAGAAGTACATGAAACTTCAATTGAATTTATCGAAACAATTGAAAGCACGTTGGAAAAAGAAAAAGAAAAAACAAACGAAAAAGGAGTAGATCATATGGCAAAACAAGTGTCTGAAAATAAAGATGGAAATGTAAGAGACAATTTCGAAATTTTAACAGGCATTCAACAAAATGCGCAGCGACTTATTGATGAAAGGCTAGGATTAAATTTTGAAAAACATTGGGAAAACTATGAAATTCAACTTTCAGAAGATAGTCGTGTATTAGAAGAAATAAACCCTAATGTTCGTTTGAATTTAAGGGAGATGGAACAGATCGTTTATGAATTTGGTACAAACAGAGAACAAAATGCACTTAAAAAAATTACAGATACGTTAGAGCCATATTATGAAGCTGATTTGTTAGGAGATAGTTTCAATGATATACCACTTGCTAAGGTTTCGTTAGATCGTGAAAAGAGTTTAAAAGTCGATTGTGTTAATGAGTATGTGAAAGAAAACCATAAGGATTTTTGGTTTCAAAATTCAGTGAGCCTAGCTTTGAATGTAATTAATCACCGAATTTCAACAGCGCATAAAGAAGTAATGAATAATGATATTGAATATAAAGGACTATATCCAAAAGACGAATCAGAAGTGATTTATTGCCAAGAAACAGGTAAGCCATTACAGCAAAATGAAGAAGTTTTTCATGTTGAGGGTCATGGATATACAGTAGCAGAAGAGGCAAGTTTTAAAGGTCTAGATAAAGAGGATGGGTATTATACAACGATTGAATATGAACATGTAGAAGAAAAAATACTTGCACCAATTGGACTAGAAAAAAACGATCAACCTAGTCTTGTAAATGAAAAACAGGATGAAAAAAATATCTTATTGGTGGAATACATGAGTTTAAGTAACACGACACAAGAACTTGTCTCTGTTGCAGAGTTAAGGGAGCAAGCAGATAGGAATCGAGCGTTTGAACCTGTAGAAGGTGCAGGGAAATTGAGTGATAAAGAATTTATTGATGCATTTAACGAAGCGAATCAAGAAAAGTATGCAGCACTAAATCAGGATGAAATGAATCGACCAACTATGTTAGTTCAATGGAGCGACAACGAAAATTTTAAGGCTAATCAACTGATCCCATTTGGTGAAGCCAATGAAAAAATGTCTGAAGTCATTTCAGATATTGAAAAAGTAAGAGAGGTAGCCAGAGAAAGAGGTGAATCCGTCCCATACGATCAAGCTCGTTATCATATCGCCATTCCAAAAGAAGTCGATAGGGATTTTGGGAGAATGGAGCTTGTGAGTATGGATCGTATGAATATGGGAGATGGGGACTACAAGACACCGTATGAACAAGTATTAAACGAGAAAAGGTATCTATCGGATGAAGTAAAACAAGCGTTACGAGATGAAGTAGTGAATTATAGAAATAATAAAGAAATACCGATGGAAAAAGAACAGGAAAGTACATTAGAAAGCTTGAAAGAGGCACCTACTCATTTAGTTACAATTGAAGTGTTGGCGAAGGATATGCAAGATGAAGAGGTTGCAAGAATCCACATGATGGATGGCGTTACGAAAGATATTAATTATTTATCGGTATGGAACGGAGATAAAACAAATCCAGAAGATTTATATGTTTCCTTAATGAAGAAAAATGGAGAACGAGAAAATGTCTATTTGGATAATATTTTGAAATCAGATTTATATGAAAAAGTTCAAGACTCTATTTTTGATGGAAAATGGAATCAATCATTTGTAATTCATGAAAAGGATGCGAATAGGAGCCTGGATGAAATCGTAAAAGATGAACGATATGGAATTTTAGTTGATAAGGCAGAGGAACAAAAAGATCCTTCATTTAGTGAAAAAGAAGTGGAATTGTATAAAGAAATGAAGAAAGAGGGCTATGCACCTATTGCCTCTTTAGATCAACAAATTCAGCCTTCAAAAGAAAAAGAGTCAACTACGTTAGATAAGGACTTAAGCCGAAAATTCGAAGCATACAGACGTTCACAATATGAAGAAACACCAGATGATATTGATAGTATTGTCACTCGTGTAAAAGCTGAAGAGCGGTATTATACAACAAAGTATGTTTCGATTGATAATGAGCTGGTAAGCCAGGAACACGTTGTGAAATTAGAAAACCAGGTGAATGAGAAGCTTGGGAAAGAAGGAATAACGGTGAATCAGTCTACAACTTCAAAGGAAATGGATGTAGATAAAAAATTTCAGCCATTAAACGGAAAACAAACGAATCATAAAGAAAAAGACAAGGAGCCAGAGCCTGGTAATGTAGAGGAGTCGAAGGCTACAAAGAAATCAAGTAGAAAAAAAGAAACAATGGAAATGGAACGATGAAAAATTTTATAACAGGAACACCAGATTAAATCATTTTTTGTTACTCAATTGAGAAAACGGAAAGTGATTTTTTTATATCTAAAAATGAAAGAGGGTAAAAGGAAAAGCCCTCTTTCTTGTTTGTAGAACGAAAGGAGTGAACGTCATGAATGTATGGCTGTTTGCGGGCTGTATGTTCCTTGTAGCGGTCTTTTTGAACACGTTGTTATTATTCGGTCACAGAGTAATGAAAAAGCGGAGAAATAAGAAATGGAAGCGTGAAACTGAAATTACAGATTAATAGGAGGTATTACTTATGGGGAAAACATTGTTTATTGCAGAAAAGCCGAAAGTAGCTGTTGAATTATTAAAATCACCTAGATTTAGAAACTCACAAAAGCATCAAGGAAGCAAGCCATATTATGGATACTATGAAAATGAAAATTACATTATTAGTTGGTGCCGAGGGCATTTATTAGAACTAAAATATCCGGAGGAAATGGATGAAAGATACAAAGAATTTAATTTTGATCATTTGCCAATTATTTTAGAGCCGGAATATAAAGCGAAATCAGATAGTCTTGAACAAATTGAAATACTGGTTAAGTTGTTAAATCGTCCCGATGTAGATCATGTGGCTAACGCTTGTGATGCGGATAAGGAAGGTGAGCTTATCTATCGTGAAATAGTTGAATATGCAGGTGTGGACAAGCGAGAATCTCGCCTTTTTATCTCTTCCTATGAGGCCGCAGAGTTAGAGGGAGCATTGAACCGATTAGAACCAGGAAAAGACTATGAAGCACTTGCTCAATCCGCTAAAGCAAGGCAATACCTGGATTATATTCTAGGCATTAATGTTACAAGGGGCTGTACTTCAAAACTAGCAAGAAACCAATTCTTATTGGCTTCTGGGCGTGTTCAAATGTGTATCTTGAATGAAATTCGTCAAAGGGAAATCGCTATCCAAAACTATAAAGAACAAACCTATTACAATTTAAAGCTACTAACGGAAAACGGTTTATCACCAGTAATGAAAACAGAAGATCAACTGATAGATCCATCGCCACTACAAAGGCTTGGAGATAGCTTGAAAGAAACGAATGTAATCGTAACGGAATTTAAAGAAAGTACGAGAAAAAAGAAACCAAAATTATTATATAACTTAACGGATATTTACAAAGATGCTCACGCTAAGATGAAGATAAATGCAGAAACAGCAAAAAAACATATTCAGAGTTTGTATGAAGAAGGCTTTATCACATATCCTCGTTCTTCATCCAGGCACTTACCTACAGAACAAGTGGAACGAGTGAAAGAAGTAATGGCAGCATTAGAAAAAAGCTCCTATGCAAATCTCGTACAACAAGTAATCCCATCTTCTATTACAAAAAAACACACTACATTTAATGATGAATTAGTCAGTAGTCACTTTGCCATCATCCCAACAACAAAATTATATGTCGGGACCAACCGAAATCCATTAGAAAAACAGTTATATGACTTAATTATAAAACGATTTATCGGGAATTTTATGAAACCGGCAATCTACCTGGTAAGAGAAGTACATTTTATAGATCAAGAGGGCAACACATACAGTACAAAAGAAAAGATCCTACAAGAGAAAGGGTTTCTAAGTGTGTTTCAAGAGGATATAGAAGAGGGATCAGTTGAAGCATTTCAGATACCTATTTTACGAGAAGGAGATTCTTTCAGAATCGTTCAGTATGACTTGATTGAGTCTCGAACAAAGAAACCAGCCTTTCATACGGAAAGCTCCATTTTAACCTTTATGGAGACGGCAGGACGTAAATTAGATGATGAACATTTGAAAGAACTTATGAAGGGGAAACGGATTGGGACAGTCGCAACGGAAGAAACGTTTATTCCGAAACTGTTAGAGCGAAGCTATATTGATGTTACCAACAGTCAGATTCGAACCACTAATATTGGTCGTGCGTTTATAGATGCTTTTCCGGTAGATGAAATCAAAAATCCAGCTTATACGGCTGAAATGGAAGGGATGATTTACATGATCGAAAAGAAAGAAATGAAATATGAGGAATTTGTAGAGAAAACAAATACGTTTGTAAAAGATACGGTGGAACAATTAGGCGCAATGGATGATAAGGTGTCGGATAGCATTATTAATACTTGGAATCAGCAAATTGAGGTGTGTAAATGCCCTTGTAGAAAAGGAAAAATCCTTCATAAAGGCAATTTTTATGGGTGCAGTAATTATCCAGAATGTGAAATCTCCTTACCGAAAAAAATTAAAGAAAAAGCGATTCCAGAAGCGCAAGCGAAAAAGCTGTTTGAGGATAAGAAAACAGATCTTTTAAAAGGATTTAAGTCCAATGAGAAGGAGTTTTCCGCTTATCTAGTGTTACATGAAGGGAAAGTTAAATTTCAGTTCCCAACACAAGAGGAGCTGTCATTTGGTAAATGTCCAAAATGTAAAAAAGGGGATATGCTTCATCGTAAAACATTTTATGGATGCACAGAGCATAAAAACGGATGTGATTTTATGTTACCAGCCAAAATGAAAGGGAAAGCAATCCCTGGTAATCAGATGAAGAAGCTAATCCAGTATAAAACAACGGATTTTATAAACGGCTTTCAAGGAGAAAAGGGAGAATTTACAGCAGCTATCTATATGGAAGCAGACGGAAGTTTGAAATTCCGTTTTCCAACGACTGAAGATCGTACAATTGGCAAATGTCCATTGTGTAAGAGTAGGGTTCTTATAGGGAAAAGTAACTACTTATGTGAGAAATACAAAAAAGGCTGTGACTTCATTATTTTTGGTACATTCTCTGGTAAAAATTTAAGTAGTAACCATGTAAAAAAGTTATTAGAAAAGAATGTAACGGATCAGATCAAAGGGTTTATCTCGAACAAAAACGGGAAAAAATTTGACGCTCGTTTATCATACAGCGTACAGGAGAAGCGATTAAAATTCTTATTCGGCAAATAAAAATTGAATGTATGTAAAAGAGGACTAGGAAACGGAATAGTCCTCTTTTTTATTTCATTTTATAAAGTAAAGGGGGGATTCCGTAATGGCACATGTCAGTACGGAGGATGCAATGAAAGCAAGAAATATTGACTTGATTTCATATCTGGAAGCAAAGGGAGAAACGTTTAAGAAAGAAGGAAACTATTATCGTCATACGGAACATGACAGTCTTCTTATTAAAGGAAATCAATATGCCTGGAATAGTCGTGGCGAAAAGGGATATGGAGCGATTAGCTTTGCGATGATGTACTATGAAATGACATTTCCGCAAGCTGTATTAGACATCAATAAAGGGGATTACAAAGAGTTTGATCGTTCAAAAGCTGAAGAGGAACGCAAAAAAGAGCAGCAGCCTTTTAGTTATCCAAAACACTTAGAGGTGCCGAAACAAACAGAAATCAAGCAATACTTAATTGATGAGCGGAAAATAGATCCTCGCCTGGTGAACTGGCTGATTAAAAAGGATCTTATCGTCCAGGATAAGAAAAACAATGTCGTGTTCAAATGGAGAGAAGAAGGTGGCAAAGGGCAAGTAATTGGAATGAACCGTCAAGGCACTGTAAAAATGGAGAATAAAAGAGGCAGCTTTAAACAAATCGTCCCGAATTATGAAAAAATCAATGCAGGTTTTACGGTTGATGTGGGTAAGCCGGATAAGATCTATTTTTATGAAGATCCAATCGACATGTTATCTTATTGGAGCATTAAACAAAATAATATCCAAAACGCTCGCCTGGTTTCTATGCATGGTTTGAAGTCCAAAACAGTGATTGAATCTTTAATGGATGCGAAAAAAGAAGGGCACGATATTAAAGAGGTCATTATGGCAGTTGATAATGATAAGGCTGGGAGAGACTTCATTCAAACGATGAAATGCTTTGTAGATCTTAAAGAGGATATTCCAAAGAATGAAAAAGAAGATTGGAACGATGTCCGGAAGAAACAAGTGAGTGAGCAACAGGTAAAAGAAACAGCACAACCAAAGAAAGTAAAACCAATTAAAGAGGTGGAGAGAAGTGTCTAATCTACCAGAAATGCCAAACATATTACAAATTTTGATTTATGGTTTTATCCTTTATGTTCTTTTCCGTATTTGTAAATTTATGTACCGAAAGTTTCGGGAGCGAAGAATACTGAAGCGAATGGCTAAGTCCGGTATTCGTTATATAGATAAAATGGACGGACATCAATTCGAAGTATACCTAAAAGCTCTCTTTCGAGAGTTGGGTTATTCTCCAACAGTCACAAAGCAGTCAAATGACTTCGGAGCGGATCTGGTATTGAAGGGGAAAAATCGTATTGTAATCCAGGCGAAACGCTACGGGATGAAAAATAGAGTCGGCATCAGTGCCGTACAAGAGATATATGCAGCACAAGCCTATTACAAAGCACATGAGGGCTGGGTTGTAACAAACAGTGTATATACAAGACAAGCAAAGGAATTAGCGGAAGCTTGTAATGTAAAACTAATAGATCGTGTAGAACTTCAGAAATTGATTAATAAAATTAATCCCGAATATTCGGCTGAAGATGTATATCAAGGGGTAACACCTGCAGAACGGAAATGTCCAACATGTAAACATGATTTAGTCATTCGAAATTCGAATAAAACAGGAAATAAGTTTTTTGGCTGTTCTCAATATCCTACATGTACACATACAGAACCAATCAATACGTGAGCTGTGATGAAAATCCAGCTCTTTTGTTATTTTAGGAATTAATTATAAAAATCATACTCTCATCAAAAAACGGCTTCTCAGATTCCGTTATAACAAATGTATATTTAGAAGTGAATGACATAAGACCTAAACAACAAGAAATTTGTTAAAAGCGAAATGGAGCGGTTTAAAGCGAGTTAAGGATGTTATTAAGAATTATTTATAAAATATCTGAAAAAAACAGGAAATAACCTTGTAAGGTTGTTTGTTTTACTATAAAATAGCCTTACAAGGTTATTTTATAGAGATAAGGAGTGAGAATATTGGAGAATATAGTAAAAGAAATCATTGATGATTTAGAGTATCTGTTCAGGAATGGAGAAATTGGCATGGAAGTAAGTAATCCGACTTACTATCAGAGGTTTTGCAAAGTATTGGATGCAACAGAAATGCGCTATGATTTACACATTCATGAATATGATGAGGATTCCCTAGTTGTTAGATTAGTGTAAAATACAAATGTTTTAAGGGGTTAATTTTCTTGAAGTATAAAAAGGGAATGGGGAGGAAAAGGATATGAAAATCGGTACATCTGAATGGCTTTCTCTTAGTAAGGATATTAAGCTGAAGTTGATCCGTTTGGCTGTCATAGATAGTAAATATAAACAAGCAAAATAAAAACCCTTCATTTGCTTAACAGCAAACAAAGGGCTTAGTTAATGAGTGACTGAAGAAGAAGGAAATCTAGTCCATTTCCTTCTTTATTTATTGTAACATAAAAGGAAAAGCACAAACAAAGGAGAATTCTCATGAAAGAAATTGATAAATACATGACACCATCTGAAGCAGCTTTTTATTGGAGGATTCCTCGTGAGACAATTAAGAATAAATATAGCCCCTCTTTAATGAACGAGAAGCAAATAAATGGTTTAGAACGCATGTTACAGGAGGGTTTAGTGAAGTACTTTTTGCATCCTGAAGGGAAGCGTAAGGAATGGATTATAAGCAGGCAGGCAATGTATGAATGGTTTGGAGAACCAAAGGACAAGTAGGAAAGGATGATAAAAATGAAAGAGGAAACATTTTCTCTGTGGGGAGGATTCAAGAGTGCATTTAGTTTAATTATTTGATTTTGGATCGTTATGTTTTTGATATTTGGTGAAAGCTTACTACAATAGAATCGAGTCGAATGTGAAATACCCTTAGGCAGCTCTCATAGATTTATGGTCTATGGGGGCTTTTTAATTAGAATCCATAATAATTTCACGTACTGTAATTAAAATAAAAACTTAAAACTCTGTCCCCAAGGGGATTTTTATTTGTGTAATTATGTTTAAAAAATATTGCACCATTTAGAAAATACAGGTTATTTTTATTTATATAGAGCACAATTACTGTCGATATTGTCTTTTTATGCCAGAGAAGGATATGTTGTGTCTGAAAGATTCATAAAACAACGTCATCCTTTCTAATTTAGCTTGTTTAAAAAGGATAACGTTGTTTGGTATTTGAGGATATTAAAATCTCTTAAGTTGATGGATGTGTGGCGATACATCTCTAAGAACTCGGATTCTTTATTTATGATTTTGAAATCAATAGAAATTAATACCCTAAGATATCTATTTCTCCTGCCGAAGCATATCCATTTACTCCGTTTAGTACCTCTAATTTCACATATTTAGCAGTTACAGCATTAAATGTTGCAAATTGTTGTTTCTTACTATTTTCCCATGTTCCAGAAGTTCCTTTTTGATAGTTCACACCATCTGTACTTGTGTAAATGTTATAGCTTAAAATACGACCATTTGAAGATTCATCTTGTCTCGGAAGATATGATAGCTGTGTAATGGTACGAGTTTCACCAAGGTCAATCGTTAAATTGGATGGATATTTGTTTGGTTCACTCCATTTACTATGCCATCTTGTATATGGATTCCCATCAATTGCATTCGTTGCAGGTTCAACTCCTAATTCTTCACTACTTGCAATTACTTTCATGTTTTGTTTAGGTAATGTATTTAGCTGAACAGGTTTAGAATCAGTTCCTTCCCAAATAGGAGCAGTTAATGTTTGTACATTCAAAGCTTCTATTTTTTGTCTTGTTTCTGGCGATGCTTTCAGTCCCCATTTATCAAAGAATGGAAGTAAATTTTTCTGTGCAACCTTAGAAGTGTTATAAATGAAACCTTGTATTTGCTCGTCATCCGTTTTAGGTAACTCTTCGTTCGGCATTGCACGGTATAATTGATGTAATTTCGGATAAAAATCTTCCCCAAAAGCTAAATCCAATTGCCAAAACATTACTAATTTTATAAATACATCATCAATTTTATTATAATCTTTTTCTGATTGAGGCTTATTCAAATAAGTGAATGCACTTTCATATCTTCCATCATTCTCTAAGTTCGATGGATTTCCCCAAGCACGTTGTGAAAACATACTGTAAATATTATTGGTAACTTCTCCTAATCCATCCCACTTCCAAGGAAGTTGTTGACGTTGGTGACCCATTTCATGCCAAGGTCCCCATCCGTTTTCTGTAAATTCTTTCACGTTTAGTACATGCTGAATCGCATCTCCGACATATGATGTTACAAAATTATTAGCATACATATAATAATCAGGAGTATGATTATCTTCTGCAAAGGCTACATAATGCTTATCTGCTTGTTCCTCGGATAAACCAGCAAGCTTATCTTGAATTCTAACAGATTCATCTATTTTTTTTAAGAGTTCTACAGGGTCTGTATTAGAGCCTAATAAATATTTTTTTACTCTTTCAGGGCTGACAGTTACTAGGGAGCGTTCTCCTTTTAATTCCACTGCATGGGCATTAGGATACTTATCTAGCATAGTAACTAAATCTTGTTTCGTATGTTTTCCTAGTTCAAAGAAAGGTATAGGTGTTCCTCCTGCTTTAATCTCAGCTTTCACTGTTCCACCTTGTTGTGAATTATAAAAATAAATCATTCCGCCATATGGATTTTCGATTGTATTTTCTCCTGGCTTTAAAGTAAATGACTTTATTTTTGTCCCATATTCACGCCATCCTGCATCATAGCCATATGCTCCTATATAAGCCTGAATGTTTTGTGTTCCTTCTACCTGAATTGTTATTTTTTCATTCGGACTTGCATATAGTCCAGTTGGTTCATATGGACTGAAATTAAATTGACGTCTATCTCTATCTCTGATTTGTTCTATATCTCCCTTGCCTATTACATTCAAAATACGTTCTGTTGATACTGGGGTTTGGGATTCAGCTAAGACTTTTGTTACTCCCATCTCTACCCCTATAAATGGAGCAGTAAGTACATTTACAGCTATAAATGCTTTGATTGCAATTCTATCATTTCTTTTTCTACTATTCTTTTTCATTCTTCATCACTAACCTTTCTATAGTTTGATAAAAAAGGGACAGATTGATTTACAGAATCAGTCTGTCCAAAATCAGAAAGAGTTCATCCACCGAGCGTTTGGACTTCTAGCATAAAATACGACTCCGTTAGGAATCTACTATCATCCATGTTCTTCTTCATATATTTGCACCAGATCCATAAATCACTCTAGAAAAGATTGGATATTTAGTCTTTTCGATTCGCTAATCCCTTTATTGGATTTTATAATATTAGGATATAAAAATTGCTCAATAGAAAGTTATTTATCAATCTCTAGCTATAATTGCAAAATTAGTAAAAACTTATTCTATTTCTTTTCCCTCTTATACGCTGTAAGGACCTTACACCCTTATTAAAACACTAGGATTTTCCTACGTAAATCATAAAATTCAACTCTTCATATCCGTTTATAAGAAATACTAAATGTGTGTATTCGAAAAAAATTATACTAGAAAATATAATATAAAGCTATTTTTATCAAATGGAGTAATACAAATCGAATTTATACAAGTATACCGATAAGATTTTAATTTTCTTGTGTAAATTTGGGAACATTAAAATTTTATAAATATAATTTAGTGATACTATATATATTTTTTTCCTTATTTGTATATGAATAATTGCATATTCAGACCGAAGAAGGGGTAGCACCACATCGCTATCAAGCTAAGAAAATACAACTACCCCCAGAACGAGATTTTGTCCTAACTTGTAATAAAAAGGCTCATTTTTTCGTTTTGGGGTGGATTTGTTTTCTTAAGTTGATGGGCATGGGGTCACCATATCAAAAAAAGAAAATTGCACGTTTAGACACAAATTAGACATATTTTACCCGCTTCCTGTACGCTAAGGAACCGGGTATTTATTTTACTCCTTTGTTAGTGAATGAAAGAGTTCAAAATTTGTTTGCGATATTAAGTAATTCAATAGAAGTCTGATTTATTTGTGATTTCATGAAAGACTTTTGTAACATTTATGAAAGAAATTTGAAAGGTATTTAAGTTATGATGAACTTCCGAACATTACATTCAGTTTAATAAGTAGGAAAAAACACATATACAAAGTGAGGAATGACGTTATGAATGAGAAATACAAAAAAAGGATACCAAAAGTCCTACCTGTAGGAATTGCAATGGGGATTTTATTCAGCGCTAGCCCATTACCAAGTCCATTAACGGAAAATAAGGTGAAAGCAGATGTTGATACGTTTGCAACAATTGTTACAACATTTGGAAGTATCTATGATGCGTTTATTAAAGAACCGTTTGGGAAATGGTTAGAGGGAATCGATGTAAAAAGCTATTATTATGCTGAGCATGAAAACCTTGCTTACAAAGCTCCTACATTTCAAAAGGGAGAGTTTGGTATTAGTGTATTTGATTATTATAAAGATGAAAATTTTAGCAAGAAAGTTAAACTTGTTTATCCAAATGGAAAAGTTGAATATAAAACGATAAAGCATGGGGAACAAATTCGTATTAAGCAAGCTGGCACAATAGTAGACTTAACTCCTGATGAACCAGAACTATCTAAACATGATATTTTGTATATTACACAAAAACAATTAGATGAAGGAAAGACGGGTGTTGCACTTGCAACTTTCAAAACCTATTATCTACAAAGTGATAATAGCGGCCGTAGAAATAATTTAGCAGATAAATATTTACGAGACACATTCCCAAACGCTTATCTGAATAGCGGTTTGCCTGATATTCGTACCGATGAGAATGAACTGTTTAAGAAACTACCAGAAGAAAAACGAATGCTGGGAACAATTACTTCAGAACCGGTTGGTAAAGAAGTTCTTTCTAATTATGTTACGAATGACTCTAAAGCCCTTGCAGATTTTAATGACCGAGTAGAAAATGTATTTGCAGATACGAATCTGATTCTAGAAACACCTGTTGCATTACCATTTATTACATTAAATGATGGTAAACCTTATCAAATTATTCCTTATAAAAAAGGTTCAAATAAAGTGTTTGTAAAAGCAGGTTCAAAATACCTTTCAGGAAAAGAAGGAAATAAGCTTCAATACTCCGATTCAATTGGTGATGATGAATTGTTTGAACTTGTTGAGGTTGAGCCATTCAATTTTGACGGTAAAGTTCTGTACCCTCAGTTCCGTTTGAATAACAAGAATGGAGTAAGTTTGGCTGGTAATCAGTATATTTCCCAATTTGGTAATGATCAGAGTTTTAGATCCGAGATTCGTTTCACTGCAAAAAACAACAATGAAATTCATAATTGGCTAAGAGAGTGGTATCCGGGTAAAGAAAATGAGAAACAGAATCATGATGGAATACAGATAGTAGTTGATGAAAAAGATCCTACGAAATGGTCTGCAAAAGATTCTTCTGGGAACGTGATAAAAAACAGTTGGGTAAACCGAGGTTCTGATTATTATTATGCAGGTCACGATGGAGTTTTCTTAACAGGTTGGAAAGAAATCGATGGGAAGACATACTATTTTCATCCGAATTATCATGGGGCAGTATTGTCGACAAGTGGTTCTAATGGCAATCATGAGATTGACGGGAAGAACTACCACTTTGATGATAAAGGTGCCTTGCAAAGATCAGCATGGAGAGATCAAAACTATTCTGATCATACTGGAGTGTTTGTTAAAGAAGGTTTACAAGAAATCGATGGTAAAATTTATTATTTTAAAGATTATCAAGCCAATAAAAATGAACTACGTCTAGAAGATCAAAATATAATGCTTCATTTTTCTGATAAAGGCGTACTTGAGAAGGCTTCTAGTCTGAATGGAGAAGCACTAAGTAGCCAGACTTATGTTACTTTTAATGAGAAACAAGTAGTGTTTGAAAAAGATGGTTCTATTAGAAAAAATGGGGTCTCTAAAATCTTTTTACCTGGATTATTTGATAAAAAGGATCAACCTGCACTTGTATATTACAGCTTAGAAGAAGGACCCAACTATCATGGTTGGAAGGAAATTGATGGTAAAAAATATTATTTCAAGAGTGGCATACACTATACTTTCGATGGTAATGAAACTATTGACGGAAAAAAATATTACTTTAATCAAGAGGGACAAGCACTACCGACAGGGGTTGTTGACATTGACGGTATACCATTCTATCTGAATGATAAATCTGAAAAGGTAACAGGTGTTCATAAAATCGATGGCAATTTATATCTCTTCTCCAAAGGTGACAACCTTCGTGCATATGGAGAAAAGGTAAGAAATACAATTTATAAATTTGACGGAAAACGGTATTATACTGATCATACTGGTGTAATTTCCCAAAACTTCAAGGGTTATGTTTATAGTCATAATCATGATTACTACATTGAAACGAACAACGAGGGAGTTATTACCAAAATATGGGAAAAGTAAGTATATAATAAAATTGAATAGAATAACGGATTTTTATTAGCCTTCACTCTTTATAAAGAGTGAAGTACTATGTGTGAAAGTGGGTCATATTATGCAGCTTATGCCTATTGTATGACCCATTTTATTTTTAAACATTTCTCTGAGGTGTAACAAAATGCAACAAATACATATAAGATTATCTCTTATACAATTATTTATTTTAGTAATGAACTTATTTATATTTTCTTCAGCCATGCCATTTTTACCTTGGTTTATCGAAAGCGCTTTTGGATGGTTAGGGATATTAGCTACCACTCCTTTATTGTTAATGATCGGTAGAATAATGCCCCAACTAAAAAAAATCGAAGGATTTTGCATAACAAGAACAGGACAGGTTGTCCCTTTTATTGCATCTATTGTTTCACTATGCATCATGTTATTACCTATCATTGAATTATCGATTGTAATAGCTCTTACAGTTAACGGTTTAATGGCTATTATAACAATTGCATTTTTGTTGCAAGATTTCCTTAGATTGAATAAAAAATATAAGTTCATAAGGTTTATTAGTTAATATTCTTAAGTATCTTGTTTTTAAAATAGTGTCTTACTCGTAAGAACAAATAGTGCAATAAGAAAGATAACGTATTTATTTGTATATATACAGTAAGAAACAAAGGCTTTTGTAGATAGTTTGTGTGTTTTACTAACCTTACAGAACTGTCATCTTTATGTAAGGTTAGTAGATAGCTTATTTAACGTCTAAATGTCCTAATAAAATCATAAGAAGTGATAATAAATTTTTAAGAATTATAGATGAATGTTGTTTAGGATTGTAACAACAACTAAAAAATGATTGAGAAAAAATTCAATATATACATAATAAATGGAGGTAAATATAATGGCTTTAAAATTATTCGGTATTGTTTTTGGAATAGTATTAATCTTATGGGGTGTATATAAAATGAAAAAAGATGATGCATTCGTAGGAAAAACTCAAACAAGAAAAAATCTTTTCAATTTGTTGATTCTTGGAGAGGCTTCTGGATTAGGACAATTCTTAGGTGGAATTTTGCTTGTCATTTTAGGAATCGTAGCCCTTATAATTAAATAATTTGTAAATAAGAGGAGCTAAGATATAATTTAGCTCCTTTTGTTGTGATAAAGTTTTTAAGCAAGACTGAAAATTTTTTAGAAATGGATATAGTCTATAGAAGGGGTCCCGCCAACCAAATGACTTAAAACCCACGTTAAGACATTTTTTGGAAAACGAATCCCTGATTTTTCTACGCTAGGAGGGGGACGGCTAACATTTCGGATAGGGTCAATTTCACTGAAAGAAGACCATTTTACATTCAATTAAAATGGTCTCATTAGATATTTTAACTTCATTAAAAAAGCTTTTAATTTATTTTAGAACTCCTACTTCTTTAGATATTGTGGAATCTTTGTAACAAATTTCTTTAAGGTGAGCGACAATCATTATGCTGATAACAACAAGCAAGAACCAAGAACTAATTTTACCAATATGTACAAGACGCCAAGAGTCTTGTTGATTCGGATATTGCCATGCTCCGAAAAAAGTGGCAATGTTTTCTGCAATCCATATAAAAAAGCCAATTAGGAAAAATGAAAAAGGAAGTGGCATTTTATATGTGTTGTTTCGCACTGTGAATTGCACATAAGTTTGAGCAAAGACAATAAATAAAAGAATCGTCAAAATCCAACGGAAATCTAAAATAAAATGATGTGTGAAAAAGTTTAAATAGATCATCACTCCAAGTGTTGTTATCCATATAGATTTTGGCCAGTTATTCATTCTTAAATGAAATCGATGCCACGCTTGGCAAATATAACTCGCAACACTTGCATACATAAAACCGCTATATAGTGGTACTCCAAAAACTTTCGTCCACGCTTCTTCTGGATATGACCATGAACCGACATGAACCTTATATACTTCTAATAGAAATCCGATAACATGGAACACACTGATTACTTTTAATTCGTCTTTTGTCTCTAAATTATTTTTGAACATGAGATATTGCGTAATGAGACACATAAGTAGAATAAAATCGTAGCGATGCAATCCAGGAATTACAATTATCTTTGAAACAGCAAGTGTTACAAAGATAACGACTGGAAAAATGCAAGAGAAGGCTTGATAATAACCGAAATAAAAAAGATCTAGTATATATTTCATGTTTTCACCTTCTAACTGAGTAACGTCCTGTTCCATGTTGACTTAAAGTACATCACGTTTTTGGAATAATGTACTTGATACAATGAGTAATACTGCAAAGTGTATGATTACAAAAATTAATGATGTTGTAAAATTGAAATCTGTAAATAGTGGCTTAGTTCCACCACTAATAAGTACATTACTGTCATACATTTCTAAATTCAAATGAGAGAATACGGA
Source organism: Bacillus sp. FSL R9-9492 (assembly GCF_038007365.1). Classification (NCBI taxonomy): domain Bacteria; kingdom Bacillati; phylum Bacillota; class Bacilli; order Caryophanales; family Bacillaceae; genus Bacillus; species Bacillus sp. FSL R9-9492. Next base: position 149,203 of record NZ_JBBOXC010000003.1, read on the forward strand.
AAATTGTGCTACTTCTTTAAACGTCTTAAGCAATATAGTATTTATTAATCCTTGTAAGAAGAAGATAACTAGCGTAATAATTAATGGTAATACTGATTTTCTAAAAATATTTGCTAGGAAAAAGGCAAATGTTGTATAAAATAATATTGGTAAGGTTTTATAAGTAACTATTTTTAGTAGCATTCTAATCGTTAAATCTTCTTTTTCTCCACCAAAGATTATAAACCCAATTAGCATTGAAACCACCAAAGAGATAAAACAAACAAAAATCACAGTAAGTATAGTTGTTATATATTTCGAAAACAGTATGGTGATTCGTTTCCTTGGACGAATAAGCAACTGTTTAATGGTTCCTTTCTGAAACTCATCTGAAATAATTCGAGTTGCAAGTGTTATACCAAAAATTGTAACCAGAGTAGTTACCATTTCAAATGTCAGGTTTGTAAACGATAAATAACTTGCAAATCGTTCTTTAATTGGGAGCCATGAACGGATAGCGAATACTGATACAATTTCTAAAGCAACTAAGAATCCTATAAACATATAGATGCTTTTTCTTGCATGTAGTTTTAGCATCTCATTGTTAACTAATTTAAACATTATGATTTTCCTCCCTCTGTAATCTCTAAGAATTCATCTTCTAATGTTTTATTTTGTATTGTTACACCATAAACCAGTACATCAGCACAAATGAGTTTTTTTACAATTTGTGGGATATCTTCTTTCTTTACAGATGTAAGGACTACATTCTGCTTCACTACTTTTCCCTTTATAATCTTATTTGCTTCATTTACCGCATCAACTCCAAAAGCAACTTCGACCTTGTCTTCATTTTTTTGCTTTTCATGTAAATTATACGCTTGTACAAATTGCCCATCTTTTATAATAACAACACGGTCACACATGAGTTCAATTTCACTCAACAGGTGACTGGAGACGATTACTGCGATACCTTCTTCTTTCGCTAAACGCCGTAAATAATCCCGAATTTGACGAATGCCTGCTGGGTCTAATCCATTCGTTGGTTCATCTAAAATTAAAATCTTTGGATTATGCAAGAGCGCTTGTGCAATACCAAGACGTTGCTTCATCCCAAGTGAATATGTTTTTACCTTTTTATCAATCGCTTTCTCTAAATCTACAAGCTTTACAATTTCAGCAATACGTTCTTTGCTAATTGGTTTAACTGCCATATTAGCAAAATGCTTTAAATTCTGCATACCTGTCATATACTCATATAGTTCAGGATTCTCCACAATTGCTCCAATTTGCTCTAAAGCTTTTTCACGATTTGTACGAATACTATAACCACAAACGGTAATATCACCTTCTGTCATCGCAATAAGGCCAGTCATCATTCGAATCGTTGTCGTTTTCCCACTACCATTCGGACCAAGAAACCCATATACTTCGCCCTCTTTCACTTCAAATGAAAGACCTCGAATAATTTCATTTCCTCCAATTTTCTTATGGACATTTTCTAATTTTACTACTACGCTATTCATTTTTTCCTCCTTCTAACGAATTCTGATTTCTTTTTAGATGACATAATCAAATTCAATTATGTTTCAATTTTTTTATTACTGAAATGATAGCCAGCAACAATAATGCAGCAATACCACTAAAAACAAAAAGAATACTTAATGGAATTAGGAAGAAAGGTTCCGTTAATTTTCCGTCTGGTTCTAGGCTTGAACCCATCACAAAATAACTAACCATGCAAATGGCTCCTAGTAATATTGATATAAAAGCTAATAAATATATTTTTTTCATGATACACTCTCTCCTTCATTAACAGAGTTATTTTTTTGGTACTCTAAAATATCACCAGGTTGACATTCTAAAATTTCACATATTTTATCTAGCGTTGAAAATTTAATCGCTTTTGTTTTTCCGTTTTTCAATATTGAAACGTTTGCCATTGTAATACCTAATCTTTCAGAGAGTTCTGTAACACTCATTTTTCTTTTCGCTAACACTACATCAAGGTTTACTATGATAGTCATATTTCGGCACCTCAAATCGTTAGATCGTTATCTTGTTTTATCTTACTAGCGTTTCTAACTAAATAAGAAAGCATGGAAGTAAATATCGCAATAACGACAGCAAAAAATAGACTTGGTAACAGTACCATTAAAACATTTGTATTGTAGCCTCCGGATATCGAAAGATATAGTAACGCAAAAACGGATAGAACACTTTCAATCATTGATAAAATACTTATTCTTCTTAATCTATTGGCATTTTTAATGGTAAAGGCTTGATCGTAACCAATATCGGAACATATTTGCCACCCAAAAACTAATGCAATAAAGAATGGAATTCCAGTTATCCAAATGAATACAATAAAAAACGGAATCTTGGTAGTCCAGATAAAGATAATAAAGGGCTCATATAATGATTTCAGATTTTCTGAATTCTTTAAAATGTCCCTTCCTATTTCAGGACCAATATAAATGCAGAACAACAGACCAAAAATCCCGCAAAAAACAATTATTAATTTTAACCATACTGATAATTCTTTCTGTTTCAAAGAGAATCCCCCTCTTAGCTAGCTATAAATATAATAATTCAAGAAACATATTTTAGTCAATAAAAATTTATTGTTTTACGATAAAAATACATCATTTTTTAGAATTTTATCTTTGTTTCACATTAATGGGCAGTAAAGGATACGGAGAGAAACAAAGAATACAGGTAGGAGTAGGAGATAACTACTGGCATATACTTGATCGGCTCAACTAACCATCAGTGTCGATGAGGATACTCCCAATTGATGGGAGTATCACTTTATAATGAAATTATTTTTTTACTTACAACGGAAAATTGTAAAGAATGATATTATCTCTGTTGTAACAAAAACGACCATTATTGTTACAGTCATTAGTAAGAAATTTTCAGTCTAATTAACTCGCATAATGAGTGTAACAATATTAATTGTAACAATATCCTCGTTTAATCGTTTTTGGTACAATGTTTGGTGAAGGAGATGATAAACATGAAGTTTGGTTATATGCGTGTTTCTACATTAGATCAAAATTTAGACCGCCAAAAGAAACAGCTTGAAGAATTTGGATGCGATCGCATTTTCTTCGGAAAAATAACCGGTACAAAACGAAACCGGCCGGAGTTAAATAGTATGCTAGAATTTCTTCGTCCTGAAGATACAGTTGTTGTAACGGATTTAACTCGATTATCACGTTCTACAAAAGACCTCATTGAAATTACGGAACAAATTTCTCAAAAAGGAGCGCACTTGAAAAGTCTAAAGGAATCATGGCTTGATACAACAACAGCACATGGAAAAATGTTGTTTACTATTTTCGCTGGTATTGCTCAATTTGAACGAGATTTAACTTCTGAACGGACAAAAGAAGGGATTGAGGCTGCAAGGAAACGAGGGAAACATCCTGGAAGACCAAAAACTGATGAGGAAAAGATAGATTATGCTTTATATCTTATTAATCAAGGTATGAGTCGTACAGATGCCGCCGAGAAAGCTGGTATCTCTAGAATGACTTTGTATCGCAAGATGCAACAAGATATCATAGCCAACTAATAATCTAATGGAGCAAATGAGTAGTTAAATTAATAGTTTACAAAGATGTTAGCATGAAAAGAAAATACTTCCATCTAACATCCATTGAGCTACAGCATCATATAGACAAGGTATTTTCTTGCATTTTAGAAAGGAGAAAACTATGTCTTCAAAACGTGCAAGAGAATTATTGACGTCAGAACAGCGTTTAGAGTTTGCATCTATTCCAGAACAAATTAGTGAGTATGAATTAGGAAGTTACTACACCTTATCCCCTCATGATATCGAAATTATCAAGCGTCATCGTCGGGATCATAATAAGTTAGGCTTTGCTTTACAGCTTTGTGTATTGAAATTTCCTGGTTGGACCTTATCAGACGTTCAACATATACCCGATTGTGTTGTGAACTATATAGCCAAACAACTCCAAATTAATGCGAAGGAAGAAAAGCGAAAGAAGAACGACAAAAACAAAATGGGAAATCAATTAATGAAAAAGTGGTTCACTTTGCTAACCTTGGAGAAGCGCTCATTACAACTGGATTAAGCAAAGTGAAGGCTGCTATTCTGATTATTGTTTTATTCATTATAGTTGCAATTTTTGTATTAATAACACATTTTTTACACGGTATGTCTGTATAATAAGATAGGATTAAGAAAACGGTTCATCAAGGAACCGTTTTTTTATGGTTCTGGTGCAAAAACTTTGAAGTATATGAAAATGGTTTATCAAACTTAGACATACTGATCGTACTACTCTATAAAAGGTGTGTGATCAGTATGTCCAAGAATGATAGATTTCTTGCACCAGAACCGCGCTTCCTCTAAGCCAAGTCTTTTATCTTTAACCCCACTCAATTTATCTTGAAATATTTTATCGCATCCATAGGATTTCAAAGCATCAATTTGTAAGCCTAAATTTTGACCAATTGTAGATACGCGAACATATCCAACCTTCACTCCTTGTTCTCCCCTTTTGTTCAATATTAACGTGTCCAGAAACATACAATATTCTGGATACATACAAAGAAAATCACATTTTTACACCAAAACGGAATTTCTATCCATTAATAATAATATGGAGAATTATTTCCAAACACTTATCGATAATACTTAGCACAGAGTAGTTGATACCCCTATATTTTATGTAATTTTACATATCCAAATAAAGGGAATCAGTATGCAGTGCATGATTAAATTATATTAATAACACTAAAAATATAATTATTTTTCTTGCAAATTAAAATAATTATTATTTAGGTTGATATATTAAGTTATAATTATTTCAGTTGTTTTAATACTATTAAGATAGTGTTTTATCAGTATAATATTTCCATCCATGTTAATAATTAATATCTGAATAATTTGATATATTCGACAAAATTCTACTATTTACGCATAAAAAATTTAATGTTTTAATAAAGGTGTAATTGGTGTGACCACTAAGGAAGGAGAAGATTGTACGAATAAAAGTGCAGTAAAGTTGTTAGTAACATTATGTCAAGTTGAATTATCTAAATGTTCAATTTGTTTATTTTGAAGTAATCTAGGATCAGAAAAATAACGTGTTTGTAAAAAGAATAACAATCTCAGTTTCTACATAACAAAAGTGATTTTATATAATTCTGTAGTAAAAGTATAAGCAATGTACGATATAATCTCACCTTTTGTAATTTTGTAGAAATAATGAAAGAAGAGCTAGTATGAAGCGTATTAAAAAATAATTTCTACAGCATTTGTATGAAGTACAGCTTTAATAGAAAAGAAACTATAGAACGCTATAAGGTGACCACTATATCATAAGCTTGAGTAGCTCTAATAGGGGATTTGCCGACAAAACTAGGAGGAATTACCATGAAAAAAGCGTTAGTCGCAGGGTTATTAGTTACAGCAGTATCTACAAGTTGCTTCTTACCTGTAAATACTTTTGCAGAAAGTAAAACAACTTATTCACAACTAACAAATAGTCAAAATCAACTTGCTATGAATAGGTTATCAGATTCGATTAAGACATTAGGATCACAGACGCCATTAATTCAAGGATATGGGCTAATCATAGTAAAGCAACCAAACCTTGAAGTAACTGCTATACCTGGAATAACAACTGATCAAGGTACTGCAAGAAACCATGTTAAAGAATGGCTGGATAAATATAATCCAAAACTATTCAATGTAAATCAAGACCTGCAGGATTTTGGGACAAGATTTACAAGTTATTATGATATATTGGTTGAACTAGCTGGAAAAGTGAATGACGATTCGCAAACAAAAGAAGACTTTGTAAGTATTTTTAATGCACTTCAAGATCAAATGCAAGCAATTCAGTATGATATGAAAGGAGCTTCAGTAGACCTAAACAATTATAAAAATGACTTGGTTGAAGATAGTAAGAGCTTTTCTAGTAAAGTTAGCAGAGCGATTGAACTTTATAAGGGATCAGGCGGAGACATTGAAAAATTCAGAACGGAAATTAAACAACTTGATGAAAACATTCAAGATGATTATACAAAACTTCTAGCTCTACCAAAAGAAAATGTAAAAGGTTCTATAAATATTGGAAAGACGGTTATTGATATTTGGATAGACGCAGGTAAGGATCATACTTTAGACACGTCTAATTTGGAAGTCATTTATAACCAAGTTGGACAAGTCCAAAATGATGAAGTAACAAAATTGAATAATGATGTTCGTCAGAAGCAACAACAAAAAATTCTATTGCTACAAAAATTATCGAAAATTGAAGTGCAAGCAACTCAAATGACACTTATTGATCTACAGTTAAATAACTTTACAAGAGTAGTTAAAAAGCAAATTGAGAGTTTTGACAAGCTAGTAAGTAGTTGGGACATCTTTAATGACACAATGATTCAAATGCAGAGAAGTCTTAGTACTGATGCGAAAATAGATTCTAGTACATTACAAGCACAATTAAAAGAACTCAAAACGTTTACGGATGAATTGAATAAACAAACAACGGAATATGAAAATAGTGTTACAAACATAAAAGTAACAGAGGCAAAATAGTAGAATGAAGAAAAAAATCTTAATAATATAATATAAGGAGATAAGAATATTATGAAAAACCCTTATAAAGTAATGGCTTTATCTACATTAATTGCAACAATCGCAGCGGGTAGCATTACGCCATCATATGCCTCGGCAGCAGAAAATACAACAAAATCAGCACCTATTTATGCAGGTGCAGAAAATAACTCCCCTGAGTACCCTGAGTATTCACTTGGACCAGAAGGGCTTAAAGATGCGATAGAGAAAACTGGATCCAATATGTTGGTAATGGACCTGTATGCTTTAACTGTTGTTAAACAAGCAAATGTTAATTTTGATGGTTTAACTGTAATTAACAATGATTTACAAAAAAGCATTAAGAACAACCACGATGCTTCTAAAACAAATGCAAAACAATGGTTAGATGGTTTGAAACCGCAAATAATCCAGACGAATCAAAATATTATCAATTATAATACACAATTTCAAAATTATTATGATACTTTGGTAGAATCTGTGAATAATAATGACAAAGAAACACTAAAAGCTGTGCTTACAAGTTTAGATGAAAGTATTTCAGTGAATAAAGATGCAGTGGACAAGTTAGTGCAAGATTTGAAAGCCTTTCGCGGCAAATTAGAACTGGATACACAAAATTTAAAAACTGATGCTAACAAAATCACAGATATTTTAGCTGGTCAAGATGCTGGAATTCCATTGATGCAGAAACAAATCGAAGCAAATTACACATTAATTGATGAGAATAACAAAGTTTATATTGCATCGTCGGTTGCAACTGCTCTCGGTGCATACTTAACTGCTACAATTATCTTTGCGCCTATTGGTGCAGGTGCATTAGGAGGCGGGATATACGGAGTTACTACATCGCAGCAGCAGATAAAGGCAGCACAAGAAGAGATTAAAAATCTAACAGAAAATATTTCCACTGCAAAACAACAGGTAGTTAAGTTAGAGGCCTTGAAAAAAAATACTAATAATTTAACAGAAACAATTGATGCAGCTATTACTGCCCTTGAAAATGTAAAGAATCAGTGGCAGACAATGGGGGCAAAATATAAATCATTGAATGACAATGTTGACAGAATTAACCCAGACAAACTTGCTACTATTATAAAAGTAGATCTGAAGATAGCTAAAAGTAGCTGGGAACAGGTTAACAAGTATGCTGAAAATATTCAAAAGTCTGAGATTTCATTCGTAGAAGAGAAAAAATAATAGTACTTCAAGAAATTGCCGAAGTAATGAAAAATATAATATACTGACTTTCCCTTTTGAAGAACACATAATGTGAGTCTCCTGTTCAAGTTTGAACAGGAGATTTCCTATATAGTTATGAAACTTGATAAAGATTATAGAATAAGAAAGTATGAAACCCCCTATTTTAATATGTTGTTTTATTTGCAATGATCGTAATTCATTTGAAGTAAAGAATAGAAGCTTATGAATTTAATAAAATACGTAATACATTTGAGAGAATAGGTGAAAAAGGTGAATAAAAAATTGTATAAGAAAGTTATTTTATCAACGATCATTACCGGAATGGCAGCGAGTAATGTAATCCCACTTCATACTTTTGCAGCAGAACAAGCTGTGCAAAATAGTGTGTCCCAACAGCAAGAAGATAGTAAGAGCTATGATTTGGGTCCTGATAAATATAAAGAAGTAATGGAGAAAATGGGGGCAAATATCCTTACAATGGATTCATATGCTCAAACAATCCGTAATCAACAACAGACAGATTTAAGTAAAATAAGTTCTATAAATGGTGATTTCAAAACAAACATGATTCAGCATCAAAAGGATGCACAAACGAATGCAACATATTGGTTAGATAATCTAAAGCCTGATATTATGAAAACGATTCAGAATAGTGTAAGTTATAATGATACCTTTCAAGCGAGTTATGATCAATTACTAGCTGCTTTGGATCAAAAAGATACAGTGACATTTAAATTTAGACTGGTGAGGTTATATCGTAGTATTTTGGACAATAGTCAAGAAGTGGATGGACTACTAGAAAAGTTGATAACATTCCGAAATGAAATGGCTGAAGATACAAGAAGTTTTAAAGCAGATTCCAATCAATTGAAGTCTATTTTAGAAAGTACAAACGTCGGTATTCCACTTTTACAACAACAAATCGAGTATAGTAATAATATAATTAAAGAAAACTATGATAAGCGTGGTGGCTATATAGCTTTATCTGTATTTATGCCTCCAGTTGGTATACCATTGATTGTCACTGCTGACAAGAATATCGCATCTGCACAACAAGAAATAGAACAATTAAAGTCCAGAATTTCTGGAGCAGAGGCAGAATTAGTTATTTTGACAGATGCCAAAAATAAAACGGAACATATGACTGAAACAATTGATACAGCTATTACTGCTCTTCAAAATATATCGAATCAGTGGCATACAATCGGATCAAAATATGATTCTTTACTAAAAAATGTTGATAACATTAACCCAGACAGGATTGCTATTATAAAAGTAGATCTGAAGATAGCGAAGGATAGCTGGCAAGACCTTAAAAATTATGCAGATAAATTATATGAAGGTGCTAAGATTGTACAAAATGGAGAGATTGTCCAAATAGGACAACCACAAATAGGACCGGATTGCACCTGAATACTATTAAAAACAGACAACCTTGTATTTGTTGGTAAGGTTGTCTGTTTTTTTATAGAGATTTAACAACTTCAGGTACCTTCAATATTTTTGTGTAAGGTGGCAAAAAATGTCGAAAAACTGCTGGAATTGTCAAATTTTATTGCTGTACGACCTGTTCGATGTTAAATTCGTAGTAGGAAGAAAAAAGGAAAGGGGTTCGTTCCATTCCCATATCCTACCTTTCGTAATAATTTAGTATGAATAAGGATGGAGATTTCTTTCTTCGGTTATGTTTTATATTTATCAAACTATAGGAAGATTTACGAGCACTTATTTCTTAATTTTCAAAAAAATAAACCAGCAGGAAATCGAAATTAATTACATTCATTCAGCGAAAGGACTTTAATGGAACTAATTGAAACGGAAAGGATTATTTATATGCAGAAAGGGAATTATTATATGTTTCAAAAACCGATGAAAGTACTTGCGACATCTGCTATTTTGACAACTACATTATTTTCACCTATCATGACAAATAGCTTGATTATTCATGCTGAAACGATTGCTGCACAGACTACAAACCAATATGAACAGAGGGATTTTGAACTTCCGGGTGTAGGAAGTTTTAGAAGTGAAGCAAAAAGAGAAAGAAGAAGTGAGCAAAAAAACTATATACCAACTGGAATCTATGTAAAACCGAATGAACAAGTTACAATTGAAGTATCGGGAACACAAAAGATTAGAGCGATTATTGGGACGCATCAATATGATAAAGAATGGGGAAAAGAAATTGATCTTTCTTCTGGTTCTAATACCATCTCCTCTCCAAACGGTGGTTTAATAGGATTTGATAATCCTCAAGATACAGGAACAGTTAAGGTGAAAGTAACACAAGGCGGAAGCCCTGTTCCATTCTTTGAACTAGGGAAGCATACGAAAGAAGACTGGATTGCGATGATGAACAAGTATCCAGATGCACATGCGGTACAATTGAAATCAGAAAAAGCAGTACTTACTGTTACGCAGGATAGTGCCAAGAAATATATTGTGGATCAAGATCCTGTTCCTCTATTAAAAAAATATGATGAAATGATTCGAGCACAAGATAAGATATCAGGGTTATCTGAAAAAGACCCTAATCCTTTACATCGTCCGACTCGTCGCATTTGGGCTTTTGTAGAAAATCCTAACAAACCAGACTGGGGCATGTATGCAGGTTGGGATGGAGCCGTATTTACTACTGCTGGTAACGCAATCGAAAGTGCTTTAAATGTAAATAAATTTGGATGGGGACAAATGCACGAAGCGGGACACACAAGAGAAATACATCCTTTGACGTGGACGGACCTTCACGGTATGGTTGACGTAACGACTAATATATACTCTTTAGCTGCACAAAAGCAATTATTCCCGAATCAACCAACGCGTTTAGAAAAAGAGAGATATTACGATAAAGCTTTTGCATACTTAAAACAAACAGATAAAGACTACAAAAATATTGATAACTTGTTTGTGAAACTTGTTATGCTTTGGCAACTTAATCTAGCATACGGTGAAGATTTTTATCCGAACCTTCACAAACTTTATCGAGAGTTACCAGAAAATCAACTTCCAAAAGCGGATGAAGAGAAAAGGCAAGCATTTATTTATAATACATCGAAAGTAGCGAAACAAAATTTACTACCATTTTTTGATAAATGGGGTCTGAAAGCATCACAAGAAACGCAGCAAAAAATAGAAGCTTTGAATTATCCAATATTAATCGCTCCTATTTGGGAAGCAACTGATTCTAAGCCTGTTAAAGCGAATGTGCTCAAATTAGGTGGCCGAGTATGGGAAGATAGTAACCAAAATGGTATTCAAAATCAAAGTGAAAAAGGAATGGAAGGCGTTCGTGTTCAACTGTTAAATAAAGATGGGAATGGATTAAAAGAAGTAAAAACAGATAAAGAAGGCCACTATTTGTTTGATGGATTAATAGAAAACACATATCGTGTACAAGTAGAGAAGCTTACCGGGTATATATTCATGCCAAAACAAAGTGGGCAAGATGTAACAGTTGACTCTAATGTAAGTGAGGCTGGGGTAACAGATGCGATTACTCTTGTACATGATGATTTAACAATTGATGCGGGAGTAAATAGAAATATATTTAAGGATGTCCCACAAGGACACTGGGCATTTAATGCGATTCATCATTTAGCGAATGAAGGAATTATTGCAGGTTATGGGAATGGAATATTTGGTATGGGTGATAATGTAACACGGGAACAAGTGGCTGCATTAATTTACCGTACTTTGCATATAGAAAAACAAGATAAATATGAAAATCCATACGGAGATATCGATAAAAATTCAACAATGTTTTCTGAGGAAATACTAGCTTTAACTAAGCTAGGGATTTTCCAAGGTGATGATCAAGGAAACTTTAGACCGAAAGCTGCATTAACACGTGCAGAAATGGCTCAAGTTATTACGAAAGCTTTTAGACTAGATGTGAAGGCTCCACATAATTTCAACGACGTTCCAGCGAGTTTATGGGCAACAGATGCGATTAGTGCCGTACAATCGAACCATATTGCAGCAGGTATTGGTGAAGGGAAATTTGCTCCGGATATGAAAGTTACACGGGAACAGTATGCACAGTTTTTATATAATGCAATTTTAAATGAGCGATCTCATCAATAATAAGAAAATAAAGTTAAGTGTCATAATATAAGTTTATATTACTACCTATAAAAATTTATTTGGTGCTACCCTTAGTTGACAAATAGCTCAAAAAAAGAACCCAATTAATAGGTTCTTTTTTTGATGTTGATTATTTTTGTTCTAAAATACGTTCAATCTCATCTATGCCTAATTTACTGGCTTTAGCAATCGTTTCAAGTGGTACACCAAGTTCATGCATACCTTTAATCATCTGTATTTTCCCTTGCTGAACCCCTTCTTGAATTCCTTCTTTTTTCCCCTCATTACGAGCATGAGCAAACTTTGCAGCCTCATCCATTAAGGCCTTTTCTCTTGCTTCATATGCTTGACGGAAAGAAGAATCTTGACTCATACGTTCCCACTTATTCATTGCTTTTTGTAAAATCGGATCTTGGTTCATGGCAATGTCCTCCAATGTTTGTGTGAGATGTTCATCTTCATTCGCTGGTAATAATAATAACCAACGAACAAACGAATCTTCCCACGGATTGACTTTCTCTTCGCGCCATTGCTGTAGTAACTTTGGAATCTCTACAATATGAACTTCTATATCGTCACTTAATAACTTTTGTTGTTGCTGATTCCAAAGGATTCCTGTTGTATGAAACGCTTCATATTCTGGAAACATCACAAAGTTTAACAAGTTAATGGTAATCGTTTTATGAAGTGAACTATAAGGCATTCCTTTTTGCAATTGAGAGGTGTATAACCTTCCCCAATAATACAAGCTTCGTTTGATCATATCATGATTGTTATTCAATTGTATTTCTACATTTATCTTTGTTCCTGTATTTAATGTAGCCGAAATATCTAAAATCGATAATTTATCTTCTTCATATTCTCGATGCAAATGTGGATCTTCTAATTGCAGGGAAACAATAGGTGATTCTAAAGAATCTTTTAATATGGCATTTAAAAAAGCAACTAAAATATCTTCATTCCCATTTGTGCCAAATAACTGCTTAAATGCAAAATCGATACGTAAATTTACTAATGAATTGGACATGGTTTTCCTCTTCCTGTTTCAGACTATATCTTTACCTTTATTGTACATAAAAACAAAGTCAACATGCAAACAATCCCCTAGGATTTATATAGGGGATGCATACAAATATACACAATAGATTATCGAAGATTATTTGGGGCCACCATATCATTTTGAGAAAATTGTACGCTAAGGAATTTATAAACATTCCGTACTTAAATTATGTTTGATTCTTGGATATATCGTATCTTGAATACTAGGCATAACTAATCCCCTGGAATCTGTATATGTTTCAATATTCAACCATCTTCATTGTAAAATAAAAACCTACCCGCAGATAGGTTTCTTGTTTATATTTATAGTATCAATTTGAATATTTCCTCAGAGTGTCCCCTCATACCTTGAATCGTTTCCGTACCCCTTTTACAGTGAAAATCTTCATTGCCATATACATTCTCATTTGTTATCTTTTTGTTACCTTCAGATGAGTCATCTATATGTTAAAATATTTATATTCCTCCTAATCAGTTTATCCGATTAGGCGAGCCCTAAAGAGCCCCTATCTCCTTAGGGCTCTTTTCATTAAACCTATCATTCTATCTCATTTCTTTTCTCTATAAAGCAAATAGAACTCTTATGATAAAACTTCGTACGCTTGCATACCCACGGATCATCGGCATCCTCAACATCATTGGCCAAGAATATTTCCATTTTCGCCTTTTGTCCGTTCTCCATAATCACAATACCTTCTTGACACTCCCACCCCTAAAGGGGCAAGCTGACTAACGTCAGTGGGATTCTTGCTACCAAAGGCGAAGTCCATTTCTGGTATCGCTGACGTACAAGATTGCGGTGTGCCATCACCACTCTCACGACAGACCGTATAGGTTCGTGAGCTACGGTACTATCACCATACCGTACAGATTCGTGTTCATATGTTTTAGCGTCTTGTTCTTGACGACACATATCATTTTACCGATAGCGTGAATTCGGCTATCGAACTCCATATGATATCTTGTTTTCAAGGAACACATTGGCGTTTTAAAGACTTGTACTTGTCTATAGTTCAAGTATAACCAAAACAGAACTGTTTTTCTATGAAAAAGCGATCCTTTCATCCCATGCCTAAAGGCGGACTAAAGTCCGATATGGGCTTTCCCGTATCGCGAAATCTGTAATAACCCTCTATATATTCTGTTTTCTCTTCTTCTGTATCAACTAATAAGCCCCATTCGTTAGGGAAACTGTCAAAAAATTGTTGCTTTGAAATAGAGTTTGATTAGAACTCATGACACCATCATATAAAAGCGTTATAAAACTACTTCAATACATCATTGAATAAGCAGGCATTATAATTTAGCTATCCAATATTTCAAGGTGCGCTACAATTAATTATTCGGACGTATTCTGCTGATTACATCGATCACACAAAATCTCTTTCGCACTTTTTACTAATAGGGGTCACCATACATGCCCATCAACTTAAGAATTCAGAATTACCCCAAAACGAAAAAATGAGCTTTTTTGTTACAAGTTAGCACAAAATTTTGTTCTGGGGGTACTATCAAGTTAAGGTTTTAGACTACCCATAAAGTCCAAAAGACGTTATCCTTTCTGTAGAATTATAAGAAAGGATGGCGTTTCTTTATGAATCTTTTGATTCTTGATGAACTTCAACCGATTGCTGAAGAATTACAACGACATATATCTCCTCATCTTCTAGAATACCTAGCCAAAGAAAAAGACGACATTAGTAGATAGTTTATGAGTAGCGAGAAAAAAGCTTTGTGAATTTCACAAAGCTTTTTTCAACGTATGACTATGGATTCTGATGTTTGTGATACGCATGGCATGAATAAGATGAAGTTCGGTGGACAAGCTGTATGCCCTCGATGCTTCCTTGAAAACGAAAGTAAGAAGTTCTTGTTCCATCAACAAAGCATGATTGCCGATAGCAACATTAAGAAAGCTAACTTTGAAAACTATCAACCTACTAGCGAAGAACCTTGAAATTGCAAAGGTCATCGCAACGGATTATCTCAATGAGAAGGTGTTCAATGCGATTATGGCCTGGAATTGTGGAGCGGGTAAAACACATCTTGCCTATGCAATCGCAGATCAGCTTGCAGGTGCAGGGATATCGGTTGTCTTCGTTACAGTTGGTGAATTGCTACGGAAGATTAAAAGTACGTTCAATAAAGATTCCTCCTTAACTGAGGATTCAATCATACGGACATTGGTAAGAGCGGATGTATTAATAGTTGATGATTTAGGAGCAGAGTTAGGCGCGTTAGATGCAAATACAAAAGCAACAAACTTCATTAATAGAGTGTTATTCGATGTTTTCGATGGTAGGTAAGGTAAATTCTACTATCTTTACTACAAACCTCACAGGAGAGCGTTTGGAGGGTGCATACGATGAACGGATTGTATCGCGTATCTTCAATAACTTTAGAGCGATTGTTTTCAAAGATACAAAGGATTACAGAAGAAAAGCATTGCCATTTTAAAAGGAGGAAATCGGAATGTATGCATGTGAAGGAACTGGAGTAATCAAAAACGATATGGGAACGGGGATGTATTAATTTGCACCATGTATTTGCGAAGTAGCGAATCAAACACCTGAAGAAGTAGATAGAAGACGTCATGCCGTTATGGCGAGGTTCAGAGAAATTCATAAATTACAACTGCAGGGGAAATGGGATGCCGAGACTTGGGACAGATTTAGAAAAGGAGAATTACACAATCGCAGCACAACAAAGGAAATACATGAAGAAATCGCGTCGTAACATGTATGTGGCGTTAGAAGATTTGGACTTGGTATTCGATGAGAGTGAAGTGATTCGATTACAAGAAATGTGGGAAGAGGATAAAAACATCATTGAAATTGCAAAAGAACTAGGAAGACACCAACTCGAAATTGCGGCTTTGATAATGGATCAAGCGGATAAAAACGAGATTAAATCTCGACCAATGGGGTTAGGGGCATGAAACAACTAACACTTGATGATGTTGTGGGAAGTTTTAATTACTCCGCAACGAGTACCGCTGAAAAGTTCTTACAGCATAGCGTCATAACGACATACGCTGTGGAATTCTATGACAAGGAAGAAAAGCAACGTATTGATTGGTTCGATGTAAAGACAGAGAGTGGAGCATGGAGCGCGGAAGTGAAAGAGCATGGTAAAGGTATTCGGAAGATTAAGGTAAATCGTTCTGAACGTACGAGAAAAGAAATTATGGAGCTAGATTAGGAGGGAGAGAATGGAGAACAATTACCTGCCTGTTCCAACTTGGGAACAGTACGAAAAAGCTAAGAGTAACGGCATTAACAAAAACAATGTAGATCAACGAATCATCCGAGGGTGGAACATACTAAGAGCCATTACGTGGCCAGTGAAAGAATCATTTACAAAGAAATATAAGAAAGAATTAGAAACAGCTCATTTTGTTGAAGTAAATGAGTTATCGGTTAGTGAGCGGGGCGTTGGTGGTTTCGGATTAATAGGCATGAAATAAAAAAAGCTAGGATTTCTCCTAGCAAAGCAATACTAAAAAGTCGTAAGGAATGTTGATGCTTTTGCACTTTGATTATATAGCAACTTCGGGACAAATAGTGAGAATGATAGCAATCTTTACAAGTTTTTTACGTAACATTCATATATTAAAGAATTTGATAAAAAATACAATTTGAATTTTATTCAGGATGGGAATTCAGTGCAACAAAAAGTAATGAATAAAAGAGAAAATCCCTGCGGGGACAGGGATTTTATAGGAGAGATATTATTGTCGTAAGGTGTCGTAATTTGGCGTATTCGACGAATTAATATTATCACGAGTTTTCAAGTAATTGTGATGGTTGATGTGTCAAAAATGTGTACGAGTTTCATATAAAAGCATTATTTGAATAGGAAAGGGGAAAAGAATGAAGTTCACTCGTTCTTAAGATTTTCCCCTTTGAAATTTACTGTTTGTTCGTTGTTCTATATACGTCTGAAATTGGTAAATTTTCGCCATGTAAAGCTTGAGTACCGTTCTTCTTGTTTGAATCATGTGCCTCCTGAGATGTTTCTTGCATTTGCTCTTGGGCCTTACTAGGAGTATTCAGCGCATCCAATGACACATGATCAAGTTGTTGACTTAATAGATTTTTTTATCCATGTTATATAGCTCCTTTTTGAACTTAGATATAAAAACGATGTATTTTTAAATAGTTACGTGGGTATTATGTATCTTTGAATGGAATTATATACACAAACTATATTGAGAAATTAACTAATTATAAAAATTACTTGTGATGACAAACTTAAAAAATATAAAAATCATTAGTTCTTAAAAAAAGCGTTATTTGATACCAAATAAAAATAAAAAAAGCCCTTTAAGAGAGCCTTGTAAATGCTATCGCATATCGTATACCACAGTATATACATGTCTCGGAATAATGTGAACAAAATAGTTATTTAAATAAAAAGAGCGCTTTTTAAGGCGCTCTTTGACCAAGAGTCATATAGAAAAAAGGTGCACATCATATTGTATGTATGTTTTTTATGGCTGTGCAGTTTTTATACAAAATCGTTATTTGATAGATTTTTGATGATAATCGTTTAGATATTAATAAGTTAATTAGGTATTTGAAATATAGTTTCACCAGGTTTGGAAAATCTATACAATTTTCTTGCGAATTTTAAAATGCCTTCTTCACTTGCTGTTAAAGTCTTAATATCTTTTTCGAGAGATTCTCCAACCTTTTCTAGAGTAGATAATCTTTGTTTTTCTTGATCTAATAGGACTTGTTTTGCTTTTATCAATTTTTGTTGTTGGTAAATGGAATGTTGAGCAGACAAAGTTAGAGACAATATAAAAGCTAAAGTTAACAAAAAACGCCATCTTAGTTTTTTATTCGTTTGTTGTTGATTGTAAGGATTAAATTGTTTTTTGGGGACTAATTGTTGTGATAATTCTGGGGTATTGCTCATTTTAATGCCTCCATTACTAATTATAGAATTTAAAATTTTTAAAGAAATCATATAAACAAAATGGGAATTCTGAAATCATTTTTGTGAATGTGGGATTGTAAACTTTAAATAAAATCCCTATTCTTTATTAAAAACGGCCCTTATTGAAGGGGCAATAAGGGCCGAAAAGAGATGAATTTGCAAGGGGTAATCTGCAAAATCTTTTAAATTGTAACATGTATATATACCTATAGTAGTTACGAAAAGGTAACAAAATCCTTATTTTATAGCAATGTGAAAAGAGCACACAGCAAATGTGTACTCTTGAAAGGAGAGATTTTATGAGTGATATCTCATAAAACCTAAACACTTTTAATAAGTAAGGAAGTCTAACTAATTTTACTACTTATCAAATCTAAATTATCTTACGGGCCATGATATACCGTTAATAACCTGTCCATGATATACCGTCAATAACCCTATAAATAGGGGTACCGCCACATCGCTATCAAGCTAAGCTTATGCAAAGTCAATTTTAGGCGAGATTGTTTCTTTTTTCTAAAGAGCAAGTGTAGGTGATTGAAAGATTTGCATACGAAATAAACCCTAACGGGTTTCATTTTTTTTGAATTAAGCGGCTTGATTATCAGACATGGTACAATTGTAAACAACACCTAATATATCAAAGACCGTTTTTTTCTCATATCGATGAGATTTCCGCCCGTTTTGCTGTAGGAGATTGAACAGGCGAAGTAACACCTTTGATAGCTCTTGGGTGTTTTTTTTTATAGTTTGGAATAGAAGAAAAAAATAGTCTTTAATCATATATATGGCTTTATACTCACTAAGCTCTCGTTTTTTCTTCATGAGGAGCAATTGGCGAATTTGAAACATGATAGAAGAACAGAGTAGAATGGCAATCAATTGACCATATAAATGGCACTCCAATCGTTCTGGTTTTATCTTTTTACAATTATGGATTTGAAAGAATGACTTCCACGTTTTAAATAAAATCTCAATTTGCCAACGTAAAGAATACCAATCATGTACTTGTCCCATCGGGACAATATCTGTAGGGGTATTTGTCATATATACATTGATACCGCTAAGTCGTTTACTACGAGCAGAATACTTCATTCCTTTCTTTTTTTCTCTTACAGTTTGATCTTGTAATCGTTTTTGTTGTTGTTCTTTTGTTAGTCGATGAACAATCACACGAGTTGGGACTTTATCAGTCATTCCTACATAAGCGTTGGATATTTCACATGTTTGTCCTGGTTGAAGAGAGTTCATTAAAACCTCCATATCTATCTGGATATACTCTGTACCTTTCTTGATTCTGCTATCTTGAAAATAATCAGGGTTAGGATTTTTTTGATACATACGTGTATTCGATTTGATACGTGAGATATAATAAGCCTTTTTATCTTGTATATGTTGAAGATCTTTCAAATGAAAATAACCTAAATCTCGGATACATAAATCATTCGCTGTTACAGTTGGGGCACACAGGGAACCGTAGGTTCGATCATGTTGTTTACCTGGACCTGTATGTATATGAAGGAACTGTCCACTTAATAGATCATACTCAAGCTGAATCTTTACTCCCGCTGTATGGCTGCACCCTCCTGCACCTGGATAAACGAATGAAAAGGGATATGGAAGTTGAAATGCAGTTGAATCTAAAATACGAATACGCTTGAAAACAGAAGTATAGGGAGAAGAAATCGGCATAGATGAGGTCAATTTTTGGTTTAGTCGTTCAGCTAATAGGTGTTGTAAAAATTGGACAGCCGCTTGATTAAATCGTTGATTCAATCCCTCAGGGCTGATGAGCACTTTTGTTGATGCTTCCAAACAGCTAGATAATTGAGTTAAAGAGGTCGTAGCGATATTTTGACTCATCCATACACATAAAGCGACTAAATCTTTTGCTTGGTATTTACTGGTTCGTTGCACGAAACCAACATCTCTAGCAAGATCTCGTAAGGTATTTGGAGATAAAAAGCTTTGAATCTCTTGAGCAAATAGTTGTAATTCATCAGATACAGAAATAGACATATAAAAAAGCCATCCTTTCCTATGATTCTACAGAAAGAATAGCGCTTTTTTCGTAAACTAAAAAGTTATTTTAATGTCTTTTTCACAAACAAAATAAAAATTAACAGACTAATAAACCCAGATACAGCACAAACAAAAAATAACATTTGATATCCCATGAGTTGTGAAACAAACCCTAGAATAATAGAACCTAAACCAATCCCTAAATCAAAAGCAGTAAAAAATGTAGCGTTCGCTACTCCCCTTTTCTCAGGTGGAGCTAATCGTATCATTGCTACTTGAAGAGCAGGTTGTGCTGATCCGAATCCAACTCCGTACAAAATAGCTGTAATAACTAGTCCAACAAGCCCTTTGGTCATTGTTAGGACGAATAGTGCGACTATCAGTGTAAAAAGCGCAGGAACAATAATGACTCCTTCTCCATGTTTATCAGATATCTTCCCTGCAAGTGGTCTAATTACTGTGAGCGTGACAGCATAAACTAAGAAAAAAGTACCAGCATTAACTTGAATATTTGACGCAAACAGTGGTAAAAATGTTGTAATGCCACCAAAAGTAAGGGATAGGAAAAATGTAACAATAGCGATTGGTACAACAGTTTTTTCAAAAAATGATATTGGTTTTTTTGATGTATGTTGAACTGCTGGAATTTTTGTACCCAGCGAAAGTATGAATGCAATAAGTGCTAATGCTGTGCATAGAAGAAATAGATAATGAAATGAAAATGATTTTGCTACCCAAAGACCTAATATTGGTCCTATAGCCATACCTAATGTCATTGCAAGTCCATACCATCCCATTCCTTCTCCGCGACGAGATTGTGGAATCACATCAGTCACAGCTGTTCCGATCGAAGTTGTAGCAATTGCCCAGCTGATTCCATGAAGGATACGTACTACCACTAAAAATATAACTCCTGTTACCCAACCATAAAAATACATTGTAATTGCAAAAAATAGTAGTCCGCTTATTATAAATACTCGTCGACCATATCGATCCATTAATCCTCCAACAATAGGACGTAAAATGACTGCCGATATTGTAAACACTCCTATAATAAATCCAACTTGAGATTCACTTCCACCTAATTGTTTAATAAAAATAGGTAGTGTTGGCATGAGTAAATAAAAACCACTAAATAGTAATAATGCTGTAATGGTCAGCATTATATAGTTTTTTGTCCATAAACGTTCCATTGTAATGTAATCCTGCTTTCTATCGTTTAATAAGTTGAGAATGGAAAGCTCGAATCAATTGGGTCCTTACTGCCCAATTGATTCGAGCTAAGCGAATAAAAAAGCAGTACCACCCGCTATAAAAGTGTTGGTACTGCTATATAGAGTGACAAATGTTTTGTTAATTAGAACGTACTTGCTACTTTAACAGCCTTTTCAAGCCCTGCAGCAATAATTTCTTCTGCTTTATCAGGGAATTGATTGTGTCCTTCAATCACTACTTTCTCTATATCTTTTGCACCGAAGAAGCCCATCATACTTGCTACATATTTAACAGCCATTTCCATTTCAGCTTTTGGTCCTTCAGAATATACACCGCCACTTGCATTTAATAATACAATTTTCTTATTTCCAATAAGACCTACTGGACCTTCTGGCGTATATTTAAATGTTTTGCCCGCGCGGTTTAGGTAATCAATATATGTGTGTAGTACAGCTGGGATTGTTAAATTCCATAACGGGAAACCAAATACAACTTTATCAGCTGCAAGGAATTGATCTAAATATTTATCAGCAACAGCTACTGCTTTTGCTTCTTCTGCTGTTAAATCAAATCCTCTACTTGCTTTAAATGTGCCGTTAATCATATCTACACCTACATATGGTAATTCCTCATTGTATAAATCAAGCTCTACCACTGTATCATTTGGATGTGATTCTTTATAACTTGCTAAAAAAGCCTCATATAATTTCACACTAACTGCTTGTTCTGCTGGACGATTGTTTGCTTTTACAAATAAAACTGTTGTCATGCTTTTTTCCTCCTATTACTCACTCTTACGTTTTTCTATATTTACTCATTGAAAATGGGTAGCCTATTACTTTTATAACAAAAATAATAAAGTCAACTTAATTGACTTTATTATGCATTTTACAATAGAATCCCAATACAGTCAATCTGGTTGACTTCATTTTTTGAAATTTATATTTCACCACTAATTTAATCTAGCATTAACAATCCCCATCTATACTACATTGCAGTCCATCCAACTCATTCTCTTTATTTTTTTCTATTTCTTGATCAATTGCCTTTGCTAATTTTTCTTTGCTAGTAAAACCTTGAATAACTTCGTCACCAATAATGAACGTTGGAA
The DNA here is from genome assembly GCF_038007365.1 of Bacillus sp. FSL R9-9492. Taxonomy (NCBI): domain Bacteria; kingdom Bacillati; phylum Bacillota; class Bacilli; order Caryophanales; family Bacillaceae; genus Bacillus; species Bacillus sp. FSL R9-9492. The sequence continues at coordinate 171,420 of NZ_JBBOXC010000003.1, forward strand.
CAGCCATAATTTGTGCTTCTACAAGGGCATGCTTTATAGCTTCTCGATGCATTTTTTGGTACTTTCGTGATACTAATGCTTCTTTAAATGCTTCCTGAGAAAGTCCCACTTCGTCCGCTAATTTTGTTAACACTTCAATGTTTTCAATACTTTGTTGCTCTTGAAAATGTGCAATAAACACTCTATGGTGAAACTCATTTCCTTTTCCATGTTCCTTTGCAAATTGGTAACCTTCAAACGCAAGGTGCGTATACGAACGCAAATGTGGTAACTTTATTTCTAATCCTAATTTTTTAGCAGTAGGATAAATAAATGAATTCCAAGCTTCCATTACACGAGGTTGAGTCCGTGGATCAATTTTCGGAGATGGACTAGGACGCAATTCAAATGGCATCCATTCTACTTCTACATCTTTTTCCTTTACAACCTCATCTAAAGGACCTGTTCCTAAAAAACAAAATGGACATATAAAATCAGAATAAACTTTAATTTTCACAGTCATATATACGTTCCCTCACTTTTCTTTTTATCGCTTCTTGTGTGTGGGCTAAAATAACCTTAAAATAATTTGTATATTAGCTCCCATAGGACAAGTGAAATTCGGTTTTTTATGGAAATGAATCAACTTTTCCTCTTCTACATCATCCTCCACTCGATACATGTCTAATAAGGTATCTACACTGGTTTTTTAGAAAAAGAAAATCGTTTCTTTTGAAACTGATATTTTTTAATCCTATCTTGATAACGATGGTATACCGCCAGGGAAATGAGACAACTCTAATTTTTCTTAATGTGAGGTCTTCCCAGTTTGCGTACAATATACCGATTATGAATACAAATTTATCTTAGTTCGATGAAAATGTAGCAATACATTGACTTTACAATATTTTTTTAAAACTATAATCCATTTCTCCAGCTAGCGCTTCAGGTGTATCACCTGTTTCTCTGAAATCATGTGTATAAATTTCTTCAAATGGTCCAAAATCTATTTGCTTATAAAACTCAAAACAAGGGAATCCATCATGTGTACCTTGAATATCGACAGTACCATCTTTTTGGACACGTACAGTTAATAGATAGTCAACAGGAGGTGCATATACATTTAATGGTTGGCTAGCACTTGCACTCATTTGAAACTTGACGTCATCAGAACTCCATACAATATCAGTGCACAAAATACCTTCCGTACTAGCTTTTCCTGTTCTTTTATTAACAGAACCATCTAATGTTGTGACTTTTTCTGTTGTTATACCAGTATTTGCATATGAAAAAATTTCTTTTTTATAAAAATCTACAACTACTTCCTGTTCATAGTGTTTACAGTATAAGGGATAAATTCACGTGAATCACCTTCGAATTGAATTATATTACCCGTTTGAGTATCCTTCATAGGTTCAGTCCAAGACATTGGAATAAATACACTTGCTTTAATTTTAACAATGTGAGTCATATAGAACCTCCATAGTATATTGATTTTTTATTAAATCATATTTCTTTCATAACAAAAGCAATATAGTCAATTTGATTGACTATATTGCTTATAGTACAATGAGTTTTAAATAAAGTCAACTCAATTGACTTTATTCAAGGAGGTTTTATACATGAATCAACGAGTATTTAGTGAATTAGATCTTACATCACTTTTGTCATTATCCTTTAGTACGGTGATTAATGAACTACATGACAGATTGAATGAATTGGGGTTTGGAGATATAAGACCTGCACATGGTTTTATGTTTAAATGTATTACCCCTGATGGAGCAACAGGTATAGAACTAGCCGAATACTTAGGAATTACAAAACAAGCTGTAAGTAAAATGGTGGATTATCTTGAGAAAAGTGGTTATGTAATGCGCCAAACTCATCCCACTGATAAAAGAGGGAAGATTATCGTTTTGACCGAACGAGGTTGGTTAGTATTGAAAGCAAAAGAAGAAATACTAACTGATATTGAGAGACGCTGGATTGAAAACATAGGCGCTGAGCGCATGCAAATGCTCAAAGAAGATTTAACAAAATTAGTTTGTGAAACAAATGAAGGTAAATTGTCATTGGGGTTTAGACCTGTTTGGTAAATATAGAGTGTCTCAAAATATTAGATTGATGGGTATACGTGGAGGAAACTACTATTGAAGAGATATATCAACCAATATTGAATAACAAAATAGCTTCTGACTCATATATGGAATGATAACAAAGGCGAGGAATTAGCAAGACTTGTAAGTAAATATCTACTTGAAAAAAGTATTGAACTGGATATGGGTGCTATTAAGACGCATAGATATAACATCTAACATATAGTGATTATATTGAATTTGTAAATATACGCAATAAGAATAAACCACATAGACAGAAAATAAATACTAAATAAAATAAAAGGAGCGACAAATAGATGAATGGAAAAGTAGCAATCATAACAGGAGCAAGTCGAGGAATTGGTGCGGCTACAGCAAAAATATTGGCACAACGTGGAGCAAAAGTAGTCGTGAATTATGCAAGGAATGCGACTGCAGCAAAAGAGGTGGTGACATCAATTCGAGAAAAGGGTGGAGAAGCTATTGCTATACAAGCAGATGCTAGAAATATGGAGCAAATGAGTAATCTTGCAGAAGAAACTATAAAAACATATGGAACTGTAGATATCCTCGTACATAATGCAGGCGTGAGCTTTGTGCAGAAATCATTTGAAGATATATCGTGGAATGAATTTATTCAAAAAACGAATGATGAACTTCAAGCGGCTTTTGTGTCTACAAAGAGTGTAATACCTTATATGAAGAAACAGAATTATGGGAAACTTATCTATGTATCTAGTATTTTAGGTAACCAACCAGGACCTAATTTTATCTCACACGGTACTTCAAAAGGAGCTCTAAATAGTTTTGTAAGATTTATTTCTCAAGAACTGGGGAGTTGCGGTATTACAGCAAATGTCGTCTCTCCAGGATTAGTGGAAACAGATGCGACAAGCTTTATACCAGAAGAATTTAAACAACAAAAAGCGGCTTTTCTCCCACTTGGTCGAATTGGACAGCCTGCTGATATTGCAAAAGCTATTGCTTTTTATGCCAGTGATGATAGTGCCTACATCACAGGAAGTTACCTTCCTGTGAGTGGTGGAAGCGAAATGAAATAATTTGTTGATTAAGAGGTTAATCAAGTTGGGGTCACCATACATCGCTATCAAGCTAACAAAATAAAATCCCCCCTAAAATGAAAAAATACGCTATTCTTTCTGTAGAATCATAGGAAAGGATGGCGTTTTTGTATGTCTATTTCTGTATCTGATGAATTACAACTATTTGCTCAAGAAATTCAAAACTTCTTATCTCCAAATTTCTTACGAGATCTTGCTAGAAATGTTGGTTTTGTGCAAAGAACCAGTAAGTACCAAGCAAAAGATTTAGTCGCTTTATGTGTATGGATCAGTCAAAAAGTCGCTAAAACCTCTTTAACTCATTTATGTAGCTGTTTAGAAGCATCAACGATTTAATGCCACAGCCGTGCAATTCCTACAACAAGTGTTAGCCGAACTTCTCAACCAAAAGTTATCTTCAACTAAGATGCTCACTTCTCCATACGCTTCTATTTTCAAACGTATTCGTATCCTAGATTCAACTGCCTTTCAACTTCCCGATGTATTTTCGTCGGTTTATCCAGGTGCAGGAGGATGCAGCCATACAGCTGGGGTGAAGATTCAGCTTGAGTATGATTTATTAAGTGGACAGTTCCTACATATTCATACAGGCCCAGGTAAACAACATGATCGAACCTATGGTTCTCTATGTGCCCCAACTGTGACAGCGAATGATTTATGTATCCGTGATTTAGGTTATTTTCACTTGAAAGATCTTCAACATATACAAGATAAAAAGGCTTACTATATCTCTCGTATTAAATCAAATACACGTATTTATCAAAAAAATCCCACTCCTGATTATTTTCAAGATGGAAGAATCAAGAAAGGTACAGAGTATATACAGATAGATATGGAGGTCTTAATGAACTCTCTTCAACCAGGACAAACATGTGAAATATCCAACGCTTATGTAGGAATGACTGATAAAGTACCAACCCGTGTGATTGTTCATCGACTAACCAAAGAACAACAACAAAAACGATTACAAGATCAAACTGTAAGAGAAAAAAAGAAAGGAATGAAGTATTCTACTCGTAGTAAACGACTCAGTGGCATCAATGTATATATGACAAACACACCTACAGACATTGTCCCGATGGGACAAGTACATGATTGGTATTCTTTACGCTGGCAAATCGGCGTGTCCAGATAAGGACACATTATCTAGTTGGTGAAAGTCCAATCGGGAGAATAGGCTCCACTCCCGTAGCCTGAGAGGCGCCATGAAGTGAAAGCGACACGGCGAAGCCCTCTGACATCACATGCAAAAGGCATGTGGGCAAATCTCCAGGTTGTAACGTACAGTGAACGTAGACGTAGCCTCGTTACACGCAATTCCGGTGGCTGAGACGGTCGATAACGTGCGAAAGCAGCAAGAACTGACCGAAACGAGTCTGGAACGGCAGTTCTCACCGGCGGGGTATCAGCGGCGACATGGAGAGAAAGATAATGTGGAAACTGGAGAAGCCCTCGACACCCGATGAAGAAACCTCATCGAGGAGACCGTCTCTATAACCGCGATCGGGAAGTGAGAACGGTAGGTGTCAGGGTGGCGGAACGGATCGTAGTACCAGAGATCTGCGTGCAGCAAAACGCGCGGGGAGGGAAGGGTCCGAACCTGTAAATATTTCGTACGACCAAAGGAGGCAAGGGTGCCATGATAAAAACACCTATTACTTTGCAGGAACTAAGGCGACGAATCTATCAAAAGGCGAAGTCTGAACCTACGCATCAGTTTTGGGGAATATTTTCCCACATTACCAAAATAACAACCCTTCATGAAGCATATCAGCAAGCGAGGAAAAACAACGGTGCCCCAGGCATCGACGGGAAAAGTTTCGCTGATATAGAGCTAGAGGGAGTTATGCCGTTTTTAAAGAATATCCAAGCAGAACTACAGGCTGGAACATATCAACCACAAGCTAATCGTAAAGTAGAAATCCCAAAAGAAAACGGAAAAATGCGGACACTACAAATCCCGTGTATACGGGACCGCGTGGTCCAAGGAGCGCTAAAACTCATATTGGAAGCCATCTTTGAAGCTGATTTCTGTTCAAATTCCTACGGATTCCGACCAAAACGCTCTCCACATCAAGCACTGGCAGAAGTGCGACGTAGCATATTGCGCCGGATGACTGTAGTAATCGATGTTGACCTGTCACGCTACTTTGATACAATTCGACACCACATACTTTTGGAGAAAATTGCAAAGCGTGTCCAAGATTCGCAAGTTATGCATCTTGTAAAACAGGTAATCAAGGTGACAGGAAAGATTGGTGTCCCGCAAGGGGGACCATTTTCTCCCCTAGCCGCAAACATCTACCTCAATGAAGTAGATTGGACATTTGATGCCATTCGACGTAAGACAACAGAAAACCATTACGAGGCTGTAAACTATCACCGTTTTGCTGACGATATAGTTATCACTGTAAGCGGACACTCTAGTAAACGTGGATGGGCTGAATTGGCATTGCGACGACTGTGGGAACAATTAAAGCCTTTGGGAGTTGAACTGAATCTGGAGAAAACCCTAGTGGTTAATGTTTTAAAAGGAGAATCCTTCGGATTCCTAGGATTTGATTTGAGGCGAGTACTTAATCGAAATAAGAGTAGATACTTTGTTCTTATTACCCCGAAGAAGAAAGCCTGTACGAAAGTGAAAGCAAAAATCCGAGAATTAATCAGAAACGCAGGCGCCAAGCCTGCACAAGATTTAGTAAAACAAATCAATACTGTACTGATTGGATGGGTGAATTACTTCCGGGTTGGGAATTCTAGTCGAGCTTTTAGTAAAGTACGAGACTATACAGAGATGAAAGTCCGTACGTTATTGACGAGAAGGAAACGGCGACAAAAGCATAGCATTGGATGGCAGAGATGGAGTAATGAATATCTCTATGGTGTACTAGGACTCTACTGGAACTGGAAAGTTCGTCCTCTCGAAAGCTCGGGAAGATATTGATAAAAGTGTCTGCCATCTGATAGGTCTCATAACCCTTTTGATGAAGTTTATGGGGTGAGCTGCTTGAGGGAAAACTTCACGAGCAGTTCTTATGGGGAGGGGCTGGAGACGGGTCATAACTGATACCGCGCCAGTTCTTTACCCGACAGCTGTTATTTAAAATATGGAAATCTTGGTTTCGAATTCATCGTTGTAAATCTATTAAACAAGAGCGATTAGAATGCCACCTTTATGGACAACTCATTAATATCCTATTATGTTCTTCTACTATGTTTAAAATGAGAGAACTCCTGTTACGTAAGAAACAGAAAGAACTAAGTGAATATAAAGCGATGTACATAATTAAAGATTATTTCTTACTTTTTCATCAAGCACTACATAAAAACACCCAAGAATTATCAAAGATTCTCCTTCGTCTGTTTAACCTCCTACAGCGAAACGGACGAAAATCTCACAGATATGAGAAAAAAACAGTCTTTGATATTTTAGGTGTTGTGTATGAGTATACCACTTCTGCCCATCAGGTAGCATAGCGAAAAATTTGAAACCCGTCAGGGTTTATTTGATGTGCCTACTTTTATGCTATCTATAAAAGATAATAAAAGACTACATGAAAAAACCACATTTTGTATAAAAAGATACCTTAAGTTGATGGATGTGGGGTACCGCCACATGCCCATCAACCTAAGGTCTTGAAGTACCCCCTAAACGAAATATTTACTTTTCTACAATAAACTAACAAACCAAAGTTTATATACGTAAAAAGAATCGCTGTTGTTAAATAAGCGACCTGAGTACTTCTCATAATCATTCTTATGAGAAGTACAAAAAAGTTAGTATTTTACTAGCTTTTTTGTGTATACATTGTTCGTGAATAATAAAGTTGTTCAAAAATATTGATTATGTAATGGAATTTCATTCCACATATTTTGTATTATTGTTATTCGATTAGATATACTTATAAATTTTGATAATTAATAACTAATTTATTTATAGCAAAAAGAAGTCTATGCTTTATTTATAAATTCGTTTGAATGGAGTGAACCTATGAAAATATTTGACACACATTTACATATTATCGATCCAGAATTTCCATTGTACGAAAATCAAGGGTATATGCCAGATCCATTTACGTCTGAAGATTATTTACGCACTGTCAGCAATTTAAATGTAATTGGTGGTGCAATTGTCTCTGGTTCCTTTCAAAAGTTTAATCAAACTTACTTAGTAAATGCATTACAAACATTAGGGAAGAACTTTGTTGGTGTCACGCAGTTACCCTATGAGGGGTCACCATACATGCCCATCAAGCTAAACTTAGGTATTTCATGAACTTCCGTTCTTGTTGCCTACATGCTGGATATTTTATTTATTTTTTTAAAAAATACGCATACCAAATAAACCTTGATAAGGTGTATTTTTAAAAATTATGCAGTTTTCTGCTTTAGATTAGGTACAGTACACTGATAAACGACACCTAAAATATCAAATACTGTCTTTTTTTCATATCGATGGGATTTCCGTCCGTTTTTTTGTAAGAGGTCAAACAGACGAAGGAAAATTTTTGATGCTTCTTGGGTGTCTTTTTGTAGAGCTTCATATACTAAGTACAGATGATCTTGAATCATATAAATTGCTTTATATTCACTTAATTCTTTGTGTTTTTTCTGTAGTAACAGCTGTCGCATTTTGAACATAGTGGAAGAACAAAGAAAAATAGCGATTAACTGTCCATAAGGATGACATTCTAGACGCTCTCGCTTAATATTGTGACAATGATTGATACCAAAAAGAGACTTCCATGTTTTAAATACAATCTCTATTTGCCAACGTAGTGAGTAGATATCATGAACCTGTTCCATCGGAACAATTTCCCATGGGATGTTGGTAATATAAACGTTGATTTCTGTTAAACGTTTACTTTTTTCAGAGTATGTAACTCCTTTTTTCTTTTCAACATAAGTTTGTTGTTTCCTACGTCTATGAATTTGAGTTGATGTGAGTCTGTATATTATAACTCGTGAGGATAATTTTTGTTGTCCAATATAGGCATTCTGAATTTCATAAGTATCTCCTGGTTTTATCTGATGCATAATATCTTCAAGGTTAAGCAAAACATATAAAGATTGCTTTTTTACTGTCCCATCCCGAAAGAATTCTGGAGATTCATTTTTTACATATACTCTATTATTTAATTTCAACCGTGAAACATAGAATACCCCCCGTTGATCCATCTGGTCTAAATCTTTTAGAGAAAAGTATCCTAAATCTCGAATACATAAATCTCCCGGGCGTAAGGTATCCAAACACTCAGTACCAAAAGTTTTATCATTATTTTTACCTGGTTCCATTTGAAAATTGAGGAATTTGCCACTATGTAAATCATACTCTAGTTGAATCTTAATACCGGCTGTTTGTGCACATCCTCCTGAGCCAGGATAAATAGGAGCCAAATGGTTGGGTACTTGAAAAATAGTAGCATTTAAAATACGTATACTTTGAAAATAAGAAGTGTATTGGTTTAGGATTTGAGACGAATCATTTAGTTTGCTTTTGATTAAAAGGGAAAATAAACGCTGTAGAAATAAAACCGCGCATCGGTTAAAACGTTGATTAAGTCCTTCAGGACTCATAAGTGTAGCTGTATTTGCATAAAGCTGACTACATAATCGAGTAAGAGAATCACTTGCTACATGTTGACTGATCCAAATACATAAAGCAGCCAAATCTCGTGCGCCATACTTACTTTTTCGTTTTACAAAGCCTGTCTCTTGGGCAAGTTGTTGAAGAATATGTGGAGATAGATATCGTTGTAGTTCTTCAACGAACAAATGAAACTCATCTTGAATCGATAGATTCATACAAAAACGCCATCCTTTCTGTATATTTCTACAAATAGAATAACGCTTTCTATAAATTATGGGTATAATTTCATCTTAAGTTGATAGTAATGTATCGTGCCCCGTATATTGTAACTTCTTTTTGTTTACTTTTAAATATGAATTAGCACTGTCTTTTTTACCAAATTTCATTTAAAAGCTACATATACTTAATGTATCGTGTCAAAAACATTTGACAATCCAATTGAGTTTTTTATAATTGATATGTAAAAAACTTTTGACATTTTGATTATAAAAAATGGAGAAGAGATATGAAAAATATTATAAAGGATTTGAGAGAGAAAAAGGGATTGTCGCAAAAGCACTTGGCTAATAAATGTGGGGTTAGTAGACAAACAATCAATGCAATTGAAAATAATAAGTATGATCCTACATTAAAATTAGCTTTTAATCTTTCAGAAGTATTGAATACAACAGTAGATGAACTTTTTTTAAAGAAAGGAGTATAGAATTATGAATTATTTAGTATATTTTGTGGGGGCTATATTGTGGGCTTATATTAATGGATTTTTTACAAGTGATAAAGGATCAGCTCCTTGGATTAAAGATGATGAAAGAGATAAAGATATTAAACATAAAGCAATTATAGCAAGTTGGTCAGGGATCTTTTTCTTTTGTATAATTGGAATTGTTAATAAAGCATTAGGTCTAGGTGGTGCTCAAAAATCCCCTTATCTTCCAGAACCGATAGCTACTATTTTACAAGAAAATGTTGAAATACAAGTTTTACTTATTCTTTTGCTAATGTATGGAATTTTTTATATTTATTATAGAAAGCAAATGAGTGCTTAGTTGTTATTTAGATAGTTTACCAACAGTTTGATTTGTTCTAAACGTTTTATTTTTGTATACAGATAAAAAACTATTAAAATTCTTATTTTTATCAATCTTTATTCCAAATCAACACAAAAAACGGTTATTCTTTCTTATTTATTTTAGAAAGAATAACCGTTTTTTGTACTTGGGGGTACTAAAATTTCTTAAGTTGATGGGCATGTATGGTGACCCCTAAGAGCAAACATCTTAGCTCTTTTTTGGTAAAAGGGGATGGAATCTATGGGCAATCTGGTGAAAAGGAATCGGTAACGCGGTTATTAAGAGAAATTGAAGTGAGAAATTAGTATTAAAGAATTTAACCGCACTTCCCGAAAGAATTCTCCTTATTCATACGAAATTGTATCTATAAAACGAAAAAAACATTATTCTTTTTGTAGAAATATACAGGAAGAATAGTATTTTTTCGTTTTTGGGGGTATTTTGTTTTATTAGGTTGATAGCGATGTGGTGCTACCCCAAGTTGTCTCTAAAAAATCGTTTTTCAACGAATTTTTGAGACAACTTCTTTTCTCATATATTGTATTAGTAAACACATATTTCAAGTTAAATTTGAGAATAAAATAGAATTAAGAATGTTATTATTTTGTAGAATTTCCTACATACGCTGAAATATCAACATTTAATGCTTCCGCTAGGCGCATACCATACTCACGGTCTGCGCGGAAGAAATTGCAAATTGCAAGTAGTTTCGTTTGCTCATTCACATCTTTTAAATCGCTTGTTAAGTTTGCGATTAAATTATCTTGTTCCTCTTTAGAGAATGAACGGTAACGCTCACCAGCTTGCTGGAAGTCGTTTGGTTTATCAATTTTTTCACGAGATACATAGCCTTCAAGTTTCATATTCGAATCACGGTAAGCTGAATCTTCAACAGGATTTTCAGCATGACGACTTGGCTCGTAGTTAATTGTTGATGGGTTTTGATTGATTTGCATTGCACCATCACGTTGTTGATTACGAACAGCTGCGTATGGGCAGTTTACAGGAATTTGTAAATAGTTTGCACCAAGGCGGTAACGCTGTGTATCTGGGTAAGAGAATAAACGACCTTGTAATAGTTTATCTTCAGATGGTTCAATGCCAGGTACAGTTGCACTTGGCGTAAATGCCGCTTGCTCTACTTCCGCAAAGAAGTTTTGTGGGTTGCGATTTAAAGTCATTGTCCCTACTTCAATTAATGGGAAGAGATCTTCTGACCATACTTTTGTTGGATCTAGTGGATCGAACTCTAAAGAATCCATTTCATCTAATTGCATAACCTGTACGTGTAGATCCCATTTTGGATAGTTTCCTTTTTCAATCGCTTCGAATAAATCACGAGTCGCATGGTTGAAATCTTTACCTTGTACTTCTTCCACTTCTTTTGCACTTAAATTGCGGACATCTTGCTGTGGTTTCCAATGATATTTAATGTAAACACTTTTCCCTTCCGCATTAATCCATTTAAATGTATGTACGCCGAAACCTTCCATTTCACGATAGTTTGCCGGTGTACCATAATCAGAAAATACCCATGTCAGCATATGTGTAGATTCTGGAGTTAACGTCATGAAATCCCAGTAACGATCTGGTGTTTGAATATTTGTATCAGGTGCTGGCTTTAAAGAATGCACCATGTCAGGGAATTTAATTGCATCACGAATGAAGAAAACAGGTAAATGGTTACCTACGATATCGTAGTTTCCTTCTTCTGTATAAAATTTAACAGCAAACCCGCGTGGATCACGAGCTGTTTCTGGAGAACCTTGACCATGAATAACCGTTGAGAAACGAACGAATACAGGTGTTTCAGTTCTTTCATTTTGTAAAAACGCTGCTTTCGTATATTGCTTCATACTGTTTTTTGTTACGAACATACCATGAGCACCTGCACCACGTGCATGTACAACACGCTCTGGAATACGTTCACGATCAAAGTGAGCAAGTTTTTCTACTAAATGATAGTCTTCTAATAATACCGGCCCACGACGACCAGCTGTACGTGAATTTTGGTTATCTCCAACTGGAGCACCTTGGTTTGTTGTTAAGCGATTATTCGGATTCATAAAGGGAAACCTCCTATTTATATTCAATAACAATTATTTAATTGTAAATATTATAATTTAATATATATTTAGTTTTATTACTTGTCAATAATTTTAAATCGTTTTTTTTATTTTTTTGAGATAGGGTCCGCGAAACAATCCATAAATATATCTTGTTTATTTAGCATAGCCAGTCTAAAATACTCTGCAATAAATCTAATTGGACAATAAACAAAAGAGTCATAACCTACTTTATATATAAACCTCTCGTCAAGTCTTGTACATCTGATCAAATCCATGAATCTGGTGTATTCCCTACACTTCGCCAACCAATTAGTAATCTTCTAAACTTGAGCATACTAATCACACATCTTTTCTGAAGTTTTAATTTCCTTATATTTCCGGATGTTAATCCGTAATGAGCATTCACTCATCATCCGTAGGATTATTTAAAAATCCCTTTTTTGATAACTATATGTTCAACTAAGTAATTATTACACATTATGTAGTATGTCTATTAAGTTATAATAATTATAAAATGATAATTGATAAAAGTAAATATTTTGTCGAGAAATGTCATTGAAAATCCAATATCAATTCTTTTTTTATAAAAATTATAAAAAAAGAATTGATATTGGATGGAGATTGTATTAATATCATTCGAGGACATTATGTACTATTCACTAACTAATGAAGGATGTAAAAAAGAAGATATTTAGTAAAATATAATTTTAAATAAACTTTGAATATATGGCTGTGTTAGGAGTGATTTGTTTAAAAAATAGATTGAAAGAGCTTTATTTATGTTCGTTTGCAATTATTGTAATGGGGTTTTTTGAAGTAATTTATGAACATACTGCAGCTGAGCTCCTTTTGTAGTTTGCGAATAATCGATAAAGGAGTACCGCTAGCATTTTGGAAAAACCCCACGCTAAGAAAAATAGATATCAAAATGGACCGAAGTACGTTTAAAATCAGTTCCAAAACTCATTACCAAAAACAAAGTATCATAATAAACATCAAATACCGTTTATGGAACCTTCTTAACGTACGGAAAAACCAGGTTTCTTAAATGAAAAAATCCCTAGCGTACGATATTCGCCTTTAGGTTGGGAAGATATTATTTTCTTAGGAGAATATAAGTTTGAGGGATTACATTCAACAAGTTTACATTCCTTACGTCCTTTGAATATTAAAGAGCCGATTTACTCTTAACGGGGTAAAATCTGGCTCTTTTCTTGTCTGACTTTTCTTACCGTGGGGTTTTTCTGAAATAAATGTTAATTGCGAGGAGAGGATGTCGTTGTTTGGGAAATGCCGAGATGTAGGGAGTTTATTATTAATTCTTTCTTTGCTGATCATAGCTTGTGTATTACAGGCTCTGGGAGAGGAGAATGGGGAATGATGGATGCAATTATAGAAATTTGCATAAAATTTATTATGATTTATTGTATAGGCTGTTTTGGTGGTAGTTTGTTATGGAAAACGAAAACAAATTGAAAGGATAGGAGATTCAATATGAGCCTCTCACCAAAAAAAAAGATGTTGCAGCGGGTTGAAGAAGATGAAACTTCATACTGTAATGATGATCCATTGGCTATTGCAAAAGGGATTAGAAATGGATTTCTAATGGTAATGCCATTTTGGTTAGTTGTATTGTATTTAGTTATATGAAAACTACATAATTACTAAAGGGTGAAAGAAATGATTGTTTCGAATGGAATTGCTGATGATATTAAAACGAAAAAGCAGGCACAGAAACCCGCAATGGAAATGACAAAACAAGTGCTTCATGAAGGCACTGGATTAACATGGGTGAGAAATACACATTCATTTTTAAGTGGAGCAATCCTTTATATTAAGGATAAGCATAAAGAACAGGCTCATTTATCCGATTTGAAGGCGTTTGTTGTAAAAGGTGAGAAGAATGACGGCTTTTTAGAATATATCACTAGCCATTTGGAAAAGGATCCTCCTTCAAATCATGCTTTTCAAATCATGTTATCGTGTAAAGAATCGACGCGTGCCCTTTGTTCTTATTCTTTCTGGATTGTGTATGAGAGCAATAGAGAGATAACAAAATGAGTTTAATCATTCCACATTATTTACTTGTAGGCGGATGTTCGAAAGACAAAGTGTTACAGGCACATAAAAAAGCGAAAGAAATATTTAATCTGAAGGGTCAAACGAATAAATTGGTGAGTCAGTTGAGAAACATTTCCTTTTTTGTACTTTGTGACGGCAGCCATCACAGATGGAAAAATGAAGATGAATATATGAAAGCGAAAACGGCATATATTCGTTACCTTGTAGAGTCTGATATTCAGTTTGTAGAAATGGCAACACAAGAATTGATTTCTTGAAATCATGCAAAAGACCAAAAAAGCTAGAACAACATACTTATCATGTAGAAAGAAAAAAACAGTGTATCATTAATCAGCTGATCGATTGCGGATTTTACAAGGATGGAAGAAGACAACTCTATGAATTAGAGCCTTCAGAACTAGAAAAGCATCTAAAAAATATTAAAAAGGAGTGGTGAGTCTGACAACAATATTAGTATTAGAAAATGAGATAACAATTCGGAGTTTTATTACATTAAATATGAAGCGTGCTGGTTTCAATGTTTTAGAAGCCGATACAGGTGAAAAAGCTCTTGAGCTTTTAGAAAATCATAATGTTGATATTGTAATACTTGATGTTATTTTACCAGGAATAGATGGTTTTCGGGTATGCAAAAGAATACGAAAAAACAATGAAAAGATTGGTATTATTATATTAACGGCACGTGTTCAAGAGAATGATCAGGTACACGGTTTGACAATTGGAGCAGATGATTATATTAAAAAACCATTTAGTATAATTGAATTAGTAGCACGTGTGCAATCATTGCTAAGAAGAGTAAAAGAAAATAAAAAGGATATGAAGTCGATTCATTCGGGACCATTTCAATTAAATCTTCTGCAAGGAAATTTATATAGGGATGAGATAGTAATTGATTTAACTCCAACAGAGCATATTATTTTACGATATTTAATGGAAAATTCCATAAAACCAATTTCACGTGATGAACTCTTAAATAAAATATGGGGTATAAGTTATGTAGGTAACACAAAAGTAATAGATGTGAATATCAGTCGTCTTCGTCAGAAGATCGAACCTAGTCCTTCTGATCCTCAGTTTCTCCTTACGGTACGGGGAAAAGGATATAAATGGAAAGAAAGCAAACAATGAGACGGAAAATTAGCTTGTACTTTATGAATGTCATAGTTCTTATGCTTATTCTATTTGTAGTAGTTTTTTGATTTCCATTTATCGTTATTATTACAATGGAATAGTTCGCGATATAGAATTACATGTGGAAACCAGTACACACTTTTTTTCCAAGTATAACGCATTAAATTATAACTATTTTATCTTTTTTGGGTTCTTATGCAATTTTACATATCCAAATAAAGGATATCAATATACAGATTATGAGTAAATTATATTGATAATATCCAAAATTTATTTAACTTTGAATTAATTAAAATATTTTCCCAAAAAAACCATATCTATCAAGTTGTAACTGTTATAATTACTAAAATCAAATTGAACAGTAATTTTAGAAGTATAATATTTCCACTCATTCTAATATATTATAGTTGAATTATTTAATGTAATTCGACAAAATCCTACTATTTACGCATGGATAATTTAATGTTTTAATAAAGGTGTAATTGATTATCCACTGAGAAGGGAGAAAAATACTAATAAAAGTAGAGGAAAGTTGCAAAGTAACATTATGTCGAATTAATTTCCTGAATAATCAGTGTATTTTTGAGAGAAATCTAGAATCAGCAAATTAGCACATTTTCACACAGTATTAGTTTCCTTATTTCGATAATCAACAATGAGTATGATTTCTTCAGAACACTAGGCGATGACTAATATGCTTTCTATTAATGTTGGAGCAGATGTACATGGAACTGCCGATTAAAAAATACTGGGAATATATCAGAAGTCATATGCGATTCCATCAATTCATTGAAAGTGTTTTCATTAAAAAATTTAAGAAGAAAGGTTGGTCTATATGAACAGAGGAAAGAATCGTAGATTACAAAAACCAATAAAGGTGCTTGCAACATCCGCTATTTTAGCAACCACGTTATTTACACCTATTATGACAAATAATTTATATGTACATGCTGAAGCAGTTGCCGGACAAACTGTAAATCAATATGAACAGAGGGAGTTTGATCTTCCAGCTACAGGAAGTTATCAGGATGAGGCGAAAAGACAAAGAAGCAGAGATCAAAAAAGCTATATGCCCACAGGAATCTATATAAAACCGAATGAAGAAGTTACAGTTGAAGTATCGGGAACGAAAAATATTAGAGCGATTATCGGGACACATGGATACGATAAAGAATGGGGAAAAGAGATTGAACTGACTCCTGGTACGAATAAAATCTCTTCTCCAAACGGTGGATTATTAGGGCTTGATAATCATCAAAATACAGAAACAGTTAAGGTCAAAATTACGCAAGGTGGAAGCCCTGTTCCATTCTTTGAATTAGGGAAGCATACGAAAGAAGACTGGATTGCGATGATGAATAAATATCCAAATGCCCATGCCGTACAACTAAAATCAAAGAAATCAGTACTTACGGTTACACAAGATAGTGCTAAGAAGTACATCGTAGATCAAAATCCTATTCCTTTATTAGAAGCATATGACAAAATGATTCAAGCACAAGATAAAGTATCAGGGTTATCTGAAACAGATCCTAATCCGTTACATCGGCCAACGCACCGTATCTGGGCTTCTTTTGAAAATCCTAGAGAAGCTTGGGGCTTATATGCAACTCCGGACGGATCGGCATTCGTTGGTGCAACAATTAAAGAAACTTTAAATGTAGATATGATTGGAACAGGGCAGATGCATGAGGCAGGACACTATAGACAACAATTCCCTTGGACATGGTGGGAGGAGGAGACAGGCGGAGGTGGAATGACTGAAACCACTGTGAACCTGTATACCTTAGCTGCATATAAAGAACTATATCCTAATCGACAAACACCTTTAGAAACAGATAAGCGTTATGATGGAGCCTTTCAATATTTAAAACAAACAAATAAAGATTATACAGCAATCAAAGATGTAAATATAAAATTTATTATGATTTGGCAACTTTATTTGGCATATGGTGAAGAATTCTATGCAAATCTTCACAAACTATATCGAGCGTTACCAGACGATCAACTTCCAAAAACAGATGCAGAGAAAATACAAGCATTTATTTACAATACATCCAAAGTAGCGAAACAAAATGTACTTCCGTTCTTTGATCAGTGGGGACTGAAAGCAACGCCAGAAACAAGACAAAAAATCGAAGCTTTGAATTATCCAACATTAGTTGCCCCTATCTGGGATGCAACGGACTCTAAACCTGTAAAACCACTAGCTACATTGTCGAAAAAAACAATGAAAGCAAGTGCTAATAGTCAGGAATCAAGTGAGCCGGCTAGTAATACAATTGATGGAAATCCAAATACAATTTGGCATAGCCAATGGAATGTACAAAATCAATATCCATACAATTTAACATTAGAACTTGATAAAAATCAAACAATTTCACAAATAGACTATCTGCCAAGGCAAGATGGGAACCAAAATGGCCGTATATTAAACTACAATATTTATACAAGTGTAGATGGGGTTAATTATGAAAAAGTATCATCGGGAACATGGGAAAATAACAGTGATAAGAAAACAGCGAAATTTGATCCTGTTACTGCAAAATATGTAAAACTCGAAGTAACAAATGGAAATATTGGATATGCCTCAGCAGCTGAAGTAGATGTTCTAACTGATTCTACATCTGTCAAACCATATGTATTGTCTAAAAGCACGATGAAAGCAAGTGCAAATAGTGAGGAATCAGGGGTTGATATAGCAAGTCACGCGATTGATGGAAAAACAGATACAATGTGGCATAGCAAATGGAACGCACCAAATCAATTTCCTTACAATCTAACATTGGAGCTTGATAAAAGCAAGACAATTTCTAAAGTAGATTATCTTCCACGGCAGGATGGATGGGAAGATGGTCGTATTTTAAGCTACAATATTTATACAAGCATAGATGGATCTAACTATACTAAAGTATCTTCTGGAACATGGGAAAATAATAGTGATAAGAAAACGGCCACATTTAATCCTGTTACTGCGAAATATGTGAAAATAGAAGTGACAAATGGACAGAATGGATTCGCTTCAGCAGCTGAAGTAGACATTTGGGGATATTAATCATTTACATTTAGCCATATAAATGAACACGTTATCGCAGGGGGTGAGCTATTTGAGAATCCCCTTATGATAACGTGTATTAGTTTCATAGTTTAAGTTGTTTTAATTTCTGAATCTAATTTAAGTATAATTGTTAATTAAAAATGTGGAATTATATCGGAAAGCATAATTCATTTCATTAATTTATCGAAAGCGCATTAATAAGACTAATTCAAGAAGAAAGGGTGCTCTATATGAACAAAAGGAAGTATCGTAGATTACAAAAACCAATAAAAGTGTTTGCCACATCCGCTATTTTGGCAACTACTTTATTTACACCTATTATGACAAACCATTTAGGTGTACAGGCTGAAACAGTTGCCGCGCAAACTGTAAATCAATATGAACAGAGGGAGTTTGATCTTCCAGCTACAGGGAGTTATTGGGATGAAGGGAAAAGAGAGAGAAGAAGTGATCAAAAAAACTATATGCCCACAGGAATCTATATAAAACCAAATGAAGAGGTTACAGTTGAAGTATCGGGAACGAAAAATATTAACGCGATTATTGGAACACATGGCTATGATAAAGAATGGGGAAAAGAGATTGAACTGACTCCTGGTACGAATAAAATCTCTTCTCCAAATGGTGGGTTATTAGGGCTTGATAATTATCAAAATACAGGAACAGTTAAGGTCAAAATTACACAAGGTGGAAGCCCTGTTCCATTCTTCGAATTAGGGAAACATACGAAAGAAGACTGGATTGCGATGATGAACAAATATCCAGATGCTCATGCCGTGCAACTAAAATCAAAGAAATCAGTACTTACGGTTACACAAGATAGTGCTAAGAAGTACATCGTAGATCAAAATCCTATTCCTTTATTAGAAGCATATGACAAAATGATTCAAGCACAAGATAAAGTATCAGGGTTATCTGAAACAGATCCTAATCCGTTACATCGGCCAACACACCGCATGTGGGCTTTTTATGAAAATACTAGAGGAACTTGGGGCATATATGAAGGTTGGGATGGAGTAGCATTCGTTGGCGCAGCAATTAAAGAAACTTTAGATGTAAATAAGATTGGACCAGGGCAGATGCATGAAGCAGGGCACACGAGGCAACAAGATCCTTTGACATGGTCGGAAGATGAGACAGGCGGATGTGGAATGACTGAAGTCACTGTTAATCTGTATACCTTAGCTGCATATAAAGAATTATACCCTAATCGACAACCACTTTTAGAAACAGATAAGCGTTATGATGGAGCCTTTCAATATTTAAAACAAACAAATAAAGATTATACAGCAGTCAAAGATTCAAATATAAAACAAGTTATGCTTTGGCAACTTTATTTAGCATATGGTGAAGAATTCTATGCAAATCTTCACAAACTATATCGAGAGTTACCAGATGATCAACTTCCAAAAACAGATGCAGAGAAAATACAAGCATTTATTTACAATACATCCAAAGTAGCGAAACAAAATGTACTTCCGTTCTTTGATCAGTGGGGACTGAAAGCAACGCCAGAAACAAGACAAAAAATCGAAGCTTTGAATTATCCAACATTAGTTGCCCCTATCTGGGATGCAACGGACTCTAAACCTGTAAAACCACTAGCTACATTGTCGAAAAAAACAATGAAAGCAAGTGCTAATAGTCAGGAATCAAGTGAGCCGGCTAGTAATGCAATTGATGGAAATCCAAATACAATTTGGCATAGCCAATGGAATGTACAAAATCAATATCCATACAATTTAACATTAGAACTTGATAAAAATCAAACAATTTCACAAATAGACTATCTGCCAAGGCAAGATGGGAACCAAAATGGCCGTATATTAAACTACAATATTTATACAAGTGTAGATGGGGTTAATTATGAAAAAGTATCATCGGGAACATGGGAAAATAACAGTGATAAGAAAACAGCGAAATTTGATCCTGTTACTGCAAAATATGTAAAACTCGAAGTAACAAATGGAAATATTGGATATGCCTCAGCAGCTGAAGTAGATGTTCTAACTGATTCTACATCTGTCAAACCATATGTATTGTCTAAAAGCACGATGAAAGCAAGTGCAAATAGTGAGGAATCAGGGGTTGATATAGCAAGTCACGCGATTGATGGAAAAACAGATACAATGTGGCATAGCAAATGGAACGCACCAAATCAATTTCCTTACAATCTAACATTGGAGCTTGATAAAAACAAGACAATTTCTAAAGTAGATTATCTTCCACGGCAGGATGGATGGGAAGATGGTCGTATTTTAAGCTACAATATTTATACAAGCATAGATGGATCTAACTATACTAAAGTATCTTCTGGAACATGGGAAAATAATAGTGATAAGAAAACGGCCACATTTAATCCTGTTACTGCGAAATATGTGAAAATAGAAGTGACAAATGGACAGAATGGATT
>NZ_JBBOXC010000004.1:0-8211 GCF_038007365.1 Bacillus sp. FSL R9-9492
AATTGACACAATTTCGTCGCCTTGCTAGACTTATTGTATCAATTAATCTAGGGGAAGTGGTGGCACTTTATGTTGTTCTCTATCTCATTTAATCAATCTCACCAAAGTTCATTAAGCCATAATAACAGAGAAAACATTTATGGGAATCCTGGTATTGATCCATCCAGGTTAAACGAGAATATCTACTTTGTTCAAAAGGATATCCGAGGTGTATACAAGGATGTCTTTCAAGAAGCGGTGGACAAGTATAATGAGAAGCAAAAACGCAATGACCGTAAGATTCAGGACTACTATGACAAAATACATAAAAATGAAAAGACACATGAGCAACGAGAATTGGTTGTAGCGGTTGGAGAGGGTAAAGATGACCCAAAGTATAGGCAAGCTAAAAAAGAAGCGTTAAAACAGTATGCAGAGGCGTTTCAAGAGAGAAATCTAAATCTAGCAGTCTATAACATGGTTTTACATGATGATGAAGCAAATCCGCATTTACATATTAACTATGTACCGAATTTCGAAAGTAGTCGAGGATTAACGAGGCGTGTCGGAATGGATAGAGCCTTGCAACAACAAGGCGTACAAGGAAAAGGGACGGAGCTAATTGCGAATTGGAGACAATTAGAAACGGTTTATATTGAATCTTTGGCTAAAGAACACATTCCAGAATTTGAACGAGCGAATATAGGTTCACATAAGTATATGAAAGTCCGTCAATACAAGGAATATGCCGAGGCAGTTTCTAACATAGAGAATCAAATTACCGAGATAAGCAAACGATTACCTAATAACAAAATTACGTTAAAGACAAAAAAGAAAGAGATCAAAACGGAGGTAAAACCAAAATTAATTGGTAAACCTGAAATCATTGAAAAAGAAACAGAGAATTATGTTCTTTCTCCAAAGCAACTCGAAAAAGTAGAGGAATTGATAACTGCAGCGGTCACTGTAAAAAAAGATTATGAGCGTTTGCAGAATACGGATTTGGTAAAAGAAAATAAGGAATTGAATCGTCAAGTTGATAGTTTGTATGACTCTTTAAAAGAATCCCAAAAGATAAATTTAAAGTTAAAAGAGGAGAATAGAAAATTAAATACTGAAATAGGCTCATTAAAAACTCATATAAAGGATTTGAAGGAAAATATAAGAGTTTTGTATCAACAGACGAAAAAAGCTTTTAAAGAGAAATTTAAGGTGTTTAGAGGGATTATTAAAAATGAATTGGATAGCAAGGGAATAGATAATCAATTTGAACGTGAACATAAGAGAGAAATAAGCAAACATCGGGATTTTGATAGGGAAAGATAGGATTGATAATTATGAAAGCATTGAATTGTATGAGTTTGAAGAAGAAAAAGAGGATTGAATGTTGTGTTTTTGCAAGAGATGGAAAGCTTTAACAAGGTGTTTCATGTTATTATAGAGAAAGACGTATAAACGAGAAAAACCGCTCTAGCTTTGGTCGGCGAGACGGTTTTTCGTAATAAGGTTGGAATCAACCAATATATATTCTATATACATTCTAACATATAAAAGTTGATTCCTTCCACTAAGGGAGAGAATTATTTTATGACAAAAGTTGTAGATTTTGGACAAGCTGAAAAAAAAGCGAAAATAAGAGATCGTAAGATTGATAGTATTTATGACCAGTTGCTAGCAGGTGGCTACTCAGAAGAAGAGAAAGCAATGCTTTTGCAGTTGTTAAGTAAGGCGACTGGTGGGGAAGAATATTTCATTGGTAAAAAGAAAAAGCCTACGGATAGGGTGAAGTTTGTGCAAATGATTACGGATAATTATAATTACTTAGCAAAAATAAACTATCTTACAAATGCTGAAAAGGCTTTTTTAATGGATTTAGTACCTTATGTAGAATTTAAAACTAATATTCTTGTAGAACGAGCAAATGAAGAAAATGAATTTGATTCAGATAATGCTACTCCTAGTTATTTAGCAAAAGAATTAAAGAGAGATCGTTCAAGGGTTTCAATGATGATGAATTCTTTAATGGAAAAAGGAGTATTGGCGGTTGCGGAATCTGGAATGACAACAGAAGATGGACGTATTTGTACGAGTCGTACATGGTTTATAAATCCTAATATTATGTGTTGTTCTCCAAAAGATGGAGTAGACAAAGCTACACAAAGAATTTTTAAGAAGTCTCTTAAAAATTTTGTTGCTGAAGATGGCAAAAAACATAAATTACCAGTTTATTTATTTTAGGAATGAGAAAAAAAGATGTCATTGACATCTTTTTTTTTGTGTGTTTTTCCTTTTTTTAGGTGTTGCTTTTTTGCAACACAGGTGTTGCTTTTTTGCAACACCCTATACCTTATAAAGCCTTGATATTACTGGGTTTTGTTACTTTGCTCTTCTCACTCTTATATATAGGGCTAAAAGTTCCGTAAGGAACAGGTAGTATTTTCTTTCGCTTTGCTTCAGAAAATCTCCACCTTTTTCGCTTTGCTTCATCCTTGCAAAACTTTTTTCGGCTCGTGTGCTTTTTTCGCCAAGCCGACAGACAAAAAGCAAAGCAATGGTTCTCGACTTGGACAAGCAAGTATACGAGCCGAACCGCCTAGATCATTCGTCCCAAGATAGTTCTTATTCAAAAAATAGATACGTAATACGTGGGGTTTCGCCCCCACACGACGAGCCAGTCCTCTAGCCAAAAAGCAAACTTCAAATCTTAAATCCGTTTACATTATTTTTTTAAGAAAGTTTCCTGTATCACTAATTGCTTGAATGGAGTTAATTTTAATATTAATTTTATTTGGAGATTTTATAATTTTATTAGTTGAATTATCTTTTACTTGTACATTTGGCCCAATAATAGTAATTGATTCTTTATCAATATTCATTATAAAACCTTTAATATGAATTTGTTCTAAAAATACTATGATGCGTAAATGAATTAATTGATAACCATGTAAAAGTTTTTGTATTTCATTTGTAACGTCTGTAATATTTTTAGACGTATCGATTTGATATTTAGATATTTCTTTACTAAATATTGATTGCGAACTATTTTGTTTTATTTTGAATTTTTTTGATTCGGTTTGAGGTGCGGAGGGTTTTGGGAATTTTAATAAGACAGTAGACTTGTTTTGTGCTTTTGATGGAGTATGAGCTGTTTCTGGTGAAACCACAGGATTTTCTTGTGCTTTTAGTGGAGTATGAGCTGTTTTTGATGAAACCGCAGGATTTTTTTGTGATCTTGGTGGAGTATAAAAAGGGATAGGATTTATATTAAACAATTTGAATTTAGGTTGTTTAATATTTTTTTGATTTGAACAAAACTGACACACCTAAACACCTCCTATAAAGGGTTGTATTATATAGTAAACATATTATGTAAAAGAGTGATAATAAAAAAGATACTAAACAAGCCAAAATTTTTTCCTATACAATTGATTTTTAACATGATACTTTAGGCTAATTCATACCAATTAAATTTTTGTGAAATGAAATAAAAAATGCAATGGGATTATAAATACCCATTGCATTTTTTGACTTTATTTATTACGCTCCTTGGTCATCACTAACTGATAAAATTGAACTGATTTTAACACTAATTTGGTTTGGATTTTCAAGGTCTTCACCATTAGCATTACTTTCTACTTCAACTTCATCACCATTACCACGAAGAGTAACAAATTCATCTCCAACTCGAGTGATAAGACCCTCTACATGGAATGATGGTAAAAATAATACGACTCTTGCTCCAACTAATTGAAATGCACGTAACAAAGTACGGATTTCATCATGATGTTCTGGCATTTATATCTTCCTTTCCTATTAAATTAAAAAAGTAGAAAAAGAGTTTTTAAAAATAACTCTCTAACTACTTCTCAAGATAGGATATGTTGAGGAGTATTAATTGTAATAGACAAATTGGTAATTAATTTTTAATACTATGAAATTTTACTAGGGTTCAATTGTCTCTATAGTAAGAAGTACTTAAAGGGTTATTTGCCCTTAAAATTTTAGTTGTTCTAGTGTTTAAGTAGGAGTTTGTCGCTATTTTGCTAATTTCAAATGATAAATAGGCTTTTAATTAATCTATCATTTTTAATTCCTAAACTTAAAAATGATAGATTAATTAAAAGTTATAGAAAAATCTTTATGAATAAATATTTAGAGTAAGTTAACATAAAGTCCTATTATAGGGATTTAATGTATTTAGAAGACTATTAAAAGTCCTCCAGATTGTTTAACTGGGGGACTTTCTTGTTCACATAATTATCGTTATCAGAAGTAAAATTCAACTCGAAAATAGCTAATTTTATCAGTTGTTGAATGTCTGAAAAAAATCAAACTAATGATATTGTAGAGATCCTTTGGCAACTTCTTGCTGTGATGACTATCATAGTGACTTTTTCTCCAGCAACCACTATTAGTGGCTAATTACCATAAGGACTTATTTTTGAAATTTGCTATTTTTTAGAAAGTATGTTAATTTAAGAAAGACCTATTTTTGTTCGGTTTGAGATTAAGAATAAATTTTGTTTTTCGTCTAAGGTATTTGAGCAAGGGTAGTAAGATATGTGTGGGTATCCACACTAGGAGGCAACAATTATGGAACAAGGTAAAGTAAAATGGTTTAATGCAGACAAAGGTTTTGGATTCATCGAGCGTGAAGGTGGAGAAGACGTATTCGTACATTTCTCAGCTATCCAAATCGACGGTTACAAATCTTTAGACGAAGGACAAAGTGTAACGTTTGAAGTAGAAAAAGGACAACGTGGCCCACAAGCTACTAATGTTCAAAAAGCTTAATATTAGCTGATGAAAGACCCTCTTGTAGGGTCTTTTTTTATTTTGTTATAATATTCCGGATACAACTTTTTCAAGGGGATCTGGGGTGCTTAACTTTTAATGAAAAAGAAGATGTTAGAAATCATAATTTTAGCATTATGGGCTTTTTCTTTTAGTTATCTTGCAATTATATTAAGAATACCAAAAAATGGATTATATATAGTCGTAGGATTTCCAATCTTATTTGTTGGTGGACTTTTGATTGTGCATCTATTTCAAAATAAGAATGAAAATGGAAAATAACTTTGTTTGATTGTATATCTTATACACGTCTAGTTAACATAACGTCCCATTATCGGTAGCAAGGAAAACGAACAAACCTTTGATAAAATTAGGTTTGTTCGTTTAATTTTTGTATCGTGTTATGCATGATTTTATACATTGTGGAAATACTAAGTTTTTTCAGGTTTACGAATATCCTGTATTAGTACAAAAAAATGTATAAAATCTTGTATAAAAAAGATAGTTGATTTACTGTGTTCTACTCCGGCCAATTTTAAAATCAAAGGGAATCCTCTTAAATTCTCGAATTAATCATTGAAGAGCGGGTGAACGAGCGCCCACAAGAAAATTTATGATATTCTAAAGAGTGAGGTGATAGCTTGAAAGAATATGAATATGTCTTGTTAAATAAAGAAATGAGTGAACGATTAAATATTGGGGTAAGTACTTTAAGAAAGTGGGCTGCCGCGCTAGAAAAGAACGGATATTATTGGGAAAAAAATGATGATGGTACTCGCTATTATACTCACTATGATCAAGATACACTTATACTATTTAAAAGTTTAGTACAAGAGCAAAAATTCAACTTAGAACAAGCTGCAAAAGTTATTATATCTAAGCGTGAAGGAAACCGCTCTTCATCAAGAACGGGGGACGCTCTCCAAGAAATACAACAAGAATTTAAAAGCGAAACCCACTCTTCTAGCCGTTCTCTAACTTCTATGACAAATGAATCTATACAAAGTTTAATAGATTATATAAAAGAGCAAGACAAACTTAATAGACACCTATTAGAAAAAATTGAAGAGATGGAGAAGGAACGAAAAAGTGATAGAGAAATTCTAGAACGTATGGAACATCAACTTACTCGACAAGAAAACCGAGCAAATGAAAGAGATAAAATGTTGATGGAAAATATACGAAGTATTCAACAGCTTGCCATTACAAAACAAAAAAATTCTTTTTGGAATCGTTTATTTAATAAATAAACAAAAAGGCTCACTTCTATATAACAAGGAGTGAGTTTTTTTGTTTGCTACTGATAAGTGGGATTATGGTTAATTGACAGGATATAGAATATATAATTGGGTGATAATACATAGTAAAATAAATACAGAGGCTACAATAGACAAAATGCTATCATTATGATTCTTTTTCCAATCATTTATGGATGTATATATTGTTAGAGTAAAAATAATAAGTAAGAGTATCAGAGAATGAATTAGTGAAATGGTAGCTATAAGCCAAAAAATAATGGAGATTATGAAAAATAAAATTAAAGTAATAAGTATCTTTTTTCTTTTCTTGTTCATATATGTGTACTCCTTAATAAATTATAAATATATTAGTTAATTAAATTTGAAACATATCAAGAATATTATCTTTTTCTTCTTTATTGATTCCAATATATTTGAGTGTAACTTGTGGTGTGCTGTGATTCAATATTTCTTGCAACATGGCTACATCTTTTGTTTGTTTATAGAACCAATAACCGAAGGTTTTGCGCATGGTATGAGTACCAATGGATTCTACACCGGCAAAATCTCCGGCTTTTTGCAATTGTCGATAAGCCTGGATTTTACTAATGGGTTGCTCTCCTTTTCGAGAAGGGAATAACCAGGTACTTTCTAGTGTTTGGGCATAAGAGTATACTTCATCAAAAATAGAGGTAAGATTAATCATGCGTTCTTTCTTCGTTTTTCCCTCTTTGATCTTGAATTCTTTTCTCTTTTTTCGTTTTAGTTTTATTATGGTTTGTGTTTCGAGTTGGAGTAGATCACTCACGCGTAGTCCGGTATGAATTCCAACAAGAAAGAGAATATAGTCTCTTTCGGAACAATGACGTTTAAGAGCCCATTTCATATCTTCAATTTGTTCTTTGCTACGGATGGGTTGGACATCAATGAGATGTGGTTTTTTGTTCATGGATTTTCGACCTCTTTATTTATAGTATTTTGAATGTATACTTTTGATGCGTATTTTGAGGATATCAGAGGATTTGGTGTGAAGTCAACGTTTTAGGGGATTTGAATGTAAACTAATATTGAAAAGTTTACATTCGATAATAAATCAAAAAAGAGTCTTAATTATTTAGGATTCTTTTTTGATTTATTAAAGACTTTTGCCAAGCCCAACAGACTAAAAACAAGGGTGAATACACTTAAAACGCTAATAATTAAAAAACTTTTTTATATAACGAATTGCCCCCCCATAGAAAACTACGAAGGGCCAATTTTTTCAAAGAGTATTCAAGAAAATTGGTTATATCTTATTTAGAATAATTATTTAAAAAACGAAGAGATGATGTTTTTAAACAAAATTATTGGATTTATAGGTTTTCGTTCTAACCAATTTATTAAATGAAATTTTGAGGTACACATTCACGAACACCAGAATTTTTCAATGAGTTAAATAAAGCTGCACTGATGATTAATATAACATTTTCATCAGTTCCATCTTCTAAATCATAGATTGCCCAGTATGAATTATCGACTGTAAAAACACATTTTCGTTCTAATTTAAATCCAGGTTGTAAAGTTGGAAGTGTAGCAACTGGTACAACTACAGGTGTATCTCCTTCATCTCTGATAAAATCGAAAGTTTGCTCGTCAATTTCGTAGATATTAACCGGATCAATTTCTACACCTTTATCTGGAATTGTAATTTCATCTTCAACTAATAAGAAAAAGCGTTCGTTTCGAAAATTGAAAAGAGATCTTGCTCCAATTTCAAATGATGCCATTTTATATTCGCCTCCTTAGCAACTTTTTCATAGATTTAAAGTCGCTTTTACATAGTATGTTAGATTAATAGATTTGGTTAAAGCATGTACCTTTATAAATTGAATTTAGGTAGAAGCCGATGTGTATGTTGGTCAATCAAAACGGACCTAGTGAAGCGAAGGGAGTATTTGACTTGACCAACTGGACTACACCCGAACCCTCTTGGCACTGAACAAACTACCGTTTGTTCCTGCCAACCGGCGAGGGAGCCCCTCAAGGATTGAGGGGTTGGGGAGTTGGATAGAGGGGGTCTGGGGAAGAGTTCCCCAGTGGGTTTGGGCAAAGCCCAAGGTTTGTTTTTGCCATGCTAAGCATGGCTCGGCAACGCCGAAAAGCGTCGCAGACCCCTATCGATTTTGATACGTTAGTGTCAAAATAAGTATAGGGTTACGTC